>JBKPQM010000090.1:0-11874 GCA_046734095.1 Actinomycetota bacterium | reverse complement strand
TCGACGTGGTAATTGCCGAAGGCCGCGCCGCCGTTGGCTTCCGTCGCCAGCAATCGCCCGCCCTTGCACACGATGCCCTCGCCCAGGAACCATTCGCCCATCTCGGTCGGCCCCTGCAGCCAGAACGGATACGGCGGCATCGACATCACGGCATCGTGATGTAGCAGCGACACGAGTGACGTGATGTCGTAGCGCTCGAAGGCGTCGACGTATTTGGCGAGGAGTTCCTTCTGCTCGGCGTCGATCGGCTCGAGGCGCGAGCTCGTCTCACGGGCGGCCAGCGTGGCTCGGGCCCGCTGCAGCGCACTGTTGACCGAGGCCACGCTGGTGTCGAGCAACTCGGCGACTTCGCTGGCCTGCCACCGCAGCACCTCGCACAGAATCAGCACGGCCCGCTGCCGGGCCGGCAACTGCTGCAAGGCCGCGACGAAGGCGAGCCGGATGCTGTCGCGCTGGGCCGCGAGCTCGGCCGGGTCGCCGTCGGCCGGGACGACGCGCGCGTCCGGAATCGGCGTCACCCAGACGTTCTCGGGCAACGTCGCGCCCGTGAACGAGTCGGCGCGGGACGATCCGCCGAGATCCATCGGCTCGGCCCGCCGTTGCCGGCCGCGCAACATGTCGAGGCACACGTTCGTGGCGATGCGGTAGAGCCAGGACTTCACCGCCGCGCGTCCCTCGAAGCTCGCACTGTGCTGCCAGGCCCGCATAATGGTCTCCTGCACGGCGTCCTCGGCCTCGAAGGCCGACCCGAGCATGCGGTAGCAGTAGCCGATCAGCTGCCGCCGATACTGCTCGAGGTCCTCCGGCCGGATCTCCTGGGCCAGCGCGTTCGTATGAGCGGGCACAACGGCAGCCTATACAGGGCCACCGACAACCTCGATGGCTTTTGCCACCAAAGCTGCCGCTGCGGGGCCGACTGGGCGCGGGGTCGCGCAAGCGTGGCGTGCTTCCCGGCCGAGACGACCAAATTTCGGCGCCCTCAAGCGGTCAGCTCGGCCGGGGAGCGGACCAGGCGCTGCGGCGCACCGGCTCGGCGCGGGTTCTGGTAGCGGTCCTGCCGCGGCGTCCCGTAACGGAGGGATCAGGGTGGCATTAGTCAGTGTCCGGCGTCCTGCCATGCTGGCAGCACCAGCTCACGTCCGAACGAGCGCCATCCGAGGAGCAACGCATGACCAGCAGCGCCGGCGAGGCGACCATCGTGCCGATCACGCTCACCGTCGGGGGGCGCATCGGCGTCACGCTGTGGGCTCCTCCCTGGGAGGACGAGGACGGCGAGGAATGGCAGGGCTTCCTCGGCGACGGCTCGAAGATCGTGCTGTTTGCGAACACCCGCGAGCTGGCCGACTTCATCGCGTCCGGAAACGAAAACGACCTGTCGGATCACCCGGCCTGGGGCCGCGTCATGAAGCTCACGCCGGACCAGCTGCGCCCGTCCGGCGACGATGCGTACGACCTGGACCAGGTCTACGAGTGGGCCTCCGGCGAGCCGGATCCCGTGCACGTGTCGGCGCTCGCCAACGTTGTCGACATGGTCGAGCGGATCGCCGACAGCTGCGACGACGGCGCGCTGCGCCGCCTCGTCGGTAGTACGCCCGAATATGCCGAGCTGGTCAGCGATGAGGTCACCTACCAGGGCAAGGACGGCCGCAAGCGCTGGAACGAGCTTGGCGACGTCATTGCCGAAACGTGGGAACGAGCCATCACTCGGGTCGAGAGCTGGCTGCGCTGGGAGGGCGACTTCAGCGACAACGAGCTGGACGCAGAGACGGTGTGGGACCGCATCGGCGCGGAACCGATCGAACTCGTCTTCACCGACGCGCGCTACCTGACCGTGCGAGGTTCGGTCGACGGCGAGCCGGCGTTCCTCGGCGACGAAGGCGAGATCGCGGTGTTCACCGACCCGGCCGACCTGGCCCGGTACTGCCGGCGGGCGAAGCAGCACGCCCTGGTCAAACTCGAGCGGTGGGAGGAAGTGGCCGAGGCGGATGACGCCGCGTTCGAGCCGCTGCTCGACGCCAGCTACGACATGCGCACGCCGTCCACGAAATCGGCCGAGCTACTGCGCGACCTCGTCGTGTTCTGCGACCTGGAGGCCGACGCCGAGGATCTCGACGACCCCATCGATCCCGAGCGGTGGACGAGCCTGGTCGCCGAAGTCGAAACCTGCCTATACCGGCCGTAACTGATCCCGCCCGGGCGGATCCCCGTGCTCCACCACTCGCTGCGCTCGGGTGAATCCGGGGCTCCGCTCCGCGCCTACGGCGCGGGCCGCGTAGCGGCGGCGGGGTTCTTCGCGCGAGCGCTCATCGCCCGGTGGCTGGGTTCTCGGTGGTCGCCCTCCGCTGTTTAGGCTCAGCGGCTGGGGGTTGCGATGGCGGGCTGGGCTAGATCCACCAGATCGGGGCGGATCTCTGGGCCGGCGGAGCGGACCGCGTCCGCTGCGGAGTCGTCGTCCTTGGCCTGGGAGGCGCGCTCGGCTTGCACCCGCGCCGCGTACTGGGCGATCTCTCGGTCGCGCGTCCCGTCGTCCCAGCCGAGGACCTCGCCGATCGATGTCGCGACGGCCGGCGCCGAGTCGACCCCGCGGTGCGGATACTCGATCGAGATCCGGGTGCGGCGGGTGAGCACATCTTCAAGATGCAGCGCGCCCTCGTGCGTGACCGCGTAGCGGACCTCGGCCATCAGATAGTCCGGCGCGGCCGGGACGGTCTGGAGCAGCGCGGGGTCGGCCAGTCCCGGTTCGAGCACGTCGCGGATCATCGAGCCGTACCGGTCCAGCACGTGCAGCACACGATAAGGGTGCAGCCCATACTCCGCAGCGAGCGCGTCGACCTGGTTGCGCATGGCGAAATAGCCGTCCGCGCCGAGCAGCGGCACCCTGTCGGTGCACGAGGGTGGGACCAGCTTCGGCAGATCACCGACCCCGGCGTCGACCGCGTCGGCGGCCATGACCCGATAGGTCGTGTACTTGCCGCCGGCGATGGAGATCAGGCCGGGAACGACGCGGGCAACCGCGTGCTCACGGGACAGCTTGGACGTCTCGTCCGACTCGCCGGCGAGCAGCGGTCGCAGCCCGGCGTATACGCCGTCGATGTCGTCGTGGGTGAGGGGCGAGACGAGTACCGCGTTGACGTGTTCCAGCAGGTAGTCGATGTCGCTGCGGGTGGCGGCGGGGTGGGCGAGGTCGTGGGTCCAGTCGGTGTCGGTGGTGCCGATCAACCAGTGGCTCTTCCACGGGATAACGAACAGGACGGACGTCTCGGTGCGCAAGATCAGCCCGGTGTCGCCGATGATCTTCTCCCGAGACACCACGATGTGCACGCCCTTGGACGCGCGCACCTTGAACCGGCCGCGTCCACCGGACAAGGCCTGAATCTCGTCGCTCCAGATGCCGGTGCAGTTGAGGACGACGCCGGCGTCGACGGTGGCCTCGCGGCCGTCCTCGACGTCGCGCACCCGCGCGCCCACGACCCGGTCGGACACGCGCGCGAATCCGACGGCTTGCGTGGACGCCCGGATCACGGCACCGTACCGGGCGGCGGTGCGCAGCACAGTGAGCGTGTGGCGGGCGTCGTCGGTCTGGGCGTCGTAGTAGCGGACCGCGCCGATCAGCGCGTCGCGACGAAGGCCGGGGAACAGGCGCAACGCGGCCGCTCGGGTCAGGTGCTTCTGCCCAGGGACGCTGCTCTGGCCGACCATCGTGTCGTAGAGCGCCAATCCGCTTGCTACATAAGGCCGTTCCCACGCGCGGTGGGTCAACGGGTAGAGGAACGGCAGTGCCTTGACCAGGTGTGGGGCGAGGTAGCTGGTCATGAGCTCACGCTCGCGCAGCGCCTCGCGGACGAGCCCGAACTCCAGCTGCTCCAGGTAGCGCAGCCCGCCGTGGAACAGCTTTGAGGAGCGGCTGGACGTCCCCGACGCAAAGTCGCGAGCTTCGACCAGGGCCACGGACAGACCCCGGGTGGCCGCGTCGAGCGCGGCGCCGGCGCCAGTGACACCGCCGCCGATAACGACGACGTCGAACGAGTCATTGCTCAGGCGGTGCCACGCTGCCTCGCGATAGTTGGCATCGAGGCGAGACGCGGCGCCGCCACGCGGTATCGACGGTGGACTATCCCCCACACCTGGCACGCTAGCGCAATGCCTGCCGCCTCTGCCGTGGCCGCAATCGACCAGGGCACCACGTCGACTCGGTGCATGCTGTTCGACCGAGGGGCCCATGTGCTCGCTGTCGAGCAAGTCGAGCACACCCAGCATTTTCCGCGCCCCGGCTGGGTGGAGCACGACGCGAGCGAAATCTGGGCGAACGTCGCCCAGGTTGTCGCCGCCGCGCTTGCCCGGGCGGAGTTGCACGCCTCCGACGTCGCCGCCGTGGGTATCACCAACCAGCGCGAGACCACCGTCGTCTGGGAGCGCGCGACGGGCCGGCCGATCGCGCCCGCCATCGTGTGGCAGGACACCCGCACCCAGGCCATCTGCGAGTCGCTCGGGCCACCGGACCGGTACCGCGCGCGGGTCGGGTTGCCGCTCGCGACGTACTTCGCCGGGCCCAAGATCCGCTGGCTGCTCGACAACGTGCCGGGTGCGTCGGCGCGCGCGGCTGCCGGTGCGCTGGCGTTCGGCACCATCGACAGCTGGCTGCTGTGGAACCTGACCGGCGGTGGGTTGCACGCCACAGATGCCACCAACGCGTCCCGCACGATGCTCATGGAACTCGACACGCTCGCCTGGGCGCCCGACATCGCCGACGAGATGGGTATCCCCACGGCGATGCTGCCTGAGATCCGCAGCTCGTCCGAGGTGTACGCCGAGGTCACCGGCTTGCCGTCGCTCGCCGGTGTACCCATCGCCGGCATCCTGGGCGACCAGCAGGCGGCGACGTTCGGTCAGGCGTGCCTGTCGCCCGGCGACGCCAAGAACACTTACGGCACCGGCAACTTCCTGCTGCTCAACACCGGGTCGGAACGGATCATCAGCCAGCACGGCCTGCTGACCACGGTCTGTTTCACCCGTCGGGGCGAGGACCCCGTGTATGCGCTGGAGGGTTCGATCGCCGTCACCGGCTCTCTGGTGCAGTGGCTGCGCGACAACCTCGGCCTTATCTCGACGGCGTCCGAGGTCGAGACCCTGGCCGCCACCGTCGACGACAGCGGCGGTGCGTACTTCGTGCCGGCGTTCTCCGGACTGTTCGCCCCCTACTGGCGCCCCGAGGCGCGCGGCGCGATCGTCGGGCTGACCCGTTACGTCAACCGCGGCCACCTCGCCCGCGCCGCGCTCGAGGCGACAGCATTCCAGACCCGCGAGGTCCTGGAGGCAATGCACGCCGACTCCGGCGTCTCCCTCGTATCGCTCAAGGTCGACGGCGGAATGGTCGGCAACGACCTGCTGATGCAGTTTCAGGCGGACATCCTCGGCGTGCCCGTCGTCCGTCCGGTCATCGTCGAGACGACCGCCCTCGGCGCGGCGTATGCGGCGGGCCTGGCGGTCGACTTCTGGAGTTCGCCCGACGAGATCCGCGCCAACTGGGCCGCGGACCGTGCGTGGCGCCCGGCCATGTCCGTCGACCGCCGCGACGCCCGCTATGCCGAATGGAAGAAGGCCGTGACCCGCACGTTCGACTGGGCCACCGGCTAGCGCTGAGAACCGGCGCTGGGCCGGTAGACACATGGCGGGCTGCCATAGTGGGCCACGTGAAGGTCGCTCTCGCCGCCGTTGCGACCATCGCCGTGGTCGCGGGCTGCTCATCCGGCCCGACGGCACCACGCGCCTCGTCGCCGATGGGTGCGCCGACGACGGTGTCCCGCGCACCCCGGAGCGCACCCAGCACCGCCCCGCCCTCGAAGCCGACGTCGCACCACACGCCACAGAAGGTTCGGCCGACCACGCACAGCACGTCGAGCGCCCCGGCCAGATCGTCGACACCAGCCAGCGACGCCCGGCGCGTGTTCCAGTCCATGACCGAGGCGCAACGGGTGGGCCAGCTGTTCATGGTGGGCGCCGCCTCGGGCGGGCCGGGCGGCGACACGATGAGCGCTCTCACCACGTATCACGTGGGATCCGTGATCCTCATCAACACGAGTGACCGCAGCGTCGACGAGATCGCCTCGGTGAGCCAGGGCCTCCAGGAGGCCGCACCGAATACAGCCAAGCTGTTCATCGCTACCGACCAGGAGGGCGGACACGTCCAGCGGCTGCAGGGCCCGGGATTCGCGACCATTCCAACTGCCCTCGAGCAAGGTGAGATCGCGCCGCCGCAGCTGCGCGCGGATGCCCGGCGGTGGGGAACGCAGCTGCGCGCGGCCGGCGTCAACCTAGACCTCGCACCCGTCGTCGACACCGTACCGCCGGGCACGGTGAATCCGCCCATCGGCGGTTTGTCCCGCCAGTTCGGATCCAGCCTGGCGGCCGTCGCCTCGCACGGCACGGCGTTCGCGCAAGGGCTAGCCGACGCCGGCGTCGACGCCACTGTCAAACACTTTCCGGGACTGGGCCGGGTGAGCGCCAACACCGATACGGCCGCCGCCGTGACTGATCAGGTCACAACGCGCCATGACGCCTACCTGGCCCCGTTCGCCGCCGGCATCAAGGCCGGAGTTGCCTTCGTGATGATGTCGACCGCGTATTACAACCGCATTGATCCGCGTCATCCGGCCGCGTTCTCACCCAACATCGTGACCGGGATGCTGCGCGGCGACCTCGGCTTCGACGGTGTCGTGATCAGCGACGACCTGGGCATCGCGACCCAGGTTGCGGCGTTCTCGCCCGGAGCGCGCGCGGTCGACTTCGTCGCAGTAGGCGGCGACGTCGTCCTGACGGTGAACCCGGCCCAGATCCCGGAGATGACCAGGGCAGTGCTCGCCCGGGCCGCCGCTGATGCGACGTTCCGCGCCCAGGTGGACGCGGCCGCGCTGCGCGTCCTGGTCGCCAAACAAACTCGTGGACTGCTCAGGCCATGAGGGCGGCATAGCCCGGTTTGATGATGTTGTTGATGATCGCCAGGCGCTCGTCGAACGGGATGAATGCACTCTTCATCGCGTTGATCGTGAACCACTGCAGGTCAGCCCACCCATAACCGAACGCCTCGGCCAGCAGCATCATCTCGCGGCTCATCGACGTACCGCTCATCAGCCGGTTGTCGGTGTTGACCGTGACGCGGAAGTACAGCCGCCGGAGCAACCCGATGGGATGTTCGGCGATCGAGCGCGCGGCGCCGGTTTGCACGTTGGACGACGGGCACATCTCGAGCGGGATGCGCTTGTCGCGCACGTACTGGGCGAGCAGTCCGAGATTGTCCCCATCGATGTCGTCGACGATGCGTACCCCATGACCGAGCCGGTCGGCTCCGCACCACTGGATCGCCTCCCAGATCGACGGCAGCCCGAACGCCTCGCCGGCATGGATTGTGAAGTGGAAGTTCTCCCGGCGCAGGTACTCGAACGCGTCCAGGTGCCGGCTCGGCGGGAAGCCGGCCTCGGCGCCTGCGATGTCGAAGCCGACCACGCCGCTGTCGCGGTAAGCGACGGCCAGCTCCGCGATTTCCGACGAACGGGCGGCATGCCGCATCGCGGTCACTAGGGCCCCGACCCGAATGGGCTTGCCCCGGGCTGCGGCGTTTGCCTCGCCTTGCCGAAACCCGGCCAGGACCGCGTCGACGACCTGTTCGAGTGAGAGACCCCGCTCGACGTGCTGCTCGGGCGCCCAGCGCTCCTCAGCGTAGACGACGCCGTCGTCGGCAAGATCCTCAGCGGCCTCGCGGGCCACTCGCTGCAGTCCCTCGACGGTCTGCATGACCGCGACGGTGTGCTGGAACGTCTCGAGATAGCGTTCCAACGAGCCAGAGTCCGCGCTGTCGCGAAACCACTGGTCCAACTTGTCCGCGTCGGTGGTCGGAAGCGCCTCGTAATTAGCGGTCCGTGCGAGGTCGATCACGGTCTGAGCACGTACTCCGCCATCGAGATGATCATGTAGGAGCACCTTGGGCGCGGTGACAACGCTGTCACGGCTTAGCTGCGTCGGCATGACTGACACGCTAGTGCCATGCAGCTAGTGGGCGGCTGGAGGCCAGGTCGAGAGCTGGCACTTGTTGAATACTGACATCGGCGACTTTCGGGCCACGTGGAGGCTGCACCGGATTTGGGCGATGGAAGGCAATCACCGGCTGTGTCGGTCTGTGGATTGGTGAAGCGCTACGGCGACATCTACGCCGTGCGCGGAATCGACCTTTCCGTCAACGCCGACGAAACGTTCGGATTTCTGGGTCCGAACGGCGCCGGCAAGTCCACCACGATCAACATCCTGTGCACGTTGATCAAACCGACTGAGGGTTCTGCCTTGGTCGCTGGCTACGACGTCGTACGCGACCGCGACGAGGTCCGTCGCAATATCGGCCTCGTCTTTCAAGACACCACCCTCGACGGCTACCTCACCGCGGAACGCAATCTGCGACTGCACGCCGAGTTGTACGGGATGCCCCGCGCCACGATTGCTCCGCGCCTGCGCGAGGTGCTCGACATGGTGGGGTTGTGGGACCGGCGATCCAGCAAGGTCGCCACCTTCTCCGGCGGCATGAAGCGCCGCCTCGAGATCGCGCGCGGCCTGCTGCACTCGCCGCGCGTGCTGTTCCTGGACGAGCCCACGATCGGACTCGATCCGCAGACGCGTGCATCGATCTGGGGCTACATCCGCGAGCTCCGCGACCGTGAGCACATCACGATCTTCATGACCACGCACTACATGGATGAGGCGGAGTACTGCGACCGCATCGCCATCATCGACCAGGGCAAGATCATCGCGGTCGATACTCCGCAGGCGCTGAAGGCCAGCGTCGGCAAGGATCGGGTGCAGATCCAAACCGAGGACGATGCCGCCGCGATCGCCGCTCTCAACGATCGTTTCGGTATCGCGGCGACTATGGCCGAGGGCGCCGTCACGTTCGGAGTCGAGGAGGGAGAGCAGTTCGTGCCGAAGCTCTTCAGTGACTTTCCGGTGGCGATCCGGTCGGTGAACGTCTCCCGTCCGTCGCTCGACGACGTCTTCATGTCCTACACCGGGACGACGATTCGCGACGCCGAGGCGAGCGTCGCCGACCAACTACGCGCGGGCGCCGCTTTGTTCCGTCGTGGCGGTGCGCGGTGAGTGCGACTGTCGTCCCGGCCGTCGCCCCGGTGCGAGTGGCCCGCCGGTCCGCGACAAGCGAGCTGCGCGCGATCAAGATCGTCTGGCACCGCGAGCTGATCCGATACTTCAGCGATCGGCTGCGAATCGCCACGGCGCTCCTGCAACCGGCGCTGTTCTTGTTCGTGTTGGGCACCGGCCTGTCCCACCTGGCCTCGGCCGGCACCGGCGGCCTCAACCTGCGGACGTACTTCTACCCGGGCATCCTGGGGATGGCCGTGCTGTTCACCGCGATCTTCTCGGCGGCCTCCGTCGTGTGGGACCGTGAGTTCGGCTTCCTGCGCGAGATGCTCGTGGCCCCCGTGCGACGCAGCTCGATCGTCATCGGCAAGTGTTTCGGCGGCGCTACGGTCGCGGCCACCCAGGGCGTCTTGTTGATCGCGATGGCCGGACTCATCGGCGTGCCGTACACACCGAAGCTGATCTTCGGGATCCTAGGCCTGCAGATCCTCTTGTCGTTCATGCTCACCGCGTTCGCGCTGGTGGTGGCGGCGAGCGTTACGCAGATGCAGACCTTCATGGCGCTGACTCAGATGCTCGTCATGCCGCTGTTCTTCCTGTCGGGGGCCTTGTATCCCGTCACCGGGCTGCCGACCTGGCTCACGGCGCTCAATCGCGTCGACCCGTTGACCTATGCCGTCGATCCGATGCGGCGTGTGGTGTTCAGTGAGCTGACGCTCAGCGCGGGGGCCCGCAGCCGCCTCGATCCCGGCGTTACGTGGGCAGGCTGGCATGTCCCGACGCTGGTCGAGGCCGCCATGGTGCTGGTGATCGGCCTGGGGTTGCTCGCCATCGCCATCGCCCAGTTCAGCCGCCGGGAGTGACGTCTCCCGCCTGGTCGGCTCGTCCGCTGCCGGCTTGTATGGCGCGATGATGTTGGAGTTCTGGCTGAAGATCGACCATAAGTCCAAGATCACATCCGTGGGTACGCGTACTGCGCCGGCAACGGAAATTCCCGCCCGCTCAGGGCCGGTCGTCGAACGCGCGCAGCCGATCGAGTTCGGCATCGGAGGGGACGAAGCTCACCGTGGATCGGTCCGCGAAGTCGATCACCCCTGAACCCGGCTGAATGTCGTGCGCGGCGGCGTCATCGACCTGCCAGAGGATGCGGGCGGGTTGCTGGTGGTCGGCCGCGACGACGGCGATCCGAGTGCCGGACCAGACGAGCCACAGATCACGTCGCTGCCGTCGAACCTGATCGCCGAGCGCGACTGCGTGGGTGCCCGCGGCACCGGAAACGGCAAGCTTCGGCTGGCCGAACTCCCACGACGTGGCATCGACGGCACCGACGCCGTCGAGCACCTCGAGGACGAGCAGGGTGGGTAGCAGCACGGGCAACAGCAGCACGCCGCTCAACACGGCGTCGCCGGCGACCACGATGAGATGGGCCAACCAGCGCAGCGGGCGCTTATGGCGCCGCGTGCCGTCGCGACGGCGGCCCGGCACCTCATAGGTCACACCGCGCCGCCCGAGATACAGCACGGCTGCATATTCGCTCCAGACCTGCGCGCACTGCAGGCGTACGGACTCGCGCAGCGTCTCGGGTGCGGGGCCGGTACGCCACCAGAATCCGAGTCGCCCCGGCCGGTGACCCACCACGACATCCTCACCTGATCCCGCAACTTTTGGCAGCGTCAGCTTGCCAAAAGTTGCGCGATTCCGCTGCTGGCGCGTCAGGCGATGCGCTCGATGATCAAGGGTACCGCTACCGGTGCCGCCCCGATGTCGTAGGCACCCTCGAGGGCCTCCAGCGCCCCGGCGAAGCGCGACGGGTCGTCTGCGTGCAGTTCGAGCAGTGGCTGGCCCGCCACGACCGCGTCGCCCGGCTTGGCCAGCAGGACGACGCCGGCGCCCGGCGAGACCGGATGCTCCTTGCGGGCCCGGCCGGCGCCCAGGCGCCACGCGGCCACGCCGACGCCGTATGCGTCCAGGCGCGCGAGTACGCCGGACTCAGGCGCGGTAACGATGTGCTTCTCGGCCGCCACGGGCAACGGTGCCAACGGGTCGCCGCCCTGAGCGGTGATCATGCGTCGCCACACGTCCATCGCGCGGCCGTCGCGCAACGCCTCGGCCGGGTCGGCGTCGGGCAACCCGGCCGCGACGAGCATCTCGCGGGCCAACGCCAGCGTCAGCTCGACGACGTCGGCGGGGCCCGCACCGGCGAGCACCTCGACCGCCTCGGCCACCTCGAGCGCGTTTCCAGCGGTCCGGCCGAGCGGCGTCGACATCTCCGTGAGCAGGGCGACCGTTCGGACGTCGTGCGCACGACCCAGCCCAACCATGGCCTGGGCCAGGGAGCGGGCGGAAGCTACGTCCTTCATGAACGCGCCGCTGCCGACCTTGACGTCGAGCACCAGTGCGGACGAGCCCTCCGCGATCTTCTTGCTCATGATCGAGCTGGCGATAAGTGGGATCGACTCGACCGTGGCCGTCACGTCGCGCAGCGCGTAGAGCTTGCGATCGGCCGGTGCCAGCTCGTCGCCGGCCGCGCACACTACGGCACCGACACACCGCAGCTGAGCCAGGAACTCGTCGTTCGAGAGGCGCGCCCGCCAGCCAGGGATCGACTCCAGTTTGTCGAGCGTACCGCCGGTGTGGCCGAGTCCGCGCCCGGACAGTTCCGGCACCGCCGCCCCACACGCGGCCACCAGCGGGGCCAGTGGCAGCGTGATTTTGTCACCGACGCCGCCCGTCGAGTGC
>JBKPQM010000089.1:0-14483 GCA_046734095.1 Actinomycetota bacterium | reverse complement strand
GAGCGGATCTGCTTGGTGTTGCCGGTGGCGACGGGACCCAAGCCCTTGTCGCCGGCATCGCTGCGCAGCATGATCTGCCGTTTCTGGTTCTGTCGGCCGGCACCCGCAATCACTTCGCGATGGACCTCGGCCTGGACCGGGAACGGCCGGCTCTGGGCCTCGAGGCCCTCACGGACGGCGTCGAACTGCGCCTGGACCTCGGGCTCATCGCCGGGCGAACATTCGTGAACAACGCGTCCTTCGGCGCCTACGCCGAAGTCGTACAAAGCCCGGCCTATCGAGACGACAAGCGCGGAACGACGCTTTCCATGCTGCCCGATCTGCTAACTGGCGGGCGCGGCCCGCGACTGCTCGTACGCATCGACCAGCGCATGACGATCGAGGCTCCCCAAGCCTTGCTTATCAGCAACAACCCGTACGAGCTCGGGGATCTAGCCGGACTCGGGCGGCGCGCTCGGCTGGACACCGGCGTGCTCGGCGTCATCGCGGTGACCGTCGACAGCGCGGCCCAGGCCGTCGAACTGCTCCGCGGCCGTAAGGCGCGCGGCCTACGGCAGTTCCTCGCTCACGAGGTAGTTGTCGATGCGGACGCCGATGAGATCCCGGTCGGGGTCGACGGCGAGGCGCTGATGCTGCCCACACCGGTGCGCTGCACGATTCGCCCAGGCGCCCTCCGCGTCCGGGTGCCGCGAGAGCGCCCCGGCGTCCCGCCTTCGGCCCGGTTCGACAGCGCACTGCTGCTGCGGCAGGCGTTCTCGGCTCCGCTGTTCCGCCACGCCGACGGTCAGCGAGCTTTGCGGTAGCGGTCGATAACGTGGGTGGTCAGTTGCGCCAGGACGGTGCCGAGGATAGAGCCCACCACAACATCCCCGGGATAGTGCACGCCGGTATGAACTCGCGAGTAGGCGACGGCCCCAGCCGTCGCGTGTAGCGGCACGGCGACGAGCGGCCAGCCGCTCCCGACTCCCGTTGAGAAGGCGAAGGCTGACGCGGAATGGCCTGACGGGAACGAAGGCGACGTCGGCATGCGCACCACGCGCGCCGCGACCTGGTGGGCCGGACGCACCGGCCGCGCCCGGTCTCCCGCGCGCTTGACAACGATATTGACGAATGCGCTGGTCACGCCGAGCGAGGCGAGGCCATGGACGGCGGCCCGCCGGCCCGAACGCCCACCCGCAAGCGCCAACACCCCGGCCACACCGAGCCAAAGACGTGAGTAGTTCGCGGCATTCGACAGCGTCTGCATGCCGCTATCCAGTGCCGGCGTGGGCGTTTGTGCGATGGCCGTGTAGACGGCCTGATCCACCTTCAGCACATCGTCCAGCCATGCGCGCGAGGAGCGTCGCGGCGGCTCCGGCTCGCTGCCGGGCATCGCTCGTGTCACCACGCACCAACTATCCGTCGCACGTCGGACAGCGCGAATCCTCCGGTACGGATGAGCGACCCGACACCGATCTGGGATATCACCGGCTTCGGGTGAGGCGCAAAACCGCTCGGTCACGAGATCGTCGAGAACACGTAGGCAGTAATGGAAGGGACCTGTATGCGCATTGTCGGCTCGCGACGCGCGGGGTGATCCCTTTGGGTCGCCCGGATCTGGTTCGTCGCAGCGGCCGCGCTCACGATCTCCGTCTGCGGGCTCGCGACTTTGCCCGGCGGACCCGCGACGGCGACCGCTACGAGATCGTTCTGTTGCTCATTGTCGTGGTTGTGGTGCTCACCCCGCTCGAGACCACCGCTCTGCGCCCTGTCATCAGCGCGCTTCAAGTCCTGATATTCATCTTCGCGTTCTGGACGTCCGGGTCACCACGACGCGTGTTTCGTG
Organism: Actinomycetota bacterium; assembly: GCA_046734095.1. Classification (GTDB taxonomy): domain Bacteria; phylum Actinomycetota; class Actinomycetes; order Mycobacteriales; family Jatrophihabitantaceae; genus DASXRA01. The sequence continues at coordinate 12,658 of JBKPQM010000089.1, read as the reverse complement.
CCGCATTGGTGGTCGCTATCGCGGCGCTGGCCGTCGCGGCTGTTGTTCAAATCTTCGGGGGGGAACCGCCGCGAGTCGGATTCACGGGGGTCGGCATTTTCCTCTGCGGCGGAGCGATCATCGTGATTGTCAACCATCTTGCGGCGCAGTCACGGGTGACTCGCCGCACCGTTACCGGTGCGCTTGCCGTGTATCTCTTGATCGGTCTGCTTTTCACCTACACGTACATGCTGATCGGCACCGTCGCAGAGCACGGGTTCTTCGCGCAGTCCGGACCGCACCCACCAACCGACTACCTCTATTTCAGCTACGTCACGCTCACGACGGTCGGCTATGGCGACCTGACCGCGGGCTTCAGCTTCGGTCGCGTCCTGGCCGTCATCGAAGCACTCATGGGTCAGCTGTACCTGGTCACCATCGTGGCAGTGGTGATCGCCAACATCGGCCGCGACCGGTCAGGCCCCCGCGGCAGGGACACGCAGTAGCGTTCAGGCGTCCTCGTCGTCCGTAAGCGCCGCCGCGATCCCGATCCCGCGCAGCATCTTGCCGGCCGCCGACACCACTCGGGCCGTGCCGACGACGGGCGCGACGGCGACGAGCGTGCCCTGGATCTTCTCGAGAGGAACGCCGAGGTCACTGGCCGCGCCGAGGTTCACCAAGTACGAGACGGGCGCGGCATCCATCGCAACGAGCGCAGCAATCCGTACCAGTGCGTACGTCTCGGCGTCCAGTCCCGACCGCTCCATCGTGTTGACCGTCATCTGAGCAAGGGTCTCGAGTACCGGTGTGTCACCCTGCGCCAACGCACCGAGGTTCCTCTGGGCCGAGCCGTTGGATTCCATGGCATCTCCTTCAGCGGTAAGGGTTCCCTGCAGGTGCACTCTCCCCGGGGCGTCGCCGCGCTCGCATCACCCGGACCGAATGAACCCAGCGGCCGGCCCGCCCGACCAGCCCTTCCGGTGGGTCAGCCTCGTCCACTGGCGCTCGCCGAGCGCCGGCGCGTGTCGCGCCGCCTGGGGCGCCGGAGCGGCAGCAGGACCTCCGTCAGCCAGCTGAACACGGAGATCAGCAGACCGCCGAGTACGGCCGCGCCGAAACTGTCGACGTCCAGGTGATCGGACAGGCCGGCGGTGATCGCCAGCAGGACCGCATTGACGATGAGCAGGAACAGGCCGAGCGTCAAGATGATCAGTGGCAGGCTCAGCAGACGGAACAACGGCCCGAGGATCAGGTTGATCAGCGAGAAGATCAACGCGATCCACAGTAGCCAGACGAATCCGCCATGAACCTCGATGCCTGGCACGATCGCCGCGACGATGCCGATGATGACAGCGAGCACGATCAAGCGCGCGGCAATCCGAGCCAGCATGGCGACCAGTCAATCAGACGCGCGGGAAGACGGCTCATGCGTCGGGAATGATCCGCAAGGAAGGCGGGGTCCTCAGCTGCTAACCAAATCGTCGGAGCAGACAAACTAAAAGATCAACCATTCTGAGCCGCACCCCGATTGCCGTCCGCAAGTAACACATATCGGACCGGAGGAGGCGGTTTCAGTAGGATCAATGGCCATTTACCGGTGATCACTTCTCGCGTATGGTCATGCACCTGCAGGGGCGACCGTGGCCACGCCCCCGAGGTGGCCCGTCGAAGGGGGGTCGCCAGTGCCGATAGCCGCCGACGCCCACGTGCCCTTGCTACCGTTGCCGCCTCGCCACGTACCTCGCCCTCGCCTGACGTCCGCGCTGAGCGCCGCCCGAGACGTACCGCTCATCGTGATTTCCGCCGGCCCGGGCTCGGGCAAAACCGTCTTGCTGAGTGAATGGGCCCGGTCCATCGACGTTCCGATCGCCTGGTTTGCGCCGACTGTGGAGGACAACGAACCGCGCCGATTCTGGTGGCGACTTCGTTCCGCCGTACAAGTCAGTGGCGTATCCGCCGCCGACGAGTTGGTCGCTGGCGCCACTGAGGACCCGGAGACCGCATCCTTCGACGCCTTGTTCCGGGAAGTTCAGCGGCCGCCGTCGCGGCCGTTGGTGCTGATTATCGACGATGCGCATGTCCTTACGAATCCGGCAATCGTCCACGGGCTGGACACGGTATTGCGGTCGACGCAGCCACACTTTCAGTTGGTTCTCGCCGCACGAAGCGATCCACTTGTCCCCCTCCACCGCTACCGGCTCGCCGGCCAGGTGGCCGAGTTGCGGGCGGCCGATCTGGCAATGACCCACGCCGAGATGCACGCCGTCCTGGCCGCGCATGAGGTCACCTTGCCGTCGCGCGAATTCGAGGCGCTGGCGGCCCGCACCGAGGGCTGGACGGCCGGCGTGCGGCTGTCCGCGATGCGCATGGAAAGGGTTGAGCGGCCGGCCGACTTCGTGGCGGAATTCGCAGTCGACCAGGGCAGTATCGGCGAGTACCTGATCGACGAGGTGCTCGATGTTCTGCCCGAGCCGGCCCGTCGGATCCTCGTGGAGACCGGCTTTCTCGACGTGGTGACCGGCGACCTCGCCGCCGCGGTGACCGGGATCAGCGGGTGCGGTGACATCCTCGCCGAATTGGCGCGCACGAACTCGTTCGTCATCCCGCTCGACTCGGCCCGGTCTCGATTCCGCTACCACCACCTCTTGGGCGAGATCTTGCGGTACCTGCTCCAGCGGCGCGGACCCGAGGTCAGTAAGGCGCTGTTCAGCCGCGCCGCGACGTGGTTCGAGGATCAGGGCGATCTGCAGAGCGCGTTCCACTGGGCGGTGTGCGCCCGGGACGAGGCACGGGCCGTCTCGCTCCTCGCGCGCGGTGTCCTCGCCGACGCATTCGTCCACGGCGACAATCTCGCGCAGTCAGAGCTGGTCGACCTGCTGCCGCTGTCGGTACCTGAAGGTAGCGACGACGTCCGGGCAACGGAGATATCGACTGCCCGATCGACGATCGCCGCGCTCACCGCCGACGGTGACTCGGCTGCTCGTGCGCTCGACTCGATCTGCGACGAGCCGTCGGCCGTCAGCATGAGCGATCCCGAGCTGCAGATCAACTCCGAGCTCAGCGTGCTCATCCTCGGCCAGAAGGCGGGCGACGAGCATGCCGTCGATCGGACCGCCCAGCGCCTACTGAGCATTGCCGGTTCGATCCCGCGCGAGCCGGTGCGGGGATTGCAGGCGTGTGTGCTGCTCGCCCGCGCGCAGGCCCGATTCTGGGACGGCGAGCACGACGAGGTCGAACCACTGCTGCGGGATGCCCTGGCCCTGGCTGCGCGGGACGCTCCATGCTCGGTCGAGGTCGCCGTCCTCGGCATGCTCGTGCTGTTCGAGACCTACTGGTCACGCCACGTCAGTGCCGAGGAAGCTGAGCAACGAGCTCGAGAGTTGCTAGACGCTTCGGCGGACCTCACGGCCCCTCTCACCCTCGAGCTGGCCACCGCGTGGCGCGGATTCGTCGCCGCCGACTTCCAGACGATGGCCCGCGCCGTGCACCGATGTCTAGCCATCGTCCCTGTGGAGGGAGATCGGGCTTTGACGGCAGCGGTCGCCCATTCGCGGGCTCAGTTGCTGCTAGCGAGTGGACAGGTAAGCGCGGCCAAGGCGGTGCTGGACGCGGCGCCCCAGCTGGGTCCCGGGACCCTCTTGCTCCAGGCGCATCGCGACATGTTGCTCGCCGGTATCGAGACATCGCTGGGCCGGGCGGAGCGGGCCTTGCAATTGCTGCATCCCTATCGCCGGACGTCGTTCGCCGCGGGGACCGCCATCTGCGCGGCGAAGGCGCACCTTGCCCTCGGGGACCTGCGCGGCGCGGAGGATTGCGTGCGCCGCGTTTTGGCCGGGCCGGCCACGCAGGTCGCGCGGTGCACGCTGGTGGATGCGCTGCTGTGTGAGGCGCGGATCGCGCAACTGCGTAACGACGCCGGCCGCGCGCTGGAGGTGGTAGTCCGCGCTCTCGAGATCGCCAACGGTGACGTGGTGATTCCCTTCATGCAGGTGGCTGACGTGTTCGCGTCGCTGCTCGCTCACCACCCGACCGTCGCGGAACGCTGGCCCGGGCCGTCGAACGGGTCCGACGGAGATCTGGTCGAGGTCACGCCGAGACGGCCATCGCGGCTGCTCGAGCCGCTCACCGACCGCGAGCGGGCCGTGCTGCGCTTCCTGGCCACAACCATGTCCACGGCGGAGATCGCCGAGGAGCTTTTCCTGTCCGTCAACACGGTCAAGACCCATCTGGCGTCGATCTACCGCAAGCTGGCAGCCGGCAAGAGGCGAGAAGCGGTGCTTCGAGCGCGCGAGCTCGAGTTGCTGTGACGACTCACTCTGTGCGGATGAGGAATCGCCCCCGGACGTAGGGCAGTCTCGATAGTCGACAACGGCGACGCCCGAGGACCTGCCCGTGCCCAAGCGCTACGAGATCCGCCTCGTCGGCCATCTCGACGAGGAAGCTGCAGCTGCGCTTGCGTACCTCTCTCCGATCGCCAACGGCACGGTCACCATCATCGAGGCTGAGCTTGATCAGGCGGGCCTGCACGGGCTACTCGAACGAATCAGGACGCTCGGTATCGAACTACTGGACGTCCGCCAAGTCCGCAGCCGCCAGTAACCGGTCATCCGGTGGTAGCCCGCTTGCCGCCAATCACCCCGGGGCCAACGCGAAGGGGACGCCCGTGACGAAGAACTCCTACGAAATACGGGTGACAGGATCGCTTGGACCTGCGGCGCGGCAAGCGTTTTCCGACCTCCTGCTCGACGTCGAGCCGACGACGACCGTACTGACCGGCCAACTCGATCAAGGCGAGCTGCACGCACTGCTTGATCGGGTCCGTGCCCTCGGTCTCGAACTCGTCGACGTCCGCCAGGCGCCGACCCATACCGCCAAATAGCCGCGTCAGTGGACGCGCCGAATCTCCACGAGCTCCAGTCCGAGGGACCCGACTCGGTTCAATGCTCCGAGCAGTCCGGCCTGGTCCAGATCCGCAAACAGTGCCGTAGTGGCCCCGTTCGGCTCGACGTCGAACTCTCCGAATGCCTGCCGTGACGCTCGGCCGAGGCGACCGGCGACGACGATGCGATAGCGGTGCACGCGCACCTTTGCCTCCATTCGCCGATCCTCGGCACAACCGCGCAATTCGACGATACTCGTGCCATCGACGGCTGCTTGGCGGGTGGACCCGGCTCACGCGTCTGGCGTTCACCCTCCGGGTGACGAACTCGGCGTTGCCGGCACCGTGCCGGCTGAGCCGCGATCGCCCCGGCGCGTGTCGCTCGAGCCGACTTCGGTCCAGTCCGCCTGCGTTTCGGCTCGGAATGCCGCCACCGCCGCTTCCACCGTCGGGAAGAAGTGGCGCGGGTCGATCGTGCGGGTGAGCCCGTAGCGTTCGATCTTCCGCCGGACCGGGTCCTTCAGCTCGGCGAAGACCAACGAGATTCCCTCTTGGTTCAGCTCTTCGTCCAGATCCTCGAGTACATCGGACGCCGTGGTGTCGACGTCAGTCATCGGCTCAGCGGCGATCACTATCCAGCTGGGCTTCGGGTCGGCTCGGGCAAAGCGCCGTATCTCGTCCCGAAAGGTCTTGGCGTTGGCAAAGAACAACGGCGCGTCGAATCGATAGATCACCAATCCGGGCAAGCGCCTCGCTTCGGGATACGACCGCACGTCGTGATAGCCCTCCAGCCCGTCAACGCGGCCCAGCACCGTGTCGTAGGGCCACCAGGCCCGCCGGAAAACGTTGAGAATCGAGAGCCCTACCGCGATCGCGATTCCGGGCAGAACCCCGAGCAGGGCCACGCCGAGAAACGCGGCGATCGACAGCAAGAATTCGAGTTTGCGCTGGTGCCACAGGCGGATCGTCCCCCGAATATCGGCGAGTGAGAGCGCCGCCGTGATCACGACGGCGGCGAGTGTCGGCTGCGGCAGGTTACGGAACAACCCCGGGACCAGGACGATCATCAGCGTGATCAGAACTGCGCCTACGACGCCGGTGAGCTGGGTCTTCGCGCCGGCTCGCTCGGCCACCGCCGTCCGCGACCCGCTCGTGCTCACCGGAAAGCCCTGGAAGAAACCAGCGGCGACGTTCGCCGCCCCTATTCCGGCCATCTCCTGATTGCCCCGGATCTCTTGCCCGGTGCGCGCCGCAAACGCGGACGCGGTGGAGATCGTGTCGGCGAGGGACACCAACGCGATGCCCAGGGCACCGCCGACAAGAGGGGCGACGTCGGACAGCCGGACGTCCGGGACCGCAAGTGGCGGAAAACCCTGAGGTAGGTCCCCGACCAGGCTGACCCCGTGCGTCCCCAGATCGAACAGGGCGGCCGCGGCAATCGAGAGCACCACCGTGAACAGCACGGCCGGCACCTTCGGCAGCCAGCGCTGCAGCACCAAGATCACGACAATGCCCGTGATCCCGACCGCGGCCGCGGCGCCGACCGTCTTCCCGTCGGCCAGGCCCTCGACGAATCCGGTGACGTCACCGAGGAAATCCTCTGAACTGACCTTGAACCCGAACAGCTTGGGCAGTTGGCCGACCAAGATCGTCAGCGCCAGACCGTTCAGGTACCCGATCATGGTGGGCTTCGACAGGAGATTCGCGATGAATCCGATCTTCGCGAATGCGCCAACGATCATCACGGCGCCGACCATCAGCGCGAGCATCGAGGCCAGCGCGATTGCCCGCTTCTGGTCGCCGCCGGAGGCGATGAGCGGCAGGATCGTCGCCGCGATCATCGGGCCGAGTGAGGAGTCGGGGCCCAACACGAGGATGCGCGACGGGCCGAACACCGCGTATCCGAGCAGGCACAGGATGGACGTATATAGGCCGGTGATCGGCGGCAGCCCGGCCAGTTCCGCATACGCCATGCCCTGCGGGACGAGGAGAGTGGTCAGGACTACGCCTGCGGTGACGTCCTTCACGAGCCACTGACGCCGGTAAGTCGAGATCGCTCGGAGCCCTGGCACCCAGTGGAACACGGACACCACCCTCCGGAAACGACAACAGTCCCGCCCGTCCGCAATGTCCCTGCCCGGACGATCCCCGGACATCACCCGCGCAGGATGGTCTAGATGGTCTAGTGCGAGATGAAGGCCTCCAGGGCCACGATGATCAGGCCCAGACCGAGGTTGACCGCGACGCTGATGCTGGTGGCAACCGGGTTCAGCCGCTCCAGCCGCGCGTACCGAACTCCTTGGGCCGTCAGGGTGGCCACGCCGACGCCCAGCGCCAGCCAGAAGGCGGTCGGCCCGGCGAGTACACGCAGCGCGCCCAACGTGAGAAAGATGACCGGCACCACTGCGGCCAGCGGAATGGCGAATTCGCGCCGGCTGATGCTCGCGAACTCACGGACCGTGAGACGTCGGCCCAGCGTCAGACTTTCGCCGAGCCCGTCGGCGTACACGTGCGCGAGCCACAACACGACCACGGTCACGGAGACGATCACGTCGAGTCGCCAGGGCTCGTGCTCGTACGACTCGCCTCCGGCGGTGAGCGCGGCCAGCACGACGATGGTTCCGTAGACGGTCCCAGAGATGGTGTCTCGCGTGCCCAGGACCAAGGTTCTCAGCCGCTTCAGCACATCGTAACCCGTCGCTCGAAATGCCGCTGTCACTCGAGGGCTAGGAGATGAGAGTGCCACGGCGGCAGGTCGACGTAGAGACCCGAGCTCGCGAGTTCGTCGCCGTCCCGTTCGAATACCTGCTCCTGCAGCAGATCCGCCAGCCGCCAGGTGCGGCCGGCAAGGTCGGGCCATCCCAACCGGATCATGGCTTGCGCCGGCTGACCCGATAGGTTGATCACGGCCAGACGTCGCCCGTCGTCGTTTCCGCTCCAGGACCAGGCAAGCAGGTCGCGGCATGACTGGTTGTCGGGCCAGCCAGTGCAATCAAGCAGCCGCCATTCGCCGCTGCGCACGTGGTGCTCGGCCACGGTGGCGAGCAACCGCCGATACCATGCCGCGAGATCACGATTGGGGGGTTCGTCGGGGCGCCGGGAGAGAAACACCGGTGGCCGTACTCGCCGGCCCTCGAACTGACCTTCGTGCCATAGCGTTGCGCCGGGCAGCGTTGCGAGCACGACCGCTGCCGCCCGCTCCGCGTCCTCGGAAATGCGCTCGGCGATTCGGGGTTCGTCGTGGTTCTCGAGGAAGCGCAACAGCCGCGACTGATAGGTCAGGTCGGCGCGCAGATGCTCACGGACCGCGGTCACGTCCAGGCTGACGAGGCGATCGTAGAGCCGCTTGTCGTAGCAGAAGTCGAAGCCCTGCTGCTGTAGTTCCCACTCCATGTCCCAGTACGCCTCGGCGATGAGCACGGTGTCCGGGTGGTTCCGGCGCAGGGCCGCGATCACGTCCGGCCAGAACTCCTGAGCCGGCGGGTCGCCGACGTGCCTCCCCCAGGTGTTGGCGAACACCCGATTGGTCAGCAGCATCGCCATGTCGCAGCGCAGGCCGTCGCACTGCTCGGCGATGTTCGCGAGCGTGTCGGCCGTCGCGGCTCGCATCGCCGGCGCGAACGCGTTGAGCTGCACGACGTCCGGCCAGGGCGGAAAGTACGGATCACGACCATGGGCAAGCACCGTGCCGCCGACCGCCATCCATCCACGCGGGTCCGCGTCCAGATCGTGGGCATCGCCCTGTACGAACCGCTCCGGATCGCTCCTGACCCACGGATGATCCGGGGCCACGTGATTGGGCACGTAGTCCAGTAGTAGCCGCACCCCGCGAGCCGCCAAGGCGCGGCGAGCTTCGCGGAGCGCCTCCGGACCGCCGAAGGCGTCGTCGACGACGTAACGGCGCACGCAGTATGGCGAGCCCATGATGTCCTCGCCGCGGACGTCGGGCAGGGCGGCCCGGAACGAGGCCTGCAATTCGGGGTTGGCCTTGGCGAGCACGACTCCGGCCCGACTACGCGCCCATACGCCCATCAGCCACACCGCGTCCACTCCGCGCGGGGTCAGCGAGTCCCAGTCAGGCGGTGAGACCTCGGCCAACGTCAATCGGCGCGCCCTCCCCCGGGACAACTCGGTCAGCCAGACCGCGGTATTGACTTCGTAGATCACCGGACGCGCCGGCCACCCCGCCATTACGTGCCGGCCGGCTGCGACGGCCCGCCGCGTTGGACCGCGGCCGCGCCGCGCGTACGCAGCCAAGCGCCGATCTCGCCCTTGGCGAGCAGCGGGAGGACGCCGGCGAGCCCGGTCCAGCCGGTCTGGTGACTGGCGCCGATCCCGGCACCGTTATCGCCGTGGAAGTACTCGTAGAAGAGCACCAGATCGCGCCAGTGCGGGTCGTTCTGCAGGATCGGCTGCCCGCCGTGAACGGGACGATGTCCGTCCGAATCCTTCAGGAAGGTCGCGGCGAGTCGCTCTGCGATCTCGATGGCCACCTGCGCCAGGTTCAACTGCTTTCCGGACCCGGTCGGGCACTCCACGGTAAAACCGTCCCCGGCGTAGACGTAGAGATTCAGTAGTGCCCGGACGAGCATGAAGTTGATCGGGAACCACACCGGTCCGCGCCAGTTGGAGTTGCCGCCGAACATGCCCGTGTCCGACTCGGCCGGAAGGTAACTGACCCGGTTCTCCTGGCCGTTCAGCGTAAGAACGTAAGGATGGGCGGCGTGCCAGCGAGACACGGACCGTATCCCGTGTGGGCCCAGGAATTCGCCCTCGTCGAGCATCCGGGCCAGGATGCGCCGCAACCGCGTCTCGTCGAAAAGGGCAAAAATGACGGAGCCGGTAGCGGTTGTTTGGCGTCCGCGGCCGGGCAACGCGGCCGTCACCGCTGGATGGCGGCTCAAGAACTCGGTTGCCTGCTCGGCCAGTACCGGGAATTCGGTGCGCACGCCGGCTTCGATTACCGTTGCGGCGGCGAGCGGCATCAGTCCGACGAGAGAGCGCACCTTCAGCGGAATGGAACTGCCGTCCGGACGGCGTAGCAGGTCGTAGAAGAACCCATCCTCTTCGTCCCAAAGGCTCGCCCCGTCCGGGCCGACGTGGTTGGTCGCCGCCGCGATCCAGGCGAAATTCTCCAGCAGCATCTGAGCCTGCTCGAGATATACGCTGTCTTCCCGGGCGAGCTCGACCGCCATTTGGATCATGTTCTGGCAATACAGCGCCATCCAGGCCGTGCCATCGGCCTGATCGATCCGTCCACCCCCCGGCAAAGGGGCGCTACGGTCGAAGACGCCGATGTTGTCCAGGCCGAGGAAGCCGCCCTGGAAGATGTTCCGGTCATCGGCGTCCTTGCGGTTTAGCCACCAGCCGAAGTTCCGCGTCAATTTCTGAAACGAGTTTTCGAGGAAGGCGCGATCTCCCTTCCCCTTGGTGGCCTTTTCGAGCTCATAGACGAACATCGTTGCCCATGCGTGCACGGGCGGATTGACATCGCTGAAGTTCCATTCGTAGGCAGGTAGCTGCCCATTGGGGTGGAGATAACGCCGGCTGATAAGCAGGTCGAGCTGCTGCTTGGCGAACGTGACGTCAACGCACGCCAGCGCGACAGTATGAAAGGCAAGATCCCACGCGGCAAACCACGGGTACTCCCACTTGTCCGGCATCGAGATGATGTCCTCAGCCACGAAATGTCGCCAGTCGTGGTTGCGCAGCCCGGAGGGCGCGCTCAGAGGGTCCGCGCCGTGCTCGACCAGCCAACGCTCGATATCCATGTAGTAGTACTGCTTCGACCACAGCATGCCGGAGAGCGCCTGCCGCGCCATGAGGTGTTCGTCATCATTGAGATCGCCGGCGAGCGCTTCGTCCCAGAACTCGTCGGCCTCGCGACGCCGTTTGTTCATCACAGCATCGAAATCAGCGAAAGGACCCCCGGTCACCTGCACCAGTTCGCGGTCGGCCAGCCGTACACGAAGCGTTGCGCGGCCGCCACCCGCGACGTTCAGCACATAGTGCAAGGCGGCCTTGGTGCCCGTACCACTCGGATCCACCGCGTCCTTGTCGCCCTGCACCACGGCGCGATCGATACCGTCCTTCACGTACGGCGCATCGTTGGCCGTTCCGAATATCCGCTCGTTGTTCGTCTCATTACCGGTCACGAGCACCGGGACGTCGCCCTCGGCATAAAGCCAGCGGTCGCCCAGTTCGGCGTGCGCAGCGATAACGCCACTTCGACCAGGCATCCCGCGCAGCGCTGGCCGTTCGCTGCCCCCGGCCCAGGACCAGGTGTGGCGGTACCAGAGCGTTGGCAGCACATGCAGCACCGCATCGTCGGGACCACGATTGTCCACAGTCACCTGCATGAGCAGGTCCTCCGGCCCGTCCTTCGCGTATTCCACGAAGACATCGAAATATCGGCTCTCGTCGAAGATCCCCGTGTCGATCAGCTCGTACTCAGGATCGGTCTTCCCTCGCTGTCCGTTAACTTTCAGGAGATCGCTATAGGGAAATTCTGCCTGGGGGTACTTGTAGAGCATTTTCAGGTAGGACGAAGTGGGTGTGGCGTCGAGGTAGTAGTAACACTCCTTGACGTCTTCGCCGTGGTTACCTTGGCTATTCGTCAGGCCGAACAGCCGCTCCTTCAGAATCGGGTCGCGCTCGTTCCACAAGGCGAGTGACAGACACAGCAACTGCCTGTCGTCGCACATGCCGGCCAGCCCGTCCTCGCCCCATCGATACGCGCGCGAACGTGCCTGCTCATACGTAAACGACGACCAGGCGTCGCCGCTCTCGCTGATGTCCTCGCGGACAGTGCCCCACTGGCGCTCGCTGAGGTAAGGCCCCCAGCGACGCCAGCTCACTGTGCCGGCGTCTGCCTCGTCCAGTCGCTGTTGCTCTGCACTCACCATCGCGTCCCGCCCCTAACCCTCCGTCGTCGGCAATGCCGTCACTGACCGCGGTGCGCGCATGCAGTCGCGCAGGATTACCTGCCCAACCCAGCCTCACGCTGATCACGAGCACGTGTGGCTGCTGCAGCAACCAGTTCGGGCTCTTGATCGGCTGGGAGCGGGGTGTGACGGTTGATCACCGGACGCTGGGCCCGGCACAGCTGCAGCTGCTACTGCGTGCTAGCCCGGTGGGAGGTGCGACGCAGTATCCAGGTCGCAATCGGGACGACGATGATCGTGCCGATCAGCGCACTCAGAACGCCGCCCCAGTCGAAAATGTCCGTATCACCGATTCCGAAGCCAAGGGTGAAGATGGCGTAGCCGACTACCGCTCCGATCAGGCCCAGCCCTATCGAAACGAGCCAGGACATGGGGCCGCTCATATTCCGAAACGCATCGTTCGGAATGAGCATGCGGGCGACGACACCACAGAACAGGCCGAGGAAAATTGCACCGATCACGACTCCTCCTCACCTCGGGCGCAGTCCTCCGACGTCGACCAGCGAGGTCGGCGCGCCCTGGCTACAGCGAAGCACTGTGGTCGCGGCTGAGGCTCACCCGTGCTGGGTGAAGCCACCAACCGTCAGCGCACCTTGACGGTGTACTTCGAGGACGTCGCCTGCAGGTCGGCAGCCACCGCCGCCCGGATGCGCTGCGTCGTCGCGGTGATGGTCGTCGTCGCCTGGTTCGTCGCTGCCTGAGGCGCTGCCTGCGTGCGGGCTCGACTCGGCGAGGCGGCCCCGCCGAGAGCTTGGATGTAGTTGCGGTACTGCGCCTGGATGGCGTCGAGCTGCCGCGACGTCAGCCGCCGTTCGTGCGGCGCGACGAAGACCATCTGGACCGCGGCCGCATTGAC
>JBKPQM010000088.1:0-7934 GCA_046734095.1 Actinomycetota bacterium | reverse complement strand
GCCCAAGGACGCGATGCCGTGAAGCTCGCCGTCGTGTGCAATCCCGTGACGGTGGACGACCCTGAGGAGCTGCGCACTGAGCTCAAACGACGCGATGCGACGTCGGGATTGATCTGGCTCGAGACCACCGTGGAGGATCCTGGCGCCGGGCAGACCCGGCAGGCCGTCGACGCCGGTGCCGAGCGAGTACTCGTGTGTGGCGGAGACGGAACGGTCGCCGCCAGTGCCGGCGCGCTGGTCGGCACCGGCGTACCGATGGCGCTCTTACCGACCGGCACTGGCAACCTGTTGGCCCGAAACCTGGGCCTGCCGCTGGACGTGCCGACGGCGCTCGACCGGGCCCTCGGCGCCAGCGCTCGCCCGATTGACCTGTTGGAGGCAGCAGACGGCCGGCGCTTCGCCGTGATGGCCGGCCTCGGCTTCGACGCCGCTCTGATCCGCGACACGAACGAACAGGCGAAGCAGCGCTACGGCTGGGCCGCGTACATCAGCGGCGGCGCGCGGGCGCTGCGGAACACCCGGCGGGCCTGCTACGAGGTACGGATCGACGACGGTGCGCCCTACCGGCTGCGCGGCCTCGGCGTGCTGGTCGGCAACGTGGGTGAGCTGCAGGGTGGGGCGGCTGTGCTGCCCGACGCCGACCCGGCCGACGGTCTGCTCGACGTCATCGTGCTCGCGCCGCGGGGCTGGGCCGACGTGCTGGTCATGGTCTGGCGGATCCTGCGGCGCCGCCCGAACGAGCCACCGCGGGCGATGATCCAGCGCGGACGGCGCGTCGAGATCCGGGCCGATCGCTTCGTGCCGCTCGAGTTCGACGGCGAGTACGCCGGTGAACGCGACGCGCTGACCGTGACGGTGTTACCCGGTGCGGTGGCGGTATGCGGACCATCCAGGTCCTGAGGGCAGCAGAGATGTCTGAGCAACCGACCGCGCAAGAGGACCGGCGCGCGCAACTGCACTTCGGCGCGCGCGCGATGCTGGCATTCCTGGCGGTCGGCCTGGTCGCGGTGCCGTTCTCGATCCTGCTGTTGCTCGTCACCGCGAAGTCCGACCCGATGCTGCATCTGGACCACGACACCGCGAGAACGCTGCACTCTTTCTCCGTCGCGCACCCGGCGTTCACCTCTGCGATGAAGGTGATCAGCAGGATCGGGTCGCCGACGGGTTGGTGGATCGTGCTCACGCCCGTGTTCGGCTGGCTGGTCTACCGGCGACTGCCGCGCCTGGCAATCTTCCTGGCGGTCACGGCCCTGGCCAGTTCGCTACTGAACCGCCTGACCAAGGCAGCCGTCGACCGGGCGCGTCCGCATCTACCCGATCCGGTCGCGGCCGCGCACGGAACGTCGTTCCCCAGCGGCCACGCCCAGGCAGCTACGGTCGGATGCGGGATCCTGGTGCTGATCTTCCTGCCGGTCGTGCGCCATGCCTGGCGGAACTGGCTTTACGCCGGGGCGGCGCTCGTCGTCGCGCTCATCGGGTTCTCCCGCATCGCGCTGAGCGTGCACTATGTCTCCGACGTCCTCGGCGGAATCGTCCTCGGCGCGGCGTGGCTGCTCGCGATGACGGCTGCCTTCTCGGCCTGGCGGCGCGAGGAGCACAAGCCGCCGCTGCAGCGCGGCGAGGGGCTCGAGCCCGAACAGCAGCAACGCCTGCGGCCCGGCGACGCCGAGTCCGCGCCGCCCGAGTAGTCGGCCCGAATCGGCGCCGGAGTACTAACAAGGGTCGACGTGTCACCGGAGCCGACGAGGGGACTCGAACCCCTAACCACCGCTTTACAAGAGCGGTGCGCTGCCAATTGCGCCACGTCGGCGGCGCCGCCAGTCTAGTTCAGCGCGGCGGGGCGGCTCGATGACGTTAAATCCAGGACACTGACAGCGCCGCCGCCACTGCGGGCAGACTGGAGACGACGTGAGCCGACTGCACAAACCGAAGGCGGGAGCCTGGATCCGCCTCGCCGTGGTGATCGTGTACCCAATCGTGGGGCTGCGATACCGCGTGCATTGGCGCAACCTGGACCGGATCCCGCCCACGGGCGGCGTGATCATCGCGGTCAACCACGTGTCCCACATGGATACCCTGGTCGTCGCTCGTTTGGTATGGCAGGCCGGACGTATCCCTCGCTTCCTCGTCAAGAACACGCTCTTCGACCGGCCCGTGCTCGGCACGATCCTGCGGCGCTGCAAGCAGATCCCGGTGTACCGGGGCACCGTCGACGCGTCCCGGTCGCTGCACGACGCTGTGGAAGCCCTGCGCGACGGTGAGGCGATCGTGATCTACCCCGAGGGCACGATCACCAAGGACCCCGCGCGGTGGCCGATGCAGGCAAAGACCGGCGTCGCCCGGCTGGCCCTCCTCGCGCCCGAGATCCCGGTTGTGCCGGTCGGGCAGTGGGGCGCGCAGAAGTTGGAGGAGCGGCGGCTCCGTCCCTGCGTCGAGGCGAGCGTGGGACGGCCGGTCGATCTCACGCGCTACCAGGGCATCGAACCCACGGGCGACGTGCTGCGCGAGATCACCGACGTGATCATGTCGGCGATCCGCGCCGAGGTCGCGAAGCTGCGTAACGAAACACCGCCCGCGGAGATCTATCGTGCCTGAGCTGGTCGCGCCGACGACCGCCGTCCATGCCTCGTTCCTCGATGCCATCAGAGAATTCGAAGCTGAGGGCCGCGGCCGTGCGGACGATCACTCCATGCTCGGCGAGGAGATCCGCGTCAATCGCGACTCCTGGGCCGACCCGCAGCCATTCGCCGCCTACATCCAGCGGCTGCATGCCGACGCGCTCGAAGCGACGCCTCGCCGGCCTGGCTGGGTGCCCAGCACGACGCTTTGGTACGTCGACGGCACTGAGTATTTCGGCCGGCTGGCGATCCGGCACCGACTCACCGAGTGGCTGCTCGAGTTCGGCGGGCACATCGGCTATGACGTGCGGCCGAGCGCCCGCCGGCAAGGCCATGCAACCGCGATGCTGCGGGCGGCGCTGCCCGTGGCTCATGGGCTGCGGATCCATCCCGTTCTGATCACCTGCGATACCGACAACCTGGCCTCACGCAGGGTGATCGAGGTCAACGGTGGGCGATTTGCGGATGAACGCGAGGGAAAGCTGCGGTTCTGGGTACCTACCTACACCGCGACTTGACGTGGCTTAGGTCACGCATGTCCAATGACGTCATCCGACCGCTACGCCGGTCAGCTGACGCCGTCTCTTCATCGGTGGGACGGGGGCCCGTCGGCTGATCGGAAATCCGTGAGGTAGCCCGAAGGCCCGGGTTACCCGTACCCGGCGCGGTCCTGACAACCGATCAGGGAGAACCCCATGGCCGAAGTGCAGTTCATCAACGCCACCCGGATCTACCCCGGTAACCCGGTGCCCGCGGTCAACGATCTCACCCTCGACATCGCCGACGGCGAGTTCATGGTGCTCGTCGGCCCGTCCGGGTCCGGCAAGTCGACCGCGTTGCGGATGCTCGCCGGACTGGAAGACGTCGATCAGGGCGAGATCCACATCGGCGGTCGCGACGTGTCGACGAAGCCGCCGAAGGACCGCGACATTGCAATGGTGTTCCAGAACTACGCTCTCTACCCGCACATGTCCGTTTCCGAGAACATGGGCTTCGCGCTCAAGCTCAAGGGAGTGCCGAAGGCCGAGCGGGCCGCGAAGGTCCTCGAGGCCGCGAAGATGCTCGACCTCGAGCCATACCTCGACCGCAAGCCCAAGGCACTGTCTGGTGGCCAGCGCCAGCGGGTCGCCATGGGCCGGGCCATCGTCCGCGAGCCGTCGGTCTTCCTGATGGACGAGCCACTTTCCAACCTCGACGCCAAACTGCGCGTCGAGACACGAGCGAACATCGCGGCGCTGCAAGTCCGTTTGGGCACCACGACCATCTACGTCACCCACGACCAGGTCGAGGCGATGACGATGGGCCACCGCGTCGCTCTGCTCAAGGACGGCATCCTGCAGCAGGTCGACACGCCGCGGAACCTGTACGACAAGCCCGGCAAC
Organism: Actinomycetota bacterium; assembly: GCA_046734095.1. Taxonomy (GTDB): domain Bacteria; phylum Actinomycetota; class Actinomycetes; order Mycobacteriales; family Jatrophihabitantaceae; genus DASXRA01. The sequence continues at coordinate 3,934 of JBKPQM010000088.1, read as the reverse complement.
GCGTTCGTCGCCGGTTTCATCGGCTCGCCCGCGATGAACCTCCGTGATGTCGAGCTCAGCAACGGCGGAGCCAAGTACGGCGATGCGGTCATCCCGCTGTCGAAGCCCGTGCTCGACGCGGCAACCGCGGCCCACTTGAACAAGATCACGCTTGGCGTGCGCCCGGAGTCGTTCCACATCGCTTCCGATGGCGGCGACACCGCATTGAAGCTGCACGTCAACCTTGTCGAGGAGCTCGGCGCCGACGCGTACGTTCACGGCACCCTGCCCGGCGAGGACGAGCTGCACGCCAAGCAGCTGGTCGCACGCTTCGACGGTCGCGTCCCGCCGCGCGTCGGCGACACGATCAACCTCGAGGTGCTCACCGGCGAGGAGCACGCGTTCGATCCGGAGACCGGTGAGCGCCTCGGCTGATCGGACATTCGCCGTGGCCGCCAGTTGCGGTAGGCGGCGTACTGGCGGTCACGAGCGGAACACCCCGCCGCCCGGGCTGGTTATGTCGCCATGCGCATCGGAATCGTCGGCAGTGGCCGGGTAGGCGGTACCGTCGCCCGGCTCGCGATCGCCCAGGGCCACGACGTTGTGCTGAGCAATTCCCGTGGACCGGCGACGCTGGCCGATCTGGTCGCATCCCTCGGTCCGCACGCCTCGGCGGCTACGTCCGCTGACGCGGCCGCCGTGGGCGACATCGTCGTGGTGGCCATTCCAGTGCGGGCGATCGCGGATGTGCCGGTCGAACCGCTGGCCGGCAAGATCGTGATCGACACCAACAATCACTACCCACCGCGTGACGGCCACATCGCCGCGCTGGATTCCGGCGAAACGACAAGTTCACGGTTACTGGCCGCGCACCTGCGCGATGCGCGGGTCGTCAAGGCGTTCAATTCCATCAATTACCACCAGCTGCTCACCCAGGGCCAGTCCCCGGGTTCAGCCGACCGCCGGGCGCTGCCGATCGCCGGTGACGACGCCGAAGCCAAGAAGGTGGTCACCGATCTGGGCGACTCGTTCGGTTATGACGTCGTCGATGCCGGTCCCCTCGTCGAGGGCCGGCGCTTTCAGCCCAATACGCCGGCGTACGGTTCGCGGTTCACGACCGACGAACTCCGCACGGCACTCGGGCTCTAACATCGATCAGCGCCCCACGACGCACGGGGCAGCGCGGTCAGACCACACCGCTCGGCCCGCAGTTCGAGCAAGTCTGCATGTCACCGAGCCGCGCGGGTAACCGCTCGAGCGGGTTGGCCGAAACGTTCAGGTAGCGCAATCGGGTGAGATCGCCCAGCGAATCGGGCAGTGACGTCAACGCGTTGTCATGCAGGTAGAGGTAGCCGTTGATGTCCGGTAGCGGCGGCACCGACGTCAGGCGGTTGTGGCCGAGGTCGAGCGTGTGCAGGTCGGCAAGATCGCGTAGCGACGGCAGCCAGGTGAGCTCGTTATCGGCGAGGTTCAGCACACGCAGGTGCCGCAGCCGCCCCACGCCGGACGCAGATCTCAGTCGGTTACGCGATACCGAAAGCTCGATCAGCGACTCGTCCAGGACCGGCAGGGCGGTGAGCCCCGCACCGTCCAGACGCATCAGTCCCGCCGACGTCGGGCCACCTCGGCCAGCGCGACCGCCGCGGCCACAGACGCGTTGAGCGACTCGGCCGGCCCGGCCATGGGGATTGACACCGTCAGGTCGCACGTTTCGCCGACCAGCCGCGACAAGCCTCGTCCCTCCGAGCCGACCACGACGACGAGCGGCCCGTCGGCGGCGGCCAGATCGTCAAGCGTGGTCGAGCCGTCCGCGTCCAGACCGACGACGAACAGCCCCGCCGCCTGGCAATCGCGCAGCGCGCGGACCAGGTTCGTGACCCGTGCGACGGGGATGCGCGCCGCCGTCCCCGCCGACGTTCGCCACGCCGCGGCGGTTACCCCGGCGGCTCGGCGCGCCGGCACCAGAACACCGTGCGCACCGAACGCCACCGCGCTGCGGATGATCGCGCCGAGGTTTCGTGGATCGGTCACCCCGTCGAGCGCGACCAGCAACGGAGCCGTCGTCGACTCACCCGCCCGGGCCAGGAGGTCAGGCAGCGCGGTATACATGAATGGCGGCACTTGCAGGGCGATGCCCTGATGCAGCAGTCCACCCGTCATGCGATCGAGCTCACCCCGGCTTACCTCGAGCAGCGCGATGCCCCGCTTGCCAGCCAGCCGCACCGCGTCAGTAACCCGCTCGTCGGCGTCGATGCCGAGGGCGACGTAGAGGGCGGTCGCCGGCACTCTGGCCCGCATCGCCTCGGCCACCGGGTTGCGTCCGACGAGCAGCTCGGGTGCGTCACTCGGCCGCTTGGGTCGGGACGCCTTTGCCGCCCCTCGTCGCGCGGCCGGATGCCCGGCCCGCTCCTCGGCTCGCGGCGTCGGGCCGCGTCCACGCAGCGCCGCTCGCCCCTTACCACCCGACCCGACGGTGGCGCCCTTCTTGGACTTGCGCACCGCGCCCCGCCGGGCTGAATTGCCTGGCATCAGTGGCCTTTCAACGTCCAGCGGGGCCCGTTCGGGGTGTCCTCAACGATCACCCCGGCGTCGGTCAGCTGGTCGCGGATCGCGTCAGCCGCCGTGAAATCCCTGCGGGAGCGGGCCTTCGTGCGCTGTTCGAGGGCAACGCGAACCAGCCTGTCCACTGTGGACACCAGCTCGGCCGCCGGCGCATCCTCCCACTCCGTCGGATTGATGCCGAGGACAGAGGTCATGGCCAGCACGTCGCTGAGGGCGGCCCGGGCGGCCGCAGCGTCCTCACGCTCCAGCGCCGTGTTGCCCTCGCGCACTCGCGAGTGGATGACGCCCAGCGCTGCGGGCACGCCCAAGTCGTCGTCCATCGCAGCGACGAACGCGGCCGGCAACTCTTCGGACGGCTCCGCCTCCCCCGCGTGCTCCACGAAGTTCTCGATGCGCCGATACGCAGCCGCTGCCTCATCCAGCGACTCCTCGGTGAATTCCACCGTTGAGCGATAGTGCGGAGCGCCGAGGTAGTAGCGCACCTCGACCGGCCGCCACTGTTTGACAACCTCCGTCGCAGCAAGGGTGTTACCGATCGACTTGGACATCTTCGTGCCGCTCAGGTTCAGCAGCCCGTTGTGCATCCAGTAGCGGGCGAACCCGTCGCCGGCGCCGGTCGACTGCGCGAGTTCGTTCTCGTGGTGGGGGAACACGAGATCGAGCCCACCGCCGTGGATGTCGAACGTCGAGCCCAGATACTTCGTCGCCATCGCCGAGCATTCGAGATGCCAGCCCGGGCGCCCGCGCCCCCACGGCGTAGGCCAGGATGCCGTGGACGGCTCGTCGGGCTTGTGCCCCTTCCACAAGGCGAAGTCGCGCGGATCGCGCTTGCGGGCGTCGCCGGCACTGTCGCCGGCCGGCTGCATCTCGTCGATCTTCTGCCCCGACAGCGAGCCGTAGGACGGCAACGCCGCGACGTCGAAGAACACGTCGCCGTCGGACTCGTACGCAAGCCCCTTGTCCATCAACCGCATAATCAGCTCGATCATCTCTGTGATGTGACCGGTCGCGCGCGGCTCGTAGGTCGGCGGCAGGCAGCCGAGGGCGACCTCAGCCGTGCGGATCTCCCGTTCGTACAGGTAAGCCAGGGCCCACCATGGCTCGCCCGATTCCGCCGCCTTGATCAGGATCTTGTCGTCGATGTCTGTGACGTTGCGGACATACGTGACCTCGTACCCGCGGTACGTCAGCCATCGCCGCAGGATGTCGGTCGTCACCCAGTTGCGGACGTGCCCGATGTGTGGCGGCCCCTGCACGGTGAGGCCGCACAGGTAGATCGACGCCTTGCCGGGCTCGAACGGGACGAACTCCCGCACCGACCGGGTCGCGGTGTCATGGATGCGCAGACTCACCGAGCCATCGCACGGGTCGCGGCGCTGGCGTCGGGCAGTCA
>JBKPQM010000087.1:0-11645 GCA_046734095.1 Actinomycetota bacterium | reverse complement strand
GCCCCACCGCCGGTAGGCCGGTGACGGTGCCGTGGCCCTGAGCCAGCACGGTGTAGTCGCCGGCATAGCCCAGCGAGCCGCCCACACTTGTCCGGGACGACAGCGTGCCGCGAGTGACCTTCGCGGTCGTGGTGGCGGCGTTGTTGGCGGCCGCATTACTCGTGCCGTCGCGCTGACCCAGCGGATGGGTGAAATCGACACCGCCCGGATGGGTGCGATCGACCGTCACCGCAGCGCCGGCCAGTACCACCACGATTGCCAGTGCCCACCGGCCGCGGCGGCGCCTGCGCCGCCGAGCTTCGTCAGGTGCAGCCGTATCGGTGCTCATCTGCCTGGTTGTCGCGCTCATCAGCCGGCCCCGCCCGATTGGAGCGACCCGCCCGTGCCGCCGTCTGGTCGATAGTGCTTGCAGGCGGTGTCGGCGGCTTTGTACTGCGGGTTGTTGGGGTCGAGATTGGTTCCCGGCTTTGGTTCGATCCGCAGCGTGCCGTCGGGATTCGGGTCGGGGAAGTCAGAGATGCCGTGTGCGCGCATGCACCTGGCGTACCTGAGATTTGCCTCCTTCGCGCCGGACAGGGCAGCCTGCCGCGGCGGAAGTAGCGACTTGCACGCCCGGTCGGCGGCCTTGAACCGAGGGTTGTTGGGGTCGAGATCGCTTCCCGGTTCGGCGTTAAGACCGAGATTGCCTTGGCTGTCCGGATCGGGGTAGTCCCTGATCCCGTGTGCGCGCATGCAGCGGGAGTAGGCGAGCAGGCTTGCCCTCGGCGAGCTGCTCGACGAGGTGCTGGTGGGCGAGGTCGAGCCTGCGCTGGCCACCCCAGGGCTCTTCGAACCGCTCGAACAGGCGGCCGCGGTGAGGGCGAGCGCGGCAACGACCAGGAGGGCCCGCCAACGGCGATTTCGCCTCCCGCTCTGGTCGTCCGCGTGGCGTTGGTCGGTGTACATGGTCGTGTTCCTCTCCGGGAGCGGTGGATCGCGTCTCGGAAATCGGTTGTACGGACGGGCGGGTCGCAGCACGGTGTCGTTGTAACCGCGGCGCAACCGCGGGCAAGGCATCGTGAACGGGACCGGACCCCCACGCTTGGGCATCGCGTCTTAGCCTGGAGAGGGTCGGCAGCGGCTCAGGCAAGGAGCAGCCGATGAGGGTGCTGGTGGTGGAGGACCACGCCCGGCTTGCCACTACCGTGGCGACCGTCCTGCGCCGCGAGGGCATGGCCGTAGACCTGGCTTTCGACGGTGAGGACGCGCTTGCCCACGCGGCGGTCACGCGTTACGACGTCATCGTTCTCGACCGCAATCTGCCTCGGGTGCACGGTGACGAGGTCTGCCGGACGCTGGTCGCAGACGGGTGCGAGAGCCGGATCCTCATGCTCACCGCGGCCACCACGATCGAGGATCGGGTCGACGGCCTCGACCTGGGCGCGGACGACTACCTACCCAAGCCGTTCGACTTCGCCGAGCTTCTGGCCCGCATTCGAGCGCTCGGTCGTCGGTCCCGCCCGGCCCAGCCGCCGACGCTCGTCCACGGCGACCTGCGCCTGGACCCGGCCCACCGAGTGGTCACCAAGGCCGGACAAGCTCTGCCGCTGAGCCCGAGGGAGTTCGCCGTCCTGGAACTACTGCTCGGCGCCCAGGGCGCGGTCGTCTCCAGCGAAGAGATCCTCGAACGGGTGTGGGACGAATACGCCGACCCGTTCAGCACGGCGGTCAAGACGACGATCAGCCGCCTACGTTTCAAGCTCGGCGATCCTCCGATCATCGAGACCGTCGCCCAAGCCGGTTACCGGATCTGAGCATGCTCGCCCGCCTTCAGCATCGGCTCACCCAGTGGGCCGCGCGTCCGCACCTGCCGCAGCGCACGATCCGGCTGCGGCTCACCGCGGTGTACAGCGTGCTTTTCATCATTTGCGGAGCCGCGCTGTTGGCCATCACCTACGTTCTCGTGGAGCACGCCACCGCCGGCAACTTCGCCTACACCAGTCCGAACGGGATGATCGTCGCCGGCAGGCTGGGTGGGTCGCCGCCCCCGTCCGGAGCGACACCAACCCCCAACGTGGGGACAAACGGCGGCGGCGCACTCAGCCCACAGCAGATTCAGGCACTGGATCGCCAGCTACGCGCGCTCGCCGCGAACCAGCATGCTCACGTCATGCGCGAACTCCTTCTGTACTCGGGTATTGCGCTCGCCGTCATGGCCGTCGTGGCGATCATGCTCGGCTGGCTCGTTGCCGGGCGGGTGCTACGTCCCCTTCGGACGATCACCGAAGCTGCCAATGAGATCTCGGCGACCAATCTGCACGAGCGACTCGCCCTCGCTGGCCCCACCGACGAGCTGAAAAGGCTCGGCGACACCATCGACAACCTGCTCGCCCGGCTCGAGGGCGCCTTCGACGCCCAGCGCCGTTTCGTCGCGAACGCATCCCACGAACTGCGCACCCCCCTCACCGTGGTTCGAGCGCTGCTGCAGATGACCCTCACCGACCCGCACGCCACCATCGACACCTTCCGATCGGCGTGCCGCGAGGTGGTCGCGATCGGTGAACACCAGGACCGGCTTATCGAGGCCCTGCTCGTGCTCGCACGCAGCGAGCGCGGCCTCGACCATCGCGAACGTCTCGACTTGGCCGACCTGACCGACACAGTCCTCACCGCGCTGCATCCCAAGGCCGACTATCTCGGCCTGCACGTGCACGCATCGACAAAGCCCGCTCCGATCGACGGCGACATCCGCCTGACCGAGCAACTCGTCACAAACTTGATCGACAACGCGTTGGGCCACAACATCATCGGTGGTCGCGTCGAGATAGCGACCGGCACCAGGGCTGGTCACTCGTTCCTCTCGGTCGCGAACACTGGGCCAGTTGTGCCCCCGGATCAAGTGCCGCGCCTGCTCCAACCGTTCCAACGGCTTGGCCCCGAATCCACCCGGCACGACGAGGATGGCCTCGGTCTCGGCCTGTCGATCATCCAGGCGATTGCCACCGCGCATGACGCCACCCTCACGGCCCAGGCCCGCCCCAATGGAGGCCTACACATCGAAGTGAGCTTTCCCAGCCCCAACACCACAGCCCGCATCGAGGCGACTCACCGCGACAGCCCAGCGGCCCAATCGGTCACCACGGCGACGCCTTGAGTCACGCGGGCGGCGGGTCGACAAGGAGAGCAATGGATCTGCACTATTCCGACGGGATCGCCGCCGCCCGCACGATGATCGCCCTCGAGGGCAACGCAGCCGCGCTGCAGCGGCGGCTGCCAAGCGGCTGGGAATTGGCTCCCTATGCCGGTGACGACCTGCGCGGAACGTCGCTGCGCGGGGCAAACGTGCTAATCCCGTTCCACGAGGTGTACGCCGACAGAACTCGGGATCGCGAGCCGTCGACTGGCCTGGCGCAGCTCAGCTATGTCGTCTTCGTCTCGCAAGCCCGCAATCAGGAGAGTGGGGAGCTCGGGCACCTCCACTGGCACACGTATACCGAGGATCCGGCCGGCGTACCCGGCAAGTACGGCGACGCCACGCTCGCCGAGATCACGCGATCACAGACCTTCACCAAGCAGCAGCGCGGCGAGACACAGGTTCGCGAGAGCTTCTCCGCGGTGGCTGAACGCGGGCAGGTCCACCTGACGCTGGCCTACCAGCAGGGCGGCATGGTGGTCTGGGCGACCGCCGACAAACCGAACCTGCCGATGTATGCCGCCAAGGACCCACGGGTGGTGCGCTGGTACCAGGAAGACCAGGTGCTGAACGTCGTCCGCAGCGACCCTTTGGGAGTCGATAGCGTCTCGGAACTGACGCTGGACGTGCGAGGCGAGCTGAGCGACGTGTTCGACGGGACCGAGCGGGTGGTGGCCGTGATAATTCAGCGGCCCTACATGCGGCAGGTGTTCGTTCCGTGAATGCCATGGTGAAAGCCGCTTCTCTCGTGATCGCATCCCGCGCGAAAGGCCGGAATCGATGAGCGTCGACCGTTTGAAGCAAATCCCGGGTTTCAATATCGATCGTGTCGCCGCGGCGGCGGGCGATGACCCCGATGTGCTTCGCCTGGAGAACCTCGACACCGACATTCCGCCACCCGCGGAGGCAGTGGAGGCAACCCGAGCGGCGATCGGCAAGGACGAGACGAACAGCTGGCTGCCATTCACCGGACGTGATGATCTCAAGGAGGCGGTAGCTGGGTACATCGAGCGTCGTGGTGGCCCGCGTTACGACGAGCGCCGCGAGGTAATCATCACGAGCGGCGAGGGCGACGCGATGCTCGATGCGCTCTTCTGTCTTACCGATCCGGGCGACGAGGTCCTTCTCACCGACCCGACATACGCGGGCATGTTGAACCGGGTGCGGCTCGTCGGCGCGGCGCCGCGACTCGTCCCGCTTCAGGTTGTCGATGGCGAGTGGCGACTGGATCTCGATGCGCTCCCGGCCGCAGTCTCGGAACGCACCCGCGTCCTGTTCCTCAACAATGCGTCCTTCCCGTCCGGCTGGGTGGCGAGCGAAGAGGAGTGGGATGCAATTGCCTCGGTCTGTCGCGCGCGGGATCTCTTTCTTCTCTACTGGGCGGAATACGAGGGGGTTCTATTCGACGGTCGCCCGATCCGGCATCCTGCGGCGCTTCCAGGCATGGGCGATCGAACCGTCACCGTCGGTGCCCCATCCTCGGAGCAGCGGATGATCGCCTGGCGGGTCGGCTGGGTCGTCGCTCCGGGTGACCTCGCGAACGACGTCGCGCGTGTGCACATCTACAACGGCCTGGTGGCAAGCGGGTTCGCACAGGTCGGGGTGCGAGTCGCCCTAGGCCTGTCCGACGATCACCTGCACGCCGCGAACGCGGAGTACCAGCGGCGCCGTGACGAAGCGCTCCGCCAGCTCGACGGCCTGCCCGTCGTCCGACCGGCCGGCGGCTGGTCGCTGTTGGTCGACGCGGCCGCGCTCGGACTCGACGCGGCCGAGCTCTCTGACCGTCTCCTCGAGCACAGGGTCGCTGCCACCCCGATGCATGGGTGGGGCGGCGACATCGCCGCCCGTCACCTCAGAATCGTTTTCAGCAACGAGCCCGTGGAGCGGATGGCGTTGCTCGGGGAACGGATGCGGGCGGCAATCTCCGATGCCGGCAGCTCCTTGTGAGCTGCGAAACGTCCGCGCGATGCGGAATCCCAGGCGGAGTCAGCGCTGGGCGGCGACCGTGGGCAGGTCCTCACTGCCGCTGGCGTAGTACGTCTGGAGCGTGAGCTCGGCGATCTTCCCGTCCTTTAGTCGCGCGATGTAGTTGCCGTGCACCGTCCACGCGCCACCGTGCGGCAGCCAGTGGTAGGCAACGACGTGTGTCTCCACGTGATCATCGGAGATCACCAGCGCGCCGATGTGGTGCTGCGTCGCGGCGAGCCCGGACGCGAACTCACTCCAGCGCGAGATCAGCTCGTCGGCGGGCAGCTTCTCCGGATCGCCGCCCCACAGCGACGTGTAGTCGATGGCGACCTCTTCGGTAAACGAGTCCCGCACGGCGTCCCAGTCAAGCCGATCTATAGCGTGCAGCATGCGGGTGATCACGTCGGGGTTGCTCACAGCGTCTCCCGGAAGTGGCGGTCCGCCGCATCGACGGCCAGCTCGACCTGAGCCGGCTGGTCGTAGAAGTCGGTCTGCGTGCCCTCGGCCCAAACCAGCTCGCTCGGTCCGGTCACTCGTTGGTGGACGGCCTTGACGTTGTCCGGTAGTACGCAGTCGTCGCTGTGCACGAACAGCGACGGCACCGAGACTCGGGCGGCCGCGGACAAGCCGTCAAACGTCAGCCAATACAGCCAGCTGAACTCGGCCATCTCGTTACGCCATTCGGGGACCGCTCCACGCTCGGCCTTTCCGTAGTACTCGAGCTCGAAGAACATGCCGGCTCGGTCATTGCCGTTCTCGTAGGCGGGAACCATCCGCACGTCGCCCGTGCGCAGAAACTCGTCGAGGGCGTCGTCGGCCCGGATGATCCGCTCGTTCACGCCGTCCATGCCGCCGTAGAACGGCGCCACGGTAGGCGTGTCGTGGTACCAACCAGCCACGCTGGCAAACGAGTTGATGGGCGCGCCGTCGGCGATCGCGCGCAGGGTGTACTGCGCGCTACCGCAGATCGCCAGATACCCGATGCCGCCGGGCCGCACGAAGGACAAGGTCGAGAGGTAGCGGACGGCCGACGTGATGTCGGCGATCTTGCGGGCCGGAATCTCCGCCTGCCGCGGCGAGCCGCCGCTCTCTCCGAATCCGGCGAAGTCGAAGGTCAACACGGTATAGCCGCGGGCGGCGAGCAACTCCGCATACCTGTGCGGCATCTGCTCTTTTACGGTTAGCCACGCTCCAGTGACGATCAGCGCGGGCTGCCGCTCGGTCAAGTCGCCGGTTGCCCGGTATAGGCGGGCCGATAGGGGAATGTCACCGCTGAGGATCAGGAAGGGTTTCGATCTCACACCGCAATGCTCGCCGAACCGACGTGCGGAGCGGAGGGTCCGATCTTGCTGTCTTCGCGCAGGCGCCCGGGCGTGACGCCGAAGTGAGCGCGGAACAATCGCCGGAAGTGGCTGACGTTGGACAGCCCGACCGCATACGCGACTTGCTCGACACTTGAGTTCGTGTGCATGAGCAGGCTCGTCGCGCGGTGCATGCGCCGGGACGTAACGAACTGGTGCGGCGCCAGTCCGGTCGTCGACTTGAACGCCCGCGCGAAGTAGAACGGACTCAACATCGCGACCGCGGCCAGGCGATCGAGGGTCAGCACCTCGGATAGCTCCGCGTCGACGAAGGCGGCGACGCGGTCGACGGTGCGCCGGTCGAGCCGCCCGATCGGCGGTCGCGTGACGCTCCGGCGGCCGGAGTAGTTCTGATGCAGGTGTCTTGCGAGCGTGTGCGCGAGCGCACTCGCCGCGACATCGCTCAGCGTCGGACCGGTAAGGTGCGCGCGTTTCAGGATCGAGGCGATGCCAAGTACCGTTGCGTCCGGTCCTGGCCGGGTGGGCTCGAGCGAGGATGTTCCCATCGAGCCAAGCAGCTTGAGGTCTGGGTAGATCTCCAGCGCCTCGGTGGTCTCGTGCACCCGCAGCCAAGTGATGGGATCGCGGCCGGTGACGATCACCGACCCGCCGGCCAGATCGGCCTCGACGGTGCGGCTCGCCGACTCGTACACCAGCGCGCGGTGCTGGCTGAAGGAAACTCCGACCTGGAGGGCGTCCGTACGCGTCGGTTCACCGGATGGAGGCAGCCAGCTGTACTCCGAGCGCATGCCGGGCCATTCATGCACGGACGTCCAGGCCCGGTCGAAGCGCGCGGCCACAATCGCAGCGTAACTAGCGGGCGCTAGTCAATAACGGCAGCCGGCTGCCCGCCCAGCGATTGGGGTTGATCACCCGGCGGCGAAGGCGCCTCGATCAAGAGCGCCGTTATTCAGTCGCGGCCGGTACCCAGTTTCATTATGGTCAGTATCGAAACGGATAAGAGGTCGTGTCGTTGGAGGCTGCCGTGGATGTCGCCGGATCTCCCTTGGCCGCCCGACGCGACCGGCACGCTCGCGGCGCCGCCCTGGCGCTGCTGGCCTTCGCCATGCTGATCGTCTCGCTGGACCAGTACATCGTGGTCGTGGCGTTGCCGGACATTGGGCGTGACCTGGGCTTCTCGGGCCAGACGCTGCAGACGGTGGTCACCGCGTACGTCGTCGCATCGAGCGGGTTCCTCCTGCTGGGTGGGCGCACCGCCGACCTGCTCGGCCGGCGCCGCGTCCTGGTGACCGGATTGGCGTTGTACGCACTATCGGCCGCGGCCGGTGGTCTCGCCCAGAGCCCGGAGATGCTGCTCGGCGCCCGCGCGGTGCAGGGCTTGGGCGGTGCCGTGGTGTTTCCGGCAACGCTGGCCCTTGTCAACGTCACCTTCCCGGAGGGTCGGGCGCGCAACCGCGCGCTGGGCGTCTGGGGCGGGGCCGGCGCGGCCGGCCTGGTGGTCGGTGTACTGCTCGGCGGCGTCCTCACTCGCGCGTTCGGATGGCAAGCCGTGTTTCTGATCAACGCCCCCTTGGCCGTCGCGGCTCTAGTGCTGGCGTTCCCGCTCCTCGACGCCGATGTCCGGCGCGGGAAAGGCCGCTCGTTCGACGTGCTGGGCGCGCTCAGCGCCGCCGGGTGCATCACACTGCTCGTGTTCACTCTGGTGAACGGTCCAGAAGCCGGCTGGGGCTCGCCGGTCGTGCTCGCCACGGCGGCGGCCGGGCTCGCACTGCTCACCGCGTTGGTCCTGATCGAGCGGCGGGCCGTCGACCCCCTGGTGCCGGCGGCGCTGCTGAGAAACCGGAACGTCGTTGCGGCGGTCGCGCTGGCGGCGATGTTCGCGGCGACCTTCGGCTCGGTGCTGTACTTCCTGTCGATCTACCTCCAAGAGGTCCGGAACTACGACGCGCTCCAGACCGGCATGGCTTTCCTTGTGCCGACCGCCGTGGTCGTCACGGGGTCCACCGTGGCCGGGCAGTTGGTCACGCGGTTCGGCCTTCGGCGCACACTGGTCGCGGCGCTGGCGGTTGGCGCGGTCGGCGCCGCAGGGCTGGGGTGGGCGATGACCGAGGACAGCTCGTATTCAGCGCTAATACCTGGTCTGGTAGCCCTCAGCATCGGCGACGGCATCGTGTTCACCGCGATGTTCATAGCGGCGGCGACCGGCGTGGCCGACGGGCAGCAGGGCGTCGCCTCCGGTCTCGCATCCACCGGATCCGGCGTCGGCGCCGCGCTCGGCCTGGCCGTCCTGGTCCTCATTGCGAACCACGGCGCGGGAAACACCGCCGGAGACGGACTCGCCACGGCCGGGGGCATCCGCACGGCGGTCCTCGCCGTGGCGGTAGGGATCGTCCTTACGCTGCTTGTCGCCTCGACCCTGCGTCCGGCGACCGGCTCCCTGGTCCGGGACGCCCGGGACGCCGGCCGTCCACGGGGGTGTCAGCCGTGCTGATGACGGCCGTTGGCACTCATCACCCGGCTGTGCTCGAGCAGATGCGGGTAGTCGGTTGCGATGCCCTGCAGCAACGCCTTGACCGCGCGCTCGATCTCTTTATTGCTGGTGCTGGCGTGGCGGAACAACGCACGGTAGTAGACCAGCGATCCGAGCAGGTCCACGATCAAGTCGCGGTCAACCGCCTCCCGCAGGTCGCCCCTTTCGTGCGCCCGGTTGAGGGTCTCCTTCACGGCCGCCCGGGGTGGATCGAACAGCGTGATCATGAAAGCCCGCTGCAGCTCCGGATCGTTCGTGCAGTCGGCCAGCAACGGACCGAGCACCTCGGGCGTGATGCGACGGAACACCTTGACGAAGACCTTCAGGCATTCGTCGATATCGCACAGCGTGCAGCCGGTGTCCGGCGCGCGGGCGCTACCCAACTTCACGCCCAGGGCGGCCAGGACAAGCTGCTGCCGGGTCGGCCAGCGGCGGTAGATGGCCGGCTTGGTCGTGCCCGCCCGCCGCGCGACCTCGTCGAGGGTCAGCCGCCCGTATCCGGATTCGTCCAGCACGGCGAGCGTCGCCTCGAGCACCGCCGCGTCGATCAACGGATCACGCGGGCGGCCGACGCGAGGAACTCTGCCCGCCTCGTCTGATGCGGGATGCACGAGCCAAAGTGTAGTCACGACCAAGTATTACATTCCAGTGCGGAACATAATTCGATATTCTCAGCACGGTGAACCAGTAAGAGCCGCGACCGTAGCTTGCAGGCTAGCGCTACAGCCGGACTTCGTGATTCGGCGCGTGATCTTGGACTTGCGGTCAAGATTCAGCCACAAGTCCAAGATCACGCAATCACGGACTCAAGGCGCTAGCGCTCAGGATCGTTGAGCAGAAACCCGATGTCCATCCATGGCTGCCAACTCGTCCCGTCCTCGGATCGCTCCCAGAGCGCCGTCATCGATTTGTGGTCCGGTGCGATTCGGAGGGTCGATCGGATGCGGGCGGCCGGCGGGCCCGACGGCTGCGCCGCCGCAGCGATGTCTCCGCCTCCAGCAAAGTGGAAGACACCTTCGTCGTCGATCGTGAGGTCCATAACTTCTGCGTTGCCGTCGCTGTCGAAGCTTCGCGCAAGGTACCCGCCGTGCCCGTTCGGCTCACCGATGATCTCGATTGCCTGTAACCGCTGATCGCCGACGGTCACGTCGACGTGGTGCACAAGGAAGTGTCCGCCCGGCAACAATTCGTAGGTATCGGTGCCAGCGACCGGGATGGTTGGCTCGGCTATGACATGGCCGGATGTTTGCCATCGTCCGGCAATGGACCCGAGCCGCGCATGTGATGTTTGTCTGTCGGGGTTGCACATTGGGGAGTGCCTCCTTGGCGGCTTACGGCGACACCGGTCAGCGGCTACGGCCGCCCGTCACTCCTGGTGCAGGTTGATCAGATTGCCGAACGAGTCGTCAAAGACCGCATCCATTCCCCCGTAGTCCATTCTCGCGGGTTCCTTGACGAACACCACGCCCATGGCCTTTAGCCGCTCGGCTTCGCGCCTGCAGTCGTCGGTGCTGAGAGAGATAACGGGCCGGCCGATCTCACGGTTGGCCTGCCGAAAGACTCGTGCGGGTGCATCGGCTATGTACAGCACTAGCTCCACTCCGTCGGGGTCTTCCGGAGACACCACAGTCAGCCAGCGCTCGGTGGCGCTGTAGGGCACGTTGTCCTTGACCCGGAGACCGAGCACCTCGGTATAGAATCGCTCAGCTTTGTCCTGATCGTCAATGTAGATACACGTCAGGCCGATACGCATTGTCGCAACCTCCTTCTGGATCAAGGAGCGGACACGTGTCACTATCCTCTGCGACGTCGCAGGCCCGTGCAACTAAGTTCTCCGTCTTCAGCCGAGCGTGCGTACGACCGTGCGGGGCTGCCCGCTGTCCGCCCCGTAAACCGGCGCCGCGCGCGAAGTCTTCGGCGTGGCAGCGAAGATCGGTGAGGTTCTCCTCGAGGGTCATGCCGCTGCGTGGTGGCCAGTTGCCGTGGGGATAGCCGGGAGTGGAGCGTATGTGCTCAATGCTCGACATCCAGGCGGCATGATCGGCCTGATTGTGCTGCGGCCCCAGCGGTTCGAGGCGGAACTGGTCGGTGGCCAGTGAGGTCGGCGGATCGAAGCCGACCGGCACGAACTCGTCCGAGGACATGCCTCCGCACCGTACTGGGCTGGCCAGACCTCCTGCACTCGAGTTCCCCTCGGCGGTATGCGGACCAACGCTGGCTCTTCGGCACGAGCGTGCGCACTCTCCTTGGCATGTCCGCGCGGGTAGCCGGTCATTCGTCAGGACTCGACTCGACCGTCAGATCGCGCTGATACCAGGTGCCTGCCTTGCCGCCAAGGTCTTCCGGTTCTGCTGGACCGACGGGGACGAACCCCGCCTTGGTAAGGACTCGCTGCGAGGCCGCATTGCTGTGCGCCGTGGCGGCCCTCAGCGTGCGCACGCCGTGTCGAGTGGCGGCAAGATGACACACGTCCCGCACGGTCGCGGTTGCCACGCCCTGCCCCCCTACGTGCTGGGCAACCCGGTAACCGAGTTTGGCGGTGTGGACTGCGATGTCGACCAGATTGAACCTGCCGAGAACCGAGCCGTCCTCGGCGACGAGCACGTAGAAGGCGCAGATTCCTGCCTCCTGCTCAGCCAGCAAGACGTTGTAC
>JBKPQM010000086.1:0-9981 GCA_046734095.1 Actinomycetota bacterium | reverse complement strand
GGCCTGCAGATCGCTGACTCGCACGGGCTCCGAGGGCTTGACGGGTCGTCCCTGGCGGGGATCGAGTTCCGGTGGTAACGGGGTGTCGGCGCCGTAGTCGGCGCGCTTCTCACCCCAAGGCATCAGAGGAGGATACCGACCGCGCTTTTGCCGCCGAGCCGGTCACAGAACGACGGGCTGATCGGGTGCGCGGGGAGAGTGGCTCGGCACGCATCGGTCATCGCCTCAGCATCCGGCCCAGGACGTCGTCGAGCTCGCCCTCGGTCCGCCGGCGGCGACCACCGATCGGGCCCGGCTCGCTGCCGCGGTTGTGCGCGGACGAGGCGCCGTTGCGTTGGACGCCGTTCGACTCGCTCGGGAAGGCGCCTTCGGGGTACGTGCCGCCATATGGCGCGCCGTTAGCGGATCCGCTGGGTGGCGCGCTGCTCCGGCCGTCTCCGTAGGCGCGGTAGGGCGTAGGCGCGTTCGAGGGCTGGGATGGGTAGCCTGGTCCACCCTCGACGGCGGATCGCCGCCGTCCGACGTACGACTGGGGCGTGCGCGGCTGACTCGATGCCATCGGTGGCTCTGCGGGCGACCCGGACGCAAGCGGGGGAGACTGCGGTCGGTCCGGCCACTCGACGAGATCACCGTCCCAGGCCTGTGATGCGGCCCGGTGCTCGGTCGGCTCGTCCCAGTTGTCATCGAATCGCGAGAGCCGGGGCATGCCGTCGAGCGGATTCTCGAAGACAGCGGCCGCGGATCGTGGTGCGGCGGGTGGTTCGGCGAGCGATGCGCGAAGCGCCTCAAGGGGCGACACCGCGTGCGGCGCCGGCTCCGGAGGGAGCCCCGAGGGCTGCGCGTGGGGCAGGACAGAGGGGCCGTGCTCGGGCGGCGGCACGCTCGGAAAGTGATCGCCCACGGCGCGAGCCGGAGCGGGCAGGCTCGGGCGGGACTCCGGGCGATGCTCCGTCTCGAAGAGCGCGGCCGACGGCGCCGATGCGGGCCGCGGCGCCATCGCGTCGAACGACCCCGCGGTGGACCGCGGGGGCATCGGGTCGAACGACCCCGCAGAAGGCCCCGGCGGCGCAGCCCAGAACGGCGCGGACGGCGGCGTCCCGATGCTCGGCGGCTCGGCTGGCCTTGGCGTCGCGGCGGGTGCGCCAGACCCGTCCGGCGCGAAGAGCATCGTGGTCTCCGGCGACCCCGGCGCAGCGGTCCCGCCGAATGGCGCAGACGCGGCGGGCGTCAGCGCGGACGCCGGCAGCGACGGCTCAGGCGCCGCCCCGGCGACCGGCGGCGTGGCACGATCGCGTCCTGACTGGCCGCCGTAGACGTAGGGCAGTGGAGCACTGTTCTTGACACCGGTCTCGACCACGGTGGCCGGCGGGTAAGCCGGGCCACCCTCGAGGGCCGCGGCGGCCGGGCTGTGCGCCATCGCCACGCGTCGCACCTCGTGCTGCAGATCCTCCGAGCCGATGAGACGGGTGGTCTCGATACGCTCGAGACGCAGCTCGCCCTGGCCATTTTCGACCAGATCTTCGCGCAATCCGGCAACCTCGCCACGCAGCTGCGCGAGCTCCGTCCGAAGTACGCGCTCCATTTCGCGGCGCAGCATCACCTCGAGCTGCAACTCGTCCTCGCGCCGCTGCGCCGGGGAGCGGTCGGCGCCGGCAAGCATCACGCCCCGTCCGGGCTCAGCCGCGCCGCGGCGGGGGCCGAAGAGCGTGAATGCGCCCAGCAGCGCCGCCCACAGCCCGACCAGCAGGCCGATCTGCACCTGCTTTTGAGTGTGGGCGACAACGACCATGAAGACGGCGGCACCGCCCAGGGCGAGGGCCGCGATCATGCCTAACGTGCGGAGCACGCCTCGCTCGCCGGGCCGCTCGGCAGGGTCAGACATGCGCAGAGTCTAGCGAGACGCGGTAGGCATGCCGTTTCGACATCCTTTCGCCGCGATTCTGATTAACCGCTAACAGTAGGCGGGCGCCTCTGGTTCGGGTCGATTCCGGCGCGCTCGAGCAACAGTCCGGCGACTAACAGTAGCAACGACGCTACCAAGAGGAAGATCCCCACCCGCACATCGTTAGACGCGGCCCGCACCGTGCCCGCATCGGGTATCACCCGAACCAGCAACGCTGCCGCCCCCCCGGCCACGCCGGCCGCGACGAGCGCCGACGCCTTGCCGAGCGCGACGCATCGCGCGATGGCGATCGCCGCCATCGGCCGGGCGTTCGGGTCATGCCGAACGGCGCCCCGCACCCGGCGCGCGGCAACCAGTTCGACGACGGCGAGCGCGGCGAGCGGCACCGGCACCAAGATCGACAGCGGCGGAATCGAGTCGTACCACAGCCGAAGCACCACGTAGATCGTTCCGCCGAGCAGCAGGAACGGCACTACGAGGTCGCCGAAGCTGGTACGCCGCATCGCCTACCCGACCTCGAGGTCAGGACGAGGACGCACGCGGTCATCGATCCGAACAACCAGGTCCCGCACCGGCCGCCCGCGAAGCGTCGCGGCCGGGTCGACCGCCAGCCATGGCACCAGGACGAACGCCCGCTCGGCCGCGCGGGGGTGCGGCAGCGTCAGCCGCGGGTCCTTACTCACGATGTCATCGACCGCCACTACGTCGACGTCCAGCGGGCGCGGACCCCACCGCACCTCGTGCGCGCGGTCGCGACCGGCTGCCTGCTCAGCGCTGTGCGCGCGCGTGAGCCAGTCGCGCGCCGCCGCCGTGGCGTCCTCCACGAGCAGGACGGCGTTCAGGTAGTCGTCCTGCGGGACCGGGCCCCAGGGCGCCGTCTCGTACACCGGCGACACCGCCCGCAGCCACGGACGCAGCGCGTCGACGGCCGACTGCAGGTGCGCCAGCCGATCGCCAACGTTCGAGCCGATCGACAACACCGCGGTGCTCATCGCGAACCCTGCTTGGTCATCGGCTCTGCTCTCGGCGGATCGTCACGGCGAGGTCGCTCACCGGCACCGTCACCGGCGCCTGCGGCTTGTGGACGGTGATCGTCGCGGCGGCCACCCGCTTGTCGTCGAGGCAGACGTCGGCCAGCCGGGCGGCCAGCGTCTCCAGCAGGTTCACCGGCTCGCCGCGGACCACGCCGGCCAGCGTCTCGGCGAGCTCGCCGTAGTGGACGGTGTCGGCCACATCGTCGGACACAGCCGCCGGAGCGGTGTCGAGTTCGAGGGCGACGTCCACGACAAAGTCCTGGCCGTTGCGCCGTTCGATGTCGTACACGCCGTGATGCCCGCGTGCGCGCAGGCCGGTGATCGTGATCCGGTCAGCGGTCATCGCCACGTCCCCGTTGGATAGCGGCGGTGACGTGCGCCGCGTCGACGTTGGCCCGAACCTGATGCACCCGCACGCCCCATACACCGTTCAGCGCGGCGTAGGCGGTGGTCGCCGTGGTGGCGTCCTCGCGCTCCCCCACCGGTCGCGGCGAACCGTCCGGCCCGGCCAGCAGGCGGCCGAGGAACGACTTGCGCGACGCCCCGATCAGGACCGGGAGGCCTAGTGCGACGAACTCGCTCAGGCGCTGCAACAAGGCCCAGTCGTGCGCCCCCGTCTTGGCGAAGCCGAGGCCCGGATCGAGCACGATCTGGTCAGGATCGACGCCGTAGGACACGGCGGCATCGACTCGGGCGAGCAGCTCGCGGCGCACGTCGACCACCACGTCGTCGTAGACGGCTAACTGACGCATGATCTTGCTGTGCCCGCGCCAGTGCATCAGCACCCACGGGCACGCACTCTCGCGCGCCACCCGGACCATGTCCGGGTCACCGAGTCCGCCCGATACGTCGTTGATCACCTGCGCGCCGGCGTCGAGCGCGGCCGCGGCCACCGAGGCCCGATAGGTGTCCACGCTGAGGACCAGGCCCTCAGTGGCCAGTGCCTTGATCACCGGCACGACTCGGGCGGATTCAACGTCAGCGGCCACCCGCTCCGCGCCCGGCCGGGTCGACTCGCCGCCGACATCGATCAGATCGGCGCCCTCGGCGCGCATCTGCACACCGTGCGCCACCGCGTCGTCCAGGGTCAGGTAGCGGCCACCGTCGGAGAACGAGTCCGGCGTGACGTTCAGCACGCCCATTACGACGATGCGATCCGAGCGCCGTGGAAGCGTCGCGCTCATCGCCCGAGAATAAGGCCCAATGCCTCGGCCCTGCTGCGCGGATCGGACTTGAAAATGCCGCGCACGGCGGAGGTCACGGTGGTCGAACCGGGCTTGCGCACGCCTCGCATGGCCATGCACAAGTGCTCGGCCTCGACGACCACCACAACACCCTGCGGCTCGAGCCGGCGCATCACCGCGTCGGCCACCTGCGACGTCAGCCGCTCCTGCACTTGTGGGCGCTTGGCGTACAGGTCGACCACTCGGGCCAGCTTCGAGAGGCCGGTGATCCGCCCGTCCTCGCCCGGGATGTAGCCGACCGCGGCTTTGCCGTGCCACGGCACCAGGTGGTGCTCGCAGATCGAGTACAGCGGGATGTCCTTGACCAGGACGAGCTCGTCGTGGTTCTCGTCGAACGTCGTCTCGAGCACGTCATCGGGGTCGACCGTGAGGCCTGCGAACATCTCGGCATAGGCCTTCGCGACTCGCGATGGAGTTCGCTTCAGGCCCTCACGATTGGGGTCCTCGCCGATGGCGGCGAGCAACTCGCGAACCGCTGCCTCAACCCGCGCCGAGTCGACGCCCGTGCTCGGGGCACCGGCTGGGTCAATCACGCCGGCCCTGTGTCCCGTCTGGAGGCTGCCGCTCGGGATACGACGGGTACGTGCCGGGCGGCGGCGGGGTCGCCGGCGGGCTCACGGGTGGCAGGAACGCCGTCGGCTGGTCATCGTATGGCGGCGGTGCCGTCGGCCGCCGATCGTCGTAGGAGCGCCGCGAGCCGTAGGTCTGCGTCGGACCGAAGCCTTGCCCGGACGGCACGTCGCCGGACCCGGCCGACGGCGGCGCCACCGGCGACGAGCCTACCTGCGGCGTGCCCACCGGGGTGGGCGCATCCATGGGCGGCGGCGTCGGGGCCGATCCGGAGCCATTCGGGGAGCCGTTCGAGCGCGCGCCCGGCGGGATGTCGATCGGCGGCCGGTCGCTCGGCGTGCGCTTGCCGAACCCGGTGAACGTGTTGTGCGGCGCGCGCTTGCGAACCGGGGCAAGGATGCGCTCCAGGTCCTCCTTGTTGAGCGTCTCCTTCTCGACCAGTTCGAGCACCATCGCGTCGAGTATGTCGCGATACTGAACGAGGATCTCCCACGCTTCGTCGTGCGCCGCCTCGATCAGGTCACGCACCTCGGAGTCGATGTCGGCGGCGATGTCCTCGGAGTAGTCGCGCTGATGGCCGTAGTCACGGCCCAGGAACGGCTCGCTCTCGTTCGCACCGTACTTCACGGCGCCGAGCTTGGTGCTCATGCCGTACTCGGTGACCATCGCCCGGGCCAGCTTGCTGGCCTTCTCGATGTCGTTGGACGCCCCGGTGGTGGGCTCGTGGAACACGAGTTCCTCGGCGGCGCGCCCGCCCAGCGCGTACACCAGCTGGTCGAGGATCTCCGATCGGGTCTGCGTGTAGCGGTCTTCGAGCGGCAGGACGAGCGTGTGTCCCAGCGACCGGCCGCGCGGCAGGATCGTCACCTTGTGCACCGGGTCGAGATTTGGCATAGCCCACGCGGTGAGCGCGTGCCCCGACTCGTGGTACGCAGTGACCTTCTTCTCCTTATCGCTCATGGCCCGGGTCTTGCGCTCCGGGCCGGCGATGACGCGGTCGATGGCCTCTTCCAGCGCCTTGTTGTCGATCAGCCGCCCACCGGTGCGGGCGGTCAGCAGCGCCGCCTCGTTGATCACGTTCGCCAGGTCGGCACCGGTGAAGCCCGGCGTGCGGCGGGCGATCACCGACAAGTCCACGTCGGGCGCGAGCGGCTTGCCCTTGGCGTGCACGCCGAGCACCGCAACGCGGCCTTCGACATCGGGCGGCGAGACCGCGATCTGCCGGTCGAAGCGGCCGGGGCGCAGCAGCGCCGGGTCGAGGATGTCGGGACGGTTCGTCGCGGCGATGAGGATCACGCCGCCCTTGACGTCGAACCCGTCCATCTCGACGAGTAGCTGGTTCAGCGTCTGCTCGCGCTCGTCGTGGCCGCCGCCGAGGCCCGCGCCGCGGTGCCGGCCGACAGCGTCGATCTCGTCGACGAAGATGATCGCCGGGGCGTTCGCCTTGGCCTGCTCGAAGAGGTCGCGCACGCGAGATGCGCCGACGCCGACGAACATCTCGACGAAGTCAGAGCCGGAAATCGAGTAGAACGGCACTCCCGCTTCACCGGCAACCGCCCGGGCCAGGAGGGTCTTACCCGTACCGGGCTGGCCGAACAGCAATACGCCCTTGGGGATCTTGGCGCCCAGCGCCTGATAACGGGCGGGATTCTGCAGGAAATCCTTGATCTCCTGTAGTTCCTCGATCGCTTCGTCCGCGCCGGCGACGTCGGCGAAGGTCGTCTTGGGCATGTCCTTGTTGACGAGCTTGGCCTTGCTGCGCCCGAAGCTCATGACCCGGTTGCCGCCGCCCTGCACCTGGCTCATCACGAAGAACAGCACGCCGATGATCAGCAGGATCGGCAGCAAGCTGATCAGCACCGACACCCACGTGTTGCTCTTGGTGACCTTGGTGGTGAATGTCCGGCCCGAATTCGCGCCGGTCTCAGCGGTGAGCTTGTTGAAGATCGTGCTTGATGCGTCGGCCGGGTAGGACGTGCTGATCTTGCTGCTGCCGTCGACTGGCGTCTTGAGGTTGAGCTGGAGCTGCTGTTCCTTGTCCTTGATCGTCGCCGACGTGAAGTTGCCGCTGTCGATCTGGGCATACGCCACTGACGTGTTGACCGACTTGTACGGACTGCCACCGGAAATCACCGACGGCAGCACGAAAATCGCAAAAATGATCACGATGGCCCACAGCCACCACGACCGGAATAGACGCCTTCGATCCATGTGTCATCGCTCGACGGGGGGCCGTCTCGCGCTCCTCCTGCCCAACTGCGATGAATGCTCGCGTAAACCCACGTACGGACGGTACACGGCTGGCGTGATCCGGGGGGCACTCACGCCAGCCGCAACCACAGATAGAACGCAGATGGACGCCGGGGCGTTCCGTCGCCCATCTTACGGTCACATATGAACAGCGGCAGCGGCGGCCGGCTCCGGCTGTGGCGCCGCCGGCCGGTACAGCAGCACAGTGATCAGTACGCCGACAGCGAAGAACGCCGCTGACCACAAGTAGACGGCCTGATAGCTGTGGATCGCCGCCTGGGCCTGCACTGTCGGATTGGCGGGGTTCTTGCCGACGAGGTAGTAGGCGGCGGCCGTGCTGGCGAAGGCGTACGCGCTGGAGAGCCCGAGCCGCGTGAGCCAGGTGATAGCTCAGTGGCTGCTGTATACGGAGGGCCGGAGCCGGCCGACGTAGGGCAGGTTGCGGTAGCGCTCGGCATAGTCGAGGCCGTATCCGACGACGAACTCGTTCGGGATGTCGAAGCCGACGTACTTGACCGGGACGTCGACCTTGATCGCGTCGGGCTTGCGCAGCAACGCGACGACCTCGATCGAGGCCGGGTTGCGGCTGGCCAGGTTGCGCAACAGCCACGACAAGGTCAGCCCGGAGTCGATGATGTCCTCGACGATCAGCACATGCTGGCCGGCGATGTCGCGGTCGAGGTCCTTGAGAATGCGCACCACCCCGGAGCTCGTGGTCGAACTGCCGTAGGAGCTCACCGCCATGAATTCCATCGTCGACGGCCGCTCGAGGGCGCGCGCGAGGTCGGACATGAACATCGCCGCGCCCTTGAGCACCCCGACCAGCAGGGGTTCGCGATCGGCGTAATCGGCATCGATGAGCTTGGCGAGCTCCGCGATCTTGTCGGCGATCTGGTCGGCCGGGACGACTACGGCCTCGATGTCGGTGTCGAGCACGGATGACACTTGCTTACCCCCTCTGCTTGGAGCGCAGGTCGAGCCTGCCAGACGCCCGGACAGCCTCGAACCCGCCCGGCAGGTCGATCGGTCCCTGCCCGTGCCAGTCGGTGATCAGCGCGTCGAGTGTCGCGATGTGCGTCGCGGTGAGTTGGGCCGTTCCGCACCGGTGAGCCCAGGCGCGCAGCACCCGGCTGCGGATCGCCCGGGGAAGGACTTGGAGGTCACCCACCGAGAGTTCCGGGGCCACATGCTTGGCCGCGAGCTCGTCTAGGGCGTCGAGGTCGTCGCGGACCAGCGCCGCGGTATGGGCCAGGGCGGCGGCGACGCCACCCTGTAGCACGTCCTCGAGCAGGGGCAGGACGTCGTGGCGCAGCCGCACCCGCTGGTAGGACGGATCCGCGTTGTGCGGGTCGTCCCAGGGTTGGAGGCCGAGCGCCGAGCAGGCGGCCTCCGTCGTCGACCGGTGCACGTCCAGGAACGGGCGGCGGTAGCGGCCCTCGATCGGACGCATGCCGGCGATCGAGCGCGGCCCCGACCCACGACCGAGCCCGAGCAGCACCGTCTCGGCCTGGTCGTCGAGCGTGTGGCCGAGCAGGACGTCCATATCAAGCGCTTCGGCCATGTCGTCGAGGGCACCATACCGCGCAGTACGGGCCGCCGCCTCGGGGCCACCGTGCCGACCGACGTCCACCCGAACGATTTCGACCGGGTCGAACCCCAGCTCGTATCCCAGGCTGGCGACGGCCTTCGCCTGAAAGTCCGAACCGGGCTGCAGCCCGTGGTCGACGGTGACCAGCCCGGCGGGGATGCCTGCCCGGGGCGCCTCGAAGGCCACCGCTGCGGCCAGCGCCAACGAGTCGGCACCGCCCGAGCAGGCCACCAGGACCGGCCCGGTCAAGGCTGCTCGCACCGCCCGGCGCACCTCGGCCACTGCCGGATGCGGCCCCATGGCGCTCCCCTCGGATCGTGCAACCGTTGGCGTCCTGACGATGCCACAGGTTGCGCGAGCCCTCCTAGCCGTGGACGCGGGTCACCCAGTCGGCCGGCGAGCGGATCTCGTCCTTGCGGGGCAGTGTCTCCGCTGACGTCCAGATCTTGTTGAACCCGCTGAGCCCGATGTGCCCGACGACGTAGCGGACGAACGCCGCCCCGTCGATGTACTGCCGCGCCTTGGCGTCCAGGCCGAGCAGCCGCCGCAGCAGCCGGTCGAGCGGGTTGCCGCCCCGACGGCGGCGGGCGCCGAAGCGCTGTTCGATCGTTTGCTGGGACGGGATGACGGTCGGCGACACGGCGTTCATGACGTACTCCGCGTGGCCTTCGATCAGCGACATGAACGCCGTCACCCGGTCGATGACGACGCGCTGCTCCGGAGTGGCCAGCGCGGCCAGCAGCCCCGAACCGTCGCCTTGCCCGCGCACCACCTTGACCAGCTCGCCCAACGCCGCTCGGGTGCGCTCGCGCATCGCGGCCGGGTCGGTGTCGATACTGTCGGACAGCGCGGCGACCTCGCCGTGCATGTGGTCGCGCAGCCACGGCACGGCGGTGAACTGAACCCGGTGCGTGACCTCGTGCAGGCATACCCAGAGCCGGAAGTCGTGCGGCTCGACGTCTAGCTGCCGCTCGACGGTGACCAGGTTGGGAGCCACAAGCAGGAGCTGACCGTCGGCGTTGTCGAAGAACTCGAACTGGCCCAGGACCTTGCCGGACAAGAAGCCCAGCACGGCTCCGGCCTGCATGCCGGTGAGGCGGCCACCGACCGTCTCGGTCATCCGGCCGACCTTGTTGTCCGCGGCGAGCCGGTCGACGAGAGGCGTCATGACGTTGCGCAGTCCGCTCGCGTTGACGTCGATCCAGGCCTCGCGGTCGATGACCCGAGTGGGCGCCGTGACCGGCGGCTCGGTGAGTCCGGTCAGCTCCGCGACATGCCCGGCTGCGACCTGAGCGCTGCGGTACAGCTCAGCGACCGTGTCGTCCGCTTCGGCTTGGGATACGTGGGGAGGTGGAGGACTGAAGTTCTTGGCCGACCGGGCAGCAAGCTCCC
>JBKPQM010000085.1:0-27667 GCA_046734095.1 Actinomycetota bacterium | reverse complement strand
GGCAGGTCATCGGTCAGCGACTGCGCGACGTCCAGGCGCCGCTGCGCCGTGACCCCGGACAGCCGCAGCGCACACGAGACGTCCTCGCGGACCCACGCCCGGCCGGTGCGATCCACCGGGTCGGCCGCCGCGACCGGGTCCGCGGCCATCGCCGCG
This sequence comes from Actinomycetota bacterium, assembly GCA_046734095.1. GTDB lineage: Bacteria > Actinomycetota > Actinomycetes > Mycobacteriales > Jatrophihabitantaceae > DASXRA01. The sequence continues at coordinate 27,511 of JBKPQM010000085.1, read as the reverse complement.
AGCACCTGCTGCTGCACCGCGGCCAGCCACGCCGCGTGCCGCTCCAGCGCGACCAGCAGATCCACCCGCCCCGCGTGGGTAAGGGTGGCCGGGTCCAGCAGGGACAAGGCCGGGATCAGATCCGGACCCGGCCGAGTAGCGGCGAGTTCCGCGGCGACCGACTCGGGCTGCTCGAGGACGTCGACCGCACTCGGCGGCGGTGCGGCAACGTCGAACATGTGTACGATGATAGCAGACACCTTCGGCGCAGAGAAGCCTTATGCCACAAAGGTTTTGAGGTATTCTGCGGTTCGCAGCGCGTGAGTTAGGAACGTCATCCGTAGGCGACATGCGGCAGGACGCGAAGCCGGTAGCCGGCCAAGGCTGCCGACGCCGTGGCTGGACCGCGAGCGGTTCGGCCTACTTGTTAAGCAGCTGCAGAGCCTCGTCTCGGCCTAGCGTGCGGCCGTTCAGGCCGCCGAGGGGGTGCAGATCGCCGAAAACCTCGATCGGGCCACTTGCATCGACCCCGCCCACCTTGAGCGGCTCGAAGCCCGCCGTCGTGATCAGCTCGGCCACGGCCCGGCCGGCCGCGTCGTCGTCAGTTGCATAGAACAGCACCGGCGTGTCCCCCGACTCGGTCGCGGTCGAGTCCAGCAGCTCAGCGGTGGGCGTTCCAAAGGCTTTGACGTAACGCGCATCCGCCGGAATCGCGTCAGCCAGCTGCTGCCCGGCCGATACACCCTCCGGATTCTGGCTCACGACGCCACCGGAGCCGTCAACTGCGATGTTGTTCGACGGGTCGACGACGATCTTGCCGGACAGTTGAGCGGCGTGCTGGGCCAGCAACTCCTTGGTCGTCGCGAACCAGGTTGCGAAGACGACCGTGTCGGCCGATCCGACGGCGTCGGCGACATCAGCCGCCCGGGCGCCGTGTCCGACGCTCGCCGCGGCGGACTGCGCACCTGCGATGTTGCTGGCGGCCACGACCACGTCGACCCACCGTCGGCCAACCGGCGGGCGTTACGAGAACCGATATCGCCAGTACCGATCACTGCGACAGTCATGATCTCTACCTTCCCGAAGGTCGACGCGCTCGGACCCCATTATTGTGGACGCGTCAACTAACTGTGGGTAGCGACTCCCTGCGGGGCCGGACGTAGCAAGAGGACCGATCCGACAAGCACAAGTCCTCTCAGTCTTGACACGCGCGCAGCAGCAACACCGTCCGCGGCCCGATGGGCACCGTCGCGCCTGCGGCCGGCGTGCCCGAACCGGCACCGGCCGGCTCGGCTGTGTCGATCACCAGCTCGTAGGACGTCGCCCACGGGCGGCCGGGCAGACTGAACGACTCTGCCTCGTCGCCAGAATGCAGCACGATCAAGTACGAGTCGTCGATGATGCGTTCGCCGTGCACCCCCCGATGACGCAGACCGCGTCCGTCGAGGTACGCGCCGACTGTGCGCAGGCCGCCGTCGAACCAGTCGCTGTCGGTCAGCTCGCGTCCGCGAGGATGGAACCAGGCCAGATCCTTGGAACCGCCGCCGCCGGGCACCGCCGTGCCCTCGAAGAACGCGCGCTGCCGCAACACCGGCGACGCGCGGCGCAACATGATCAAGCGGCGCGTCAGAGCGAGCAGATCATCCGCCGGAGCCGACGCATCCCACGACACCCAAGATGTCGGGTTGTCCTGCACGTAGGCGTTGTTGTTGCCGCGCTGGGTACGCCACCGCTCGTCGCTCGCGACAATCATGGGGGCGCCGGTCGACAGCAGCAGCGTGACGAGGAGATTGCGCGCCTGCCGCAGCCTCAGTGCGTTGATCGCTGGATCGGACGTCTCGCCCTCGACCCCGCCGTTGTAGGAGCGGTTGTCGTCGGTGCCGTCGCGATTGTGCTCCCCGTTCGCCTCGTTGTGCTTGCGCTCGTAGGTCACGAGGTCGCGCAGCGTGAACCCGTCGTGCGCGGTGACGTAGTTGATCGAAGCGAACGGCAACCGCCCGTCGTCGCCGTACAGGTCCGACGAGCCGGAGAGACGGTAGGCGAGATCGCGCACGCCGCCCGCGCCATGACCCCAGAACGAGCGCACGGTGTCGCGGTACTTGCCGTTCCACTCCGTCCATAACGGCGGGAAGTTGCCGACCTGGTACCCGCCGGCGCCGACGTCCCAGGGTTCGGCGATGAGTTTCACCTGCGAAATCACTGGATCCTGGTGGATCGTGTCGAAGAATGCGGAAAGCTTGTCCACGTCGTGCAGCGACCGGGCGAGTGAGGACGCGAGATCGAATCGGAAGCCGTCCACATGCATCTCGGTGACCCAGTACCGCAGCGAGTCCATGATCAGCCGCAGCGACGCGGGCAGCCGCGCGTCGAACGTGTTGCCGCACCCGGTGTAGTCGGCATACCGCGACGGATCGCCCGGCGTCAGGCGGTAGTACGTCCGGTTGTCTATGCCGCGCCATGACAGCACCGGGCCGCTCGGGCCGCCTTCGCACGTGTGGTTGTAGACGACGTCGAGAATCACCTCGATGTCGGCGGCATGCAGCGCGCGCACCATCGTCTTGAACTCGCGAACGACCCCACCGGGGTCAGAGGCGCACGCGTAGCCGGCGTGCGGAGCGAAGAAGCCTAGGGTGTTGTACCCCCAGTAGTTGCGCATGCCCCGTTGCTGGACGGACGGCTCGGACACGAACTGGTGGACCGGCAGCAACTCGACGGCTGATACGTGCAGGGAGCGGAGGTAGTCCACGGCGGCCGGATGGCCCAGTCCGGCATAGGTGCCACGCAGCTCCTCCGGGATGTCGGGATGCTGGCGGGTGAACCCGCGCACGTGCAACTCGTAGATCACCGTGTCGTCCCACGGTACGTCGGGGTGCCGATCGTCACCCCAGTCGTAGGCCGGGTCGATGATCGCGGATCGCGGTATATAGGGCGCCGAGTCGTCCGGGTTGGCTGCGTACGCGGCCGGATGGTCGGTGAAGTCGCCGACGATCGCCTTCGCATAAGGGTCCACCAGCAGCTTGGCCGGATTGTGCAGCTGGCCGCTTCGGGGGTCGTACGGCCCGTCGACCCGGAATCCGTACAGCTGGCCGGGGTGCACGTCCGGCACGTAGCCGTGCCAAACCAGGAAGGTCCGATCGAGCAGGGGAACCCGGCGCTCATGGCCGGATTCGTCGAACAGGCAGACGCTGACGCCGGTCGCGCTGGACGACCAGACCGCGAAGTTCGTTCCCTTACCGTCCCACGACGGCCCGAGCGGGAACGGCCGTCCGGGCCAGGCGGTGGTGTCGGCGCTCATGGTGTCGGGGACTGTAACGCGTTGCCCGGCGCGACCGCTCGTGACCGGTGCGGTTGGATATGCGCGTGGCCGAGGTGAATACCGATGCCGTGCTGCAGTTGGTCGGGGTGACCGTGCGGCGCGGCGACAAGGTGCTGCTCGACAATATCGACTGGACCGTCGAGCTGGATGAGCGGTGGGTCGTCATCGGCCCGAACGGGGCCGGCAAGACCACCCTGCTGCAGCTGGCCGGCGCGATGATGCATCCGACATCGGGGGAGGCGTACGTTCTGGGCGAGAAGCTCGGCCATGTGGATGTGTTCGAGCTTCGCCCTCGGATCGGGTTCACCAGCGCCGCCCTCGCGCAACGCATCCCGAACGAGGAACGGGTCATCGACGTCGTGATCAGCGCCAGCTACGCCGTCGTGGGGCGTTGGCGCGAGGCCTATGGCCGCTTCGACGCCCGACGGGCCCTCCAGTTGCTCGACCGGCTCGGCGTCGCTGACCTGGCCGAGCGCCCGCACGGCACGCTCAGCGAGGGCGAGCGCAAGCGAGTCCAGATCGCCCGGGCCATGATGAACGACCCGGAGTTGCTGCTGCTGGACGAACCGGCCGCCGGAATGGACCTCGGCGGTCGCGAGGATCTCGTGCGGCGGCTGCAGCGGCTGGCCGCGGATCCGGACGCGCCTGCGACGGTCCTCGTCACGCATCACGTCGAGGAGATCCCCGACGGCATGACCCACGCAATGCTGCTGCGCGACGGGCAGGTGGTCTCGGCCGGCCTGGTGCATGACGTGATCGATTCGGAAACCCTCTCCGAGACGTTCGGCGTGTCGATCGGCGTGTGGCGCCGCCGCGGTCGCTACTTCGCCCGAGCCGATTAATTCCGGGATCGCTAGGCTCCATCTCATGGGAGAGTTCGTCAGCGTTGACGTCAGCGACGGCACGGGCACGATCCGGCTCAACCGTCCCCCGATGAATGCGATCGACAGCCGGATGCAGGAGGAGCTGCGGGACGCGGCGCACCAGGTGAGCGCCGATCAGGCGGTGCGCGCGGTCGTTCTGTACGGCGGCGAGAAGGTGTTCGCGGCCGGCGCGGACGTCAAGGAGTTCGCCGCGATGTCGCATGACGACGTCATGCGCGACGCCGAGCGGATCAGCTCCTCGGTCGACGCGGTGGCCCGTATCCCCAAGCCGGTGATCGCGGCCGTGACGGGTTACGCCCTCGGGGGCGGCTGCGAGCTCGCGCTGGCCGCCGACTTCCGGGTCAGCGCTGAGGATGCCAAGTGGGGTCAGCCTGAGATCCTGCTCGGCATCATCCCGGGCATGGGTGGCACCCAGCGGCTGCCCCGGCTGATCGGCCCTGCGCGGGCCAAGGACTTGATCTACACCGGGCGGATGATCGACGCCGGTGAGGCGCTCGGCCTCGGGCTGGTGGACACCGTTGTCCCCGCGGAGGATGTATACAGGACGGCTGTAGAGCTGGCGACCTCCTACACCGCCGGCCCGGCGCTCGCGCTACAGGCGGCCAAAGCCGCGATCGACGACGGTCTCGACACCGACCTCGGCAGCGGGCTGCGCCTCGAGTCGCATCTGTTCGCCACCCTCTTTGCCACGGCGGACCGTGAGACCGGCATCCGGTCGTTTCTCGAGAACGGCCCGGGCCGGGCTTCCTTCGCGTGAGTCCGACCGCCGAGCAGGTCGAGGCGGCTTGGTCAGATCCGAAGCTCGCCAACATCCTCTACCACGACTGGGAAGCGAACAGGTACGACGCGAAGTGGTCGATCTCCTTCGATCGGCGCTGCACCGACTACGCCCGGGACCGGTTCGCCAACATCGCCGGGCGCGTGGACTGGCCGTACGGCACGGCACTTGAACTCGGCTGCGGCACCGGGTTCTTCTTGCTCAATCTCAAGCTCGCCGGGGTGATCGACCGCGGGTACGTTACCGACCTGAGCCCAGGCATGGTCGAGGTCGCCCGGCAAAACGCCGGTAATCTCGGCTTCGACGTCGAGGGGCGCGTAGCCGACGCCGAGCGAATCCCTTACGACGACGGTGTATTCGACCTGGTCGTCGGCCATGCCGTGCTGCATCACATTCCGGACGTCGAGCAGGCGTTCCGGGAGGTGTTGCGCGTCCTCAAGCCGGGCGGGCGGTTCGTGTTCGCCGGCGAGCCGACGCGGTGGGGCGACTACATCGCCCGCCGCCTCTCCCGGGCGACGTGGTGGTTGACGACCCACGTCGCGCCGGCGTCGTGGCGCCGTCCACGGGCCGAGCTGGACGAGTCGTCTCGGGTGGCCGCCCTCGAGGCGGTGGTCGACCTGCACACGTTCGCGCCTTCCGTACTGGAGGGTATGGCGAAGCGGGCGGGCGCCGCGGACGTGACCACGAAGTGCGAGGAGCTGACCGCGGCTTGGTTCGGGTGGCCGGTAAGGACGTTCGAGGCGGCCGTGCCGCGCGAGAAGCTTGGCTTGAGGTGGGCCAACTTCGCGATGAAGGGCTGGCAACGACTATCCACTGTGGACACGGCCTTGGGTCGCGTCGTGCCGAAGGACTTCTACTACAACCTCGAGATCACCGGAACGAAGCCGTGCACACCCTCCTGATCGATCTGGACGGCACGCTGTCCGACTCGGCACCGGGCATTCTTTACTCGCTGCGGCGGGCGTTCACCGACGTGGGCGTGCCGCTTCCGGACCACCGGACGATGCGCTCACTGCTCGGGCCGCCCTTCTACGAATCGCTGCCACCACTGGTCGGGGCCGACCGGGTGCCCGCGATCATCGCGGCGTACCGGGGTTACTACGACACCGCGATGTTCGACACGATGCTCTACGACGGAATGCTGGACGTGCTCGCCGACCTGCGCGCGCGTGACATCACGCTTGCCGTCGCGACGAGCAAGCCCGAAGCGTTTGCCGTTCCGATCGTCGAACACCTGGGTATCGCCGAGTACTTCACGACGGTCGGGGGCGATGCGTTGGACGGCTCGCGGGACACCAAGGCGAAGGTGATCGCCTCGGTACTGGACCGTCTCGGCTCGCCTGATCCGGCCCGCGTGCTGATGTTGGGTGATCGCTCGCACGACGTCGACGGCGCCCGCGCGCATGGCATCGACTGCCTCGGCGCCGGCTGGGGCTACGGCCACCCGGGTGAACTTGACGCCGCCGTCGAGGTGTTCGCCGCGCCCCCCGCGATGCTGGCTGCTCACGATCGGATCTTCGGCGCGCGCGATGCCGCGACGGCGTGAGGGCGCGCGTTTTCTCACCGTCGCGTCGCTGCGGTGGGTGATCCGCCACCGCGCCTACACACCGTGGTACCTGATCCGGTACTGGCGATTCTTCCGGTTCAAACTGGCCAACCCGCACGTGATCACCAAGGGATTTGTCTTCCTGGATCGTGGAGCCGAGCTGTATGCCCGGCGCGGACTGGGCCGGTTGATCCTTGGGCGGTGGCTGCACCTCGGGGCCGGCACGGCGATCCGCTGCCACGAGGGCACCTTGCGCATCGGCGACAAGTGCACCTTCGCCCGGCGCGACTCGATCAATTGCTACCTCGATGTCGAGCTCGGCGACACGGTGCTGATCGCTGACGACGTGTACATCTCAGACTTTGATCACTGTTTCTCCGACCGGGACCGCCCGATCAAGGACCAGGGGATCGTCAAGTCGAGAGTGCGCGTCGGCAACGACGTGTGGCTCGGGACGAAGGTTACGGTCATGCGCGGCGTGACGATCGGACACGGCGCAGTGGTGGGCGCCAATGCGGTCGTGACCCATGACGTCCCGGACTATGGGGTGGCGGTAGGCGCTCCCGCCCGGGTGATCCGTACGCGCTCGGCGCCGTGAACGCGGCTCGCAACGTCGGCGTACAGGCTGGCTGTGCGTTCGGCGACGGCCCGCCACGCGTAGTCAGAACGGACCTGTCGTTGGGCGCGCACGGTCGCGCGGCGTGCGACGGAGCCGTCGCACAGCAGGTCGGCGACCGATGTGGCCAGGGCGACCGGGTCGTCCGGCCGGAAGCGGGCGCCGGCGAATGTCAGGTCGCGCAGTCCTCCGGTGTCGGCCAGAGCGAGCGGAGCCCCGGCCGCGGCCGCCTCCAAAGCGATCAGCCCGAATGGTTCGTACAGCGAGGGAACGAGTACGGCGTCGGCCGCGCCGAGCAACGCGGCTAGGTCGCGGTCCGGCACGAAGCCGGCCAAGTGCACCGCATCGCCTTGCCGCCGGGCCGCGGCGTATAGCTCGCCCGCCTGGGGCCCGGTGCCCGCGACGACGAGCCGTATCCCTGGGAATTCGCGGCGTAAGCGGGGCATGGCCGCCAGCGCGACGTGGACGCCCTTCTCGTGCACGAGCCGGGCCGCGATGACGAGCAACGGACCTTGGCCGGCAAACCGGGCCCGGGCGATCATCCGCTCGCGAGCGGGAGCCCGCCACGCGTCGGCGTCGAGTCCGTTCGGCACCACTGCGACATGCTTGGCCGGCACCTCGAACCGGCGGGACACCTCGTCGTGCATGAACGTCGAGCACGTGATCACCCGCACCGCCTCGTGCGCGAGCCACCGCTCGACCGAGTGCACAGCCTGGTTGAGGGGACCCGGCAGCCAGCCCTGATGGCGGCCGACCTCGGTCGCGTGGAAAGTGGCGACGATCGGGCGACTGGTGGTCCGGGCCAGCGTCACGGCGCTCTGGGTCACGAGCCAGTCGTGGGCGTGGATCACGTCCGGCCGCCAGCGCCGCACGACGGGCAGTGCCGCCCGCAGCACGCCGTGCTCGAACGCCTGGGTCCAGGCCAGCAGGCTCTCGGTCGTGAAATCGATGCGAACGGGGTCCACCGCGGCGCGCCGGACGCGCACGCCCTCGTGCACTTCGTCGGGCCGGTCGACGCCGCCGCGGGTCACGACGCACACGTCGTGCCCGGCGGCCACCAACTCACGCGAGAGCGCGTAGACGTGCCGACCGAGACCGCCCACGATGACTGGTGGGTACTCCCATGACAGCATCAGTACGCGCACGTCGCGAGATAGTGCCACGAGCTGTCGCAGCTGACGTCGACAGGCCGAGGAGCGAGGAGGCGGACGTGAGGTCGCTCGGCGCGTTCGTCATGCGCCGCCGCGGCGTGCTTGCCGTGGTGCTGCTTTTGGCAGCCGTCCTGTTCGGGGGCCTCTACCGCGTCGCCGACGGCATGGAGCGGCACTCCTACAACGCCGGAGCGGTGCCGCCGCAGACCGTGAAGCTCACCAGCGGGCACCAGTACGAGATATCTGTGCCGGGCGGACGCAAGACTCTGGCGAACCGGGGCGTCTCGACTACTGCCGCCGACTGCTCACTCTCCCAGAACGGCGGCGTTTCGACGCCGCTCACCGTGACCCCGATATCCGCCGATGTGCGACCAACCAACGCGCTCGCGACGTTCGTGTCGCCGGTCAGCGGACAGGTGCACCTCGACTGCGGCCCGTGGGGCGCGGTGTACGTCGACGACGCGGACGACAACGGATGGGATTTCGCCGGACTGTTCCTTGTACTCACCGCGATCTGCCTGACGTGCGGCCTGGCCCTCGGCCTGTCAGCGCTGTACGCCGCCCGGTCGGCGCGCGATGACGACGAGATCCAGCGAGGTGTCGGCGTTCTCGGCGCTGACCACGAAGTCGGCGCGGGTGACGCCGACGACGTGCCGCGCTAGCGTCCCGCTCCACTGCTCGGGCGGTCGCGCCAGCTGCGCCTCGGCGAACGATCCGCCGTGCTGGGCGTCTCGAGACTTCAGTCGCGGCCCGGCATGTAGGCCCCACAGCTGGAGGTCGCGGAAGCCGCCGGCCGCCAGCAGGCCGGCCAGTTCGTCGGCGGTGAACTCGTGCGTGTGGTACGGGTTGGCCGGCATCGTCCGGCCGGACGAGAACGTCAGGCGATTCGGCGTCGTGACGAGCAGCGTGCCGCCGGGCCGCAGTACCCGCCAGCACTCGCGAACGAACTGAGGGTGGTCCCAAACGTGCTCGATCACCTGCAGCGTGGCGACGACGTCCATCGACGCGTCGGGAACCGGCAGCGCGGCCAGATTCGCACGAACGAACGTCGTATTCGGGTACCGGGCGGCAGCGTGGGCGACAGTGCGGGGGTCGTAATCGAGCCCGATCACTCGGCCGGCCAGGTCGGCGAACCGCGCGGTGCCGTAGCCCTCGCCGCATCCCACCTCGAGCAACGACCGTACTGCCGCGTACGGCAGCAGGACCTCGTACGCCGCCTCGTGGCGCCGGAACCAGTAGTTCTCATGCCAGACCCCGGGCATGGTCCGCTCACCCGTCACGGGCAGAGCGCTCGATCCTGCCTCGGCCGGTTCGGGCCGCGCAACGCGGCGCCGCGCGATCTGCACCCGCTGACCGTAGCGGCCGGTCGCGGTGGGATGCTTCGCGTGACGAGACGACCGCCATATTGCTACTGGCCAGTAACGTAGGCACTATTTCCAGAACGTTGCGGGTGCGGCACACCCCGATCCGAGAGGTCAGTCGAAGGCATGAACATAGTGGTGCTGATGAAGCAGGTGCCTGACACCTCGGCCGAGCGCAAGCTGAACCCGGCCGACAACACGCTCGATCGCGACGCGGTCGACGCCGTCATCAACGAGATCGACGAGTACGCGATCGAGGAGGGCCTGCTGCTGAAGGAGGCCCACGGCGGCGAAGTGACGATTCTCACGGTCGGACCGGAGCGGGCGACCGAGTCCATCCGCAAGGCGCTGTCGATGGGTGCCGACAAGGCGGTGCACGTCACCGACCCCGCGATACACGGCTCGGACGCCATCCAGACCGCCAAGATCATCGCCAAGGCGCTGGGCGCCGTCGGGTACGACGTGGTGGTCGCCGGCTCGGAGGCGACCGACACCCGGGTCTCGGTCGTTCCGGCGCTCGTCGCCGAGGCGCTCGGCGTGCCGCAGTTGTCCAATGCGCGCAAGGTCACGATCGACGGCTCGTCAGTGGCTATCGAGCGGGTCAGCGACACCGGCTACGACGTCGTCCAAGCTTCGACTCCGGCGGTGATCAGCGTCGTGGAGAAGATCAACGAGCCGCGCTATCCGTCCTTCAAGGGCATCATGGCCGCGAAGAGCAAGCCGATCCAGACACTGACGGTTGCCGACCTCGGGCTCGCCGCGAACGAGGTGGGCCTCGCCAACGCCACGACGCAGGTCGTGTCGTTCGAGGTGGCGCCGCCTCGGCAGGCGGGGCAGGTCGTCAAGGACGAGGGCGATGGCGGCGTGAAGATCGCTGACTTCCTTGCGTCCAAGAAGCTCATCTGAGGGAGATTTCCGCAATGGCAGAGGTTCTTGTTCTGGTCGACGCCGCGGACGGTTCGGTGAAGAAGTCGACGCTCGAGTTACTGACGGCGGCGCGCTCGATAGGTGAGCCCAGCGCTGTGGTGATCGGCAAACCGGGCACCGCGGAGACCATTCGCGGCACCCTGGGTGAGTACGGCGCTGCCAAGGTGTACGTCGCGGAGAGCGACGAGATCGACGACTTCCTCGTGGCGCCCAAGGCCGAGGTGCTCGCATCGATCGTGCAGCAAGCATCGCCGGCGGCGGTGCTCGTCTCCTCGTCGCCCGAGAACAAGGAGGTGGCCGCCCGGCTGGCGTTCAAGATCGGTAGCGGGGTGCTGACCGATGCGGTCACCGTGAACGACGACGCCAGCGTGGTGCAGAGCATCTTCGGCGGGGCCGTCACCGTGCAGTCGAAGGTGAGCCAGGGCGTGCCGGTTATCACTGTGCGCGCCAACGCGGTGACCCCGGTATCGGAAGCGGGTGCGGCCGAGGAGGTGCCGGTACCGGTGCAGCTCTCGGACGCGGCCAAGGCGGCCAAGGTGGTCGACCGCGTCGTCGAGGCGAAGGGCACCCGTCCCTCACTCACCGACGCCTCCGTGATCGTCTCGGGTGGACGGGGTTTGGGGGGCGCCGAGAACTTCGCCATTGTTGAAGCCCTGGCCGACTCGCTCGGTGCCGCCGTCGGGGCCTCGCGCGCGGCGACCGATGCCGGGTGGGTGCCGCACCAGATGCAGGTCGGACAGACCGGCGTCACGGTGTCGCCGCAGCTCTACATCGCGGTCGGCATCTCCGGGGCCATCCAGCACCGGGCGGGCATGCAGACGTCCAAGACAATCGTCGCGATCAACAAAGACGCCGAGGCGCCGATCTTCGAGCTCGCCGACTTCGGCGTGGTCGGCGACCTGTTCACAGTCGCGCCGCAGCTCACCGAGGAGCTGACGAAGCGCAAGGGTTAGCCGGAATTGTCGGCTGCCCCTCGGGGCAACGTTCGCTCAAATGGCTTCCCCTGAGCGCGACGGGCGGTCATGCTCGTCGCGTGCGTCGGTATCACGCGGGGATGTACTGGGACCTCAACGAGGCCGCCTGGCGGCCGGCCGACGCCGAGCCTGCCCAGTCTGACGAGCAGCAGGTGGACGAGAGTCCGGCTACCGAGCCCGAGCCGGTGCAGGAGCTGGAGTTGACCTGAACCAAGGTTCAGCTCTCATTCTTGAGGGGTGACGACGACTGCCCGGACCAGGCAGGCCGTCGAACGTTCGATCTTCGCCCCGGTCCATTGTGCGACGAGTGGCGGCAGTCTCATCCTGGTCACGCTGATCGCCTTGGAGGCGATGGCCGTAGCGGCGGCGCTGCCGACGGCGGCCGGGCCCGGCCGGCCGCCCCGGTGGTCAGCGCGGTTCGGTGAGGTCGCGGCCAGCTCAGGCGAGGCGCGCAGCGATCAAGGCGCCGATCGGTATCGCCGAGGTCGCTGCCGGCGACGGCGCATTACACACGTGCAGCGTCCGCGGCGTCTCGGCGAACAGGAAGTCGTGTACGAGCGAGCCGTCGCGTAGCACCGCCTGAGCCCGGATGCCGGCAGTCTCGGGCTGCAGGTCGTCCATGGTGAGTTCAGGACAGTATTTGCGACATTCGTGCAGATAGCCGCGCTTGAACACAGAGTTGCGCACCTCGCGGGCTCCGGTGCGGACGTTCGCCCGAGCCACTCGCCACATGCCGGGAAAACGCAGGTAGGCCCCCACGTCCTGGCCGCGGAACGAGCCCTTGCGGTAGCCCTCACGCGCGAAACCGAGCACCGCGTTGGGGCCGACGGTGATACCGCCGTCGATGGTCCGGGTCAGGTGCACACCGAGGAAGGGCAGCTCGGGATCCGGGATCGGATAGATCAGGTGCCGAATGAGGTCGCCTCGAGTGGCGGGCAGCCGGTAGTACTCGCCCCGGAACGGCACGATCTGGAAATCGGTACGCGCCGCCGCCATCCGGGCCAGCCGGTCGGCCTGCAGACCGCCGCACGCCACCAGGCGGCGGGTCTGGATTCGCCGGTCACCGGCCGCCACGGTCACAGAGTCGGGCGTCTCGGTGATGCCGGTGACCTCGACGCCCAGTTCGATCGTCGCCCCCGCCGCCCGGATCACGTCACCCATCGCCGTGGCGACCGCGCGGAAGTCGACGACACCCGTCGTGGGTACGAACAGCGCGCCGACCCCGCGGATGTGTGGCTCGCGTCGCCGCAGCTCGGCGGTGTCGATCCGCTCGACGTCGAGGCCGTTGTGCTGACTGCGCTGATACAGCGCGTCCATGCGCGCAGCCTCAGTGGGATTCGTCGCCACGAGCAATTTGCCGCAGGTATCCACCGGGATGCCGTGCTCGGCGGCAAAGTCCCTGGTGGCCTGCGCGCCGCGTCGGCACAGCTCGGCCTTGAGGCTGCCCGGCGGGTAGTAGATGCCGGCGTGAATGACGCCGCTGTTGTGGCCGGTCTGGTGCGTGCCCAGCTCGGCTTCCTTCTCCAGCAGGACGAGGCTGGCGCCGGCGTGCGCGTCGAGCAACTGCATGGCGGTCGCCAGCCCGACGATGCCACCACCGATCACGCAGTAGTCGTAGACCATAGACTTGACCCCGATGCCCTACCTCGATCATGCCGCGACGACGCCGATGCGGCCGCAGGCTATCGCGGCGGTTACCAGTGCGATGGCCGAGGTCGGCAACCCGTCGTCGTTGCACGGCTCGGGACGCTGCGCGCGGCGTCGCGTCGAGGAATCCCGCGAGCAGCTCGCCGCCGCGCTGGATGCCCGGCCGTCCGAAGTGATCTTCACCAGCGGGGGCACCGAGTCGGACAATCTCGCTGTCAAGGGGCTGTTCTGGGCGCGCCGGGACACTGATCCGCGCCGTCGCCGCATTCTGGCCAGCACGGTCGAGCACCATGCCGTGCTCGATGCGCTGGATTGGCTGGCCGCTCATGAGGGCGCGGAGATCACCTGGCTCGAGGTCGACGGCTGCGGCCTGGTGGCCCCGGCCGCGCTGCACGCGGCGCTCGACGACGACGTCGCCCTGGCGACCGTCATGTGGGCGAACAACGAGGTCGGCACGATCCAGCCGATTCGAGACCTCGCTCAGATCGCGCACGAATTCGGCGTGCCCTTCCATACCGACGCCGTGCAGGCGGTCGGGGCGGTGCCGGTTCAATTCGCGGCATCCGGGGTAGACGCGCTGACGATGACCGGGCACAAGCTCGGCGGGCCGTACGGCGCCGGTGCGTTGCTGATCCGGCGCGACGCCGCCGTGGTGCCGCTGCTGCACGGCGGCGGTCAGGAGCGAGATCTGCGCTCGGGCACGCTCGACGTGCCGGGGACGGTCGGCCTCGCGGCGGCCACCACCATCGCAGTGGACCACCAGCCGGAGGAGGCGCCGCGCTTGGCCGCGCTGCGCGATCGCCTGATCGACGGCGTGCGCGACATCGTCCCTGACGTGATCGTCAACGGCCACCCGACCCAGCACCTGCCCGGCCTCGCGCACCTGTCGTTTCCGGGCTGCGAGGGCGACTCGCTACTGATGCTGCTCGACGCCCGTGGCGTCGAGTGCGCGACCGGCTCGGCCTGCTCGGCGGGCGTCACCCGACCGTCCCACGTGCTGCTCGCGATGGGGGCTAATGCCGCCGGCGCACGCAGCTCGCTGCGCTTCTCGCTCGGCCACACGTCCACAATCGACGACGTGGATGCCGTGCTCGACGAGATCGGTCCCGTAGTCGAGCGGGCCCGGCGGGCCGGGCTGTTCGCATGACGATGCGGGTCTTGGCCGCGATGAGCGGAGGCGTGGACTCGGCGGTGGCCGCCGCACGTGCCGTCGACGCCGGGCACGAGGTCACCGGCGTACACCTGGCGCTCTCGCCCGCCCCGTCGACGTTGCGGCACGGCGCGCGCGGCTGCTGCACCGTCGAGGATGCGGGCGACGCGCGCCGCGCCGCCGACGTGCTCGGAATTCCGTTCTACGTATGGGATTTGGCCGAGCGGTTCCGGGCCGACGTCATCGACGATTTCGTCGCCGAGTACGCCGCGGGGCGCACGCCCAATCCGTGCCTGCGCTGCAACGAGAAGATCAAGTTCGCCGCCGTCCTCGACCGGGCACTGGCGCTGGGCTTCGACGCGGTGGTCACCGGCCATCACGCCCGCCTGGTCGAGGGCCGCCTGATGCGCTCGGTCGACCAGGCCAAGGACCAGTCCTACGTGTTGGCCGTGCTGACGCGCCGCCAGCTGGCCGGCGCGATGTTCCCGATCGGCGACTCGACCAAGGCGCAGGTGCGGGCCGAGGCGGCCGCCCGCGGGCTTGCAGTCGCCGACAAACCCGACTCGCATGACATCTGCTTCATCGCTGACGGCGACACCCGCGGCTTCCTCTCCCGGCGGCTTGGTTCGCCCGTAGGCCCGATAGTCGACGCCGTCACGGGCGACACCGTCGGCGAACACCGGGGATCGTTCGGCTTCACGGTGGGCCAGCGTCGGGGCCTGCGGCTCTCGCGCCCGGCGCCCGGCAGCGACCCTCGTTACGTGCTGTCGATCCAGCCCAGAACCAACACCGTGGTGGTCGGGCCGCGGGAGCTGCTCGATGCCGACGAAGTGGTGGCCGAGCGTCCACTGTGGACAGCGGATCAGCCCGGTGACCGGTTCGAGTGCGCGGTACAGCTGCGGGCCCACGGCATGGCCACGCCGGCCTCGGTCCACGTGGACGACAGCACCGTGACCGCCCGCCTGCACGGCAGCCAGCGCGGCATCGCCGCCGGGCAGGCACTCGTCATGTACGACGGCGACGTCGTGCTGGGTTCGGCCACCATCGCGACCGCGCGCCGGGCCACCGTCCGGATATGACACATCCCTGGCCGGCCGGGGCGGCCACCGGCGTCGGCTCGCTGCCCGGCACTGACATCGACGAGGCGTTGCGCATCGTCTTCGGCGAGTTGCCGGACCTCCCGCACCTGCCTGAGCTGCCCGCCCGCGGCGCCGGCGCCGACCTGGTGGGCCGTGGGGCCACTCTGCTGGCGGAACTTCCGGTCGAGATCCAGCCCTCGGGATGGCGTCTGACCGCGCGTCCCGGACGAGACCTGCGCCGTGCGCGCGACTTTCTCGAACACGACCTGGACGCCTTGGAGGCGGCCGCCGAGGGGTATGCCGGCCCGCTGAAGGTGCAGGTGGCCGGCCCGTGGACGTTGGCCGCGACCCTGGAATTGCCGAGTGGACATCGGGTGGTGTCCGACCACGGCGCGGTGCGCGACCTGGCCGGGTCGCTGGCAGAGGGGCTGCGAGCCCACCTGGCCGAGCTCGCTCGGCGCGTGCCGGCCGCGACCATCGTGACCCAGCTGGACGAGCCGTCGATCCCCGACGTGCTCGCCGCCCGCATCCCGACGCCGTCCGGGTACGGAACGGTACGCGCGGTGGAGGCGAGCGTGGTCGAGCAGACGCTGGGCGATGTGCTGGCCGTGGTCCCGGACGGGCAGCGCGTCGTGCACAGCTGCGCCGCCGCGCCGCCGATCGCGCTGCTGCGGGGCAGCGGGGCGAATGCGATCTCAGTGGACGCGTCGCAGCCGCTCGACCAGGACGCCGCGGGCGTTGCCGTCGAGGCCGGGACGTCGCTGTGGCTCGGCGTCGTGCCGGGCACCGACGCGACGATCAGCCTCGACTCGGCGCGCGAACCGGTCCGGACGCTATGGCGCGAGCTGGGGTTCGGCGATGCGAGCCTCGCCACCAGCGTCGTGCCCACGCCGGCGTGCGGGCTGGCCGGCGCGTCCCCGGACTATGCCCGGCGGGCGCTGGGCGTGGTGCGCGACGTGGGCCGGTCACTGCGCGATCTCGAGGCGTAGGCCGCTCGGTGCGGCGACCTCCAGCGTGCCGTCGGCGTCCAGGTGCAGGTCGAGGCGTTCGCCCGCGAGGCGCAGGCCGCGCACCGTGAGTTCGCCGACCGGCGACGGGCGTAACGGGGCGAAATGCAGCACGGCGTTCGGAACGTCCGGGCGCAGGCCGAACAGGCGGCGCAGGATCGCGATCGCGGCGGCGGCTGACCACGCCTGCGGCCGGCACGCCGGCGGGTAGGGCACCGGCCGGTCGTCGGCGGCGCCGCCGTACAGCTCAGGCAGCCGGTAGTCGAACGCGGCCGCGGCGGCGAGCAGCCCGCTGACCAGGCTCGCGGCCGGGGCGTCGGGTAGGTCACCCAGCACGATGGCCGTGTCGTGCGGCCACACCGAACCCTGGTGGTAGCTCAGCGGGTTGTAGCCGACCGACGTGCTGGCCATCGTGCGCAGCCCGTACCCGCTGTCCATGTCGGGGGCGGCCAGGCGGGCGGCGATGCGCGCTTCCTCCGCGCCGTTCAGGAACCCGGTGCCGAGCAGGTGACCCATGTTCGAGGTGACGGTGTCGACGGGACGGCCGGTCGCGTCCAGGGCGATGGCGGGGTAGACGTCCACCCAGAAACGTTCCCGGAACCGCCCGGCGAGGTCGGCCGCCCAGCTGCGCCACTCCGGCGCCCCCGGGCGGCCGAATGCCTCGAGCAGGTCGGCGCCCTGGCGGGCGGCGGCATACGCGTACCCCTGCACCTCGGACAGGGCGATCGGCGGCTCGGCGAGCATGCCGTCGCTGAACTGCACGGCCTCCGGAGAGTCCTTCCAGCCCTGGTTGGCCAGGCCGCGTCCGGACACGTCCCGATAGGACACGAACTCCGCCGAGGTGCTGAGCCAGCCCAGTGCCGCCTCGAGCGCCGGGAGCAGGTCGGCGACCTGCTCCGAGGGCAACCCCCACCGCCAGGCATCGTGGAGCAACGAGATCCAGAGGGACGTGGCATCGACCGTGCCGTAGTAGACCGGCGGCAGGATCGACTCGAGGTCGGCCCGCCGCAGTTCGTGCATGATCTTGCCGGGCTGCTCGTCAGTGGCGTCGTCGCTGCGGACGCCCTGCCGCCGAGCCAGCGTGCGTAACGTGCCGGCCGCGAGATCGGTGCCGAGCGGCAGCAGCATTCGAGCGGCCCAGACAGCGTCCCGCCCGAACAAGGTGAGGTACCAGGGCACGCCGGCCCCGAGGAACACGTCGTCGGGTTCCTGCGGGTCGGCCAGCAACAACGCGTCCAGGTCAGCGACACTCTGTGCGACCAGCGCGGCGAGCCGTGGATCGTCGGCTCGCACGTCCGGCGCGGCGAACGCCGACACACGCGGCGCCCTGGCGATCGGTGGCGCCGGGTCGTGCACCGTGATGGTGAGCGTGACCCGGAACGTCTCGCCGCGGCGCAGATCGACCGGCCACTCCATGCGGCCGGCGTCGAGGGCGATATCCGCCCTCACGCGTACCTCGACGCCGCCCGCGGACCAGCGCGGTCCGTCGAGCGTCGGAAGCTCCTCGACCGAGCGGCCCGTGCGTACCGACTGCATGGCGGCAAGATCACTACCAAGCTGTGCGGCCAAGCGGCTGCGAACCGGCCCCCGGGCGTAGGACGTGACGGCGATCCGCTCCTCGACCCCGTCGGCGATCACCCGCCGATCGCGGCGGACCAGCACGGTCGGGTCCGACCCCTCGTCGCCGAGGCCTCGCGCCGCGGCGACGAACCACGCGGCGTCGCCCGTCGCCCCGGCCTGCAAGGGCGCGGGCTCGACGCCGTCGAGTGTCAACACCAGGTGAGAGAGGATCCGCAGGTCACCGACGAAGACGCCCTGCGCGCCTTCAGCGCGCACTTGGCCGTCTCGCCCGGAGATCGCCTGGGCCGGGGCCCGAACGGCGCAGATCAGATCATGGAGGTAGGGCTCGCGCATGTAGGCATTCTGTCGGTACGAGTCGGTAACGTTCGAGCGGTGACCGAGCCGAAGGTGGCGAGCGCCGACGCGCGAGAGGAGCACGCGCGGATCGCGCAGGAGCTGGACGAGCACAGCTATCGCTACTACGTCCTCGACGCGCCGACCGTGAGCGACTCCGAGTACGACGCACTCATGCGGCGACTGGAGGCGCTCGAGGAGGAGTACCCAGAGCTGCGCACGCCGTCGTCGCCGACCCAGCGGGTGGCCGGCACGTACTCGACGATCTTCGCCCCGGTCGATCACCTGGAGAGGATGCTCAGCCTCGACAACGCGTTCTCACCGGAAGAGCTCACGGCGTGGGCGCATCGGGTCGAGCGCGACGCCGGCGTCGTCCCGGCCTACCTGTGCGAGCTCAAGGTCGACGGACTGGCGGTCAGCCTGGTCTACCGGGGCGGGCGCCTGGTACGTGGCGCCACGCGCGGCGACGGGCGCACCGGTGAGGACATCACCCCCAACATCCGCACCATCGACGGCGTGCCGCACCGACTCCAAGGCACCGATGCGCCCACGACGCTAGAGGTCCGCGGTGAGGTCTACTTCCCGGTCGCCGGGTTCGAGGAGCTGAACGAGTCGCTCGTCGCCGCCGGCAAAGCGCCGTTCGCCAACCCGCGTAATACGGCCGCTGGATCCTTGCGGCAGAAGGATCCGCGTATCACGGCCTCGCGGCCGCTGCACCTGGTCGTGCACGGTGTGGGCCGGGTCGAAGGCGGTCCGCGGATCGCCACCCAATCGCAGTGGTACCAAGCGCTGCACAGCTGGGGGCTGCCGACGTCTGCCCGATACGAAGTCGTGCCCGACCTGACCGGGGTGCAGCGCTACATCGACTACTACGGCGTGCACCGCCACGACGTCGAGCACGAGATCGACGGTGTCGTCGTCAAGGTCGACGAGCTTGCGCTGCAGCGGCGCCTCGGGTCCACCAGCCGGGCGCCGCGGTGGGCCATCGCGTTCAAGTACCCGCCCGAAGAGGTCAACACCAAGCTGCTCGACATCCGCGTGAATGTCGGGCGCACCGGGCGTATCACGCCGTTTGGGGTAATGGCGCCCGTCCGCGTGTCGGGCTCGACGGTCGAGATGGCCACCCTGCACAACGCAGCCGAAGTCGAGCGCAAGGGCGTGCTGATCGGCGATACGGTCGTGCTGCGCAAGGCCGGCGATGTGATCCCCGAGATCGTCGGTCCGGTGGTGGCGTTGCGCGACGGCACCGAACGGAAGTTCGAGATGCCCACGGTCTGCCCCGAGTGCGGCACCCCGCTCGGCTACGAGAAAGAGGGCGACGCCGATCTGCGCTGCCCCAACACGCGCGCGTGTCCTGCGCAACTGCGCGAGCGGCTGTTCCATCTGGCCGGGCGCGGCGCGTTCGACATCGAGGTGCTGGGCTACGAGGCGGCCGTCGCGCTACTCGATGCCGGAGTGGTGCACGACGAGGGCGACGTGTTCGCCCTGGACGCCGATACGCTGCGCACGGTCGAGCTGTTCACCCGTGTGGCCAAGAAGAGCGATCCGCCCGACGCAGTGCGCGACGGCCGGGTGCTGTCGGCGAACGGGCAGCGGCTACTCGACAACCTCGAGGCGGCCAAGCATCGGCCGTTGTGGCGGGCGCTGGTTGCCTTGTCGATCCGGCACGTGGGGCCGACCGCGGCACAGGCACTCGCCCGGTCGTTCCGCTCGCTGGACCGGATCGGGTCCGCGTCGGCCGAAGAGTTGGCCGCCGCCGACGGCGTCGGGCCCACTATCGCCGAGGCGATCCGAGAGTGGTTCGCCGTCGACTGGCATCGCGAGATCGTCTCGAAGTGGCGGGCCGCAGGCGTGTCGCTGGCCGACGAGTCGGGCGACGACGGCCCGCGTCCCCTCGAAGGGCTCTCGATCGTCGTCACCGGATCGCTGTCGGCGTTTTCGCGTGATTCAGCCACCGAGGCGATAGCGTCGCGCGGCGGCAAGGCGTCCTCGTCGGTGTCGAAGAAGACGGCGTTCGTCGTGGCCGGGGATTCACCGGGCAGCAAGCACGACAAGGCGGTACAGCTGGGCGTCCCGGTTCTCGACGAGGCCGGGTTCACCGTGCTGCTCGACAAGGGCCCAGACGCTGCCCGCGACGTCGCTCAGGTCGGCGGAGCCGAGCCGAGCGGGGACTAGCCTGGGGCCGACCTGGTCCCGGATCGCCCAGCGCCCGTGCCTCCCGCTGAGCGCCTGGCTCCCCGCGGAGTTCGCCAGGTCACGGCGGGCGGATTCGGTCAGCTGAGCGGGAAGCGGCGTGCCGCGCTCCCCGGCGGCACCCGCGCTTCGCTAAACCGGCACCGGCGCCTGCTTGGCGGGCGGCCTCGGCGTGCGGTCCGGCGCGGCGGTCGTGAACGGCGGGGCGGCGCGCCGCGATCAGCTCGCAGCAGTGGGCTGCGACTATTGGCCGTCGGTATGTCGGATTTGGCGAGTAGGGGAGGTGCGCCGTGACGGCCGACACGCTTGTGCGTCCCGTCCGGGCGCCGCCTCGGGGGGAGACGACACGACCGTGGTTCGTCGGCCTCGACGGCCTGCGGGCCGTAGCGGTGACCGCCGTCGTCGTGTTCCATTTCGCGCCGACGGCGCTGCCCGGCGGTTTCCTCGGCGTCGACTTGTTCTTCGTGATCAGCGGCTACCTGATCACCCGGATGCTGTTGGCCGAGGTCGACGCCACCCGGCGGATAGCAGTCCGCGACTTCTACCTGCGTCGGATCCGCCGGCTGCTACCCGCCGTGATCGTGCTCATCGTCGTGACGGCGACCGCCAGTGCGCTGGTGTGGCGAGACGAGCTGCCCACCATGCGCGGCAGCATGCTGGCCAGTCTCGGTTACGTGACGAACTGGTGGCTGATCAGTGATCACCAGTCCTACTTCGTCGCGTCGGGGCGGCCGCCGATGCTGCAGCATCTGTGGTCGCTCGCGATCGAGGAGCAGTTCTACCTGGTCTGGCCGCTCGCCCTGGTGCTGATCACCCGCGCCCACCTGGCCTGGCGCCGGCGTGACGACGGCTCGCCCGCCGTGCTCGCGGCGGGCCGGCTCTACCGCGTCGCCGTGGTCGCGACGGCGCTGGCGCTGGGCTCGACGCTGGTGATGTCCCTGATCGCGATCCGCTCGGACGTGCCGTACGGGGCGGACTCCGGACGCGTCTACTTCGGTACCGACACGCACGCCATGGGGTTGCTGCTCGGCGCCGCCGCGGGCGCCCTCGCCACCCGGGGGGCGGTGCCACTGGCCCGCGGGCGACCCGTGCTGCGGGGCGCGTTCCTCACCGACGCAGCGGCCGTGCTCGCGCTCGGCGGACTCATCCAGATCGTCATCAGCGTCGACGAGTTCACGCCTTGGCTCTACCGCGGTGGCTTCCTCGTGGTCAGCCTGTTGTGCGTCGTGGTCGTGGCGGCCGTGCCGCGCCGGCTGAGCCTGCTCGGGTGGCTACTCGACCGGAAACCACTGCGCTGGGTCGGCACCCGCTCGTATTCGATCTACCTGTGGCACTGGCCGGTGGCGGTGGTGACGCGACCCAATGTCGACCTGGGACTGGCCGGGTGGCAGGTTTTCGGGCTGCGCACGGCGGTCACGCTCGGGCTGGCCGAGGCGAGCTATCGGCTGATCGAGCGGCCGTTTCGAGCCGGCGGCCTGCGCATGTTGTCCAGCGCCTGGGCCTGGCTCAGGCTGGCCGGTACCAGCCGGAGGTCGATGGCCACGATCGTCCTCGCGGGGATGCTGGTCGTCGCCGGGTCATTGATCTCGGTGCTGGCGTACGAGACGCCCCGTCGCGCGGTGGCCGCCGCGCCGTCTCCCGCACCCTCGACCACGTCGGTGACGCGGAGCCACCCGGCATCACCCAATCCCACCGCCGAGCGGCGGACGCCGCATCCAGTCCCATCCCGCACACCGCATCCGGCGCCACCTGGCCCGGCGCACCCAACGCGAGCCAAGCCGGCCCCGCTGACCGTGAGCGCCTTCGGGGACTCGGTGATGCTCGGCGCGAGCCCGGAACTCGCCGCCGCGATCCCGCACGCGACGGTGTCCGCAGTCGAGGGACGCCAGGCCCGCGATGTATTCGCGGACATCGCTGATCGTCGCCAGTCAGGCACGCTCGCCCCAAACGTGGTGATCCACGCCGGCGACAACGGCATCATCTCGCCGGATGACCTGTCGTCCGTGCTGGTCTCGCTCGGCAACCGTCGGCGCGTCGTCCTGGTCACCGACCGGGTGGCCCGCGACTGGCAAGGGCCTAACAACGACATACTGCGCAGTATGGCGGGACGTTTCCGCAATGTGGTTCTCGTCGACTGGTACGCGATCTCGAACCGGCACAAGGACTGGTTCTACAACGACGGTCTGCATTTGCGTCCGCCCGGCGCCCAGGCCTATGCCGCCGCCGTCGCTGCCGCTCTCAAGGGTTAGCCGGCCAGATTCTCGACGCTGGCGGCGCGCGTCACGCTGGCCGCGATGCCGGCCAGGTGCCGCAGGCGCATCAGCTCGGCGGGCAGCCACCGTAGTGCCGGGCGGCCCACGAGCAGCGCGCCGTCATCGAGCGGCGCCACGGCAAGCTCGGTGCCCAGCCCCGCCCAGTCGGGCGGCGCCCACGGCTGGGCCGCATCGAGCAGGCGGGCCGGATGAGGAGGCCACCAGGGCACGCGGAG
Source organism: Actinomycetota bacterium (assembly GCA_046734095.1). Taxonomy (GTDB): domain Bacteria; phylum Actinomycetota; class Actinomycetes; order Mycobacteriales; family Jatrophihabitantaceae; genus DASXRA01. Next base: position 4,501 of record JBKPQM010000085.1, on the reverse strand, counting down.
CACAGCGATCTCGGGCGCAGCGGTGCTGCGGGCGATGACCGGCGCCATGTTTGAGATCGGTCCGCCCAGTACGACCGACCAGCCCGCCCGGAAGATGCGCGTGACCCCGTCGGCGAGCACCTGCAGCGGATCGTCCGGCCCAGCGGCCAGCCGGTCGAGCACTTCCAGCTCGCGATGCGGGTCGAGCGTGCCGGCGTACGGGCGAATCGACTCGACCTCGACGCCGTCGACGGAGCCGGCCGCCGTCACCAACAAGTCGGCCAGGCGTCCGGACGGCAGCTCGACGACGAGGTCGTCGACGGCATGATCGTCGTTGCGCTCGATGACATCGACGGACGTGATGTCGGCGCCGACATCCCCCACAGCTGTGGCCACGGCACCGAGCGCGCCTGGCCGATCAGGCAGTACCAGGCGGATCAGGTAGGACACCCGACCAGTTTCCCGTATTCGTATGTCCGTGAAGTTACGCCCGAGGCCAATCCGAGCGACCGGCGGCCGCCGCGGCTCGTAGACTCGCCCATCGTGCCGGATGAAACGTCTTCGAACATCAGCCGGGCCGACGTGGCCTACCTCGCACGTCTGGCGCGCCTGGCGGTGACCGACCAGGAGCTCGACGTCTTCGCCGGGCAGCTGGACGTGATCCTGGGCGCGGTAGCGCGCGTCGGCGAGGTCGCGGCCGCCGACATCCCGCCGACGACCCACGCGGTGCCGACGACCAACGTGCTGCGACCCGACGAACTGCGGGCGTGCCTGCCCCGCGACGTCGTGCTCGCCCAAGCTCCGTCTGTCGAGGACAACAAGTTCCGGGTGCCGCGCATCCTGAGCGAGGAAGCATGACCGAGGTCACGACGCTCACGGCCGCCGAGATCGCCGCGGCCATCGCCGACGGCGCGACGAGCGCGGTCGAGGTCACCCAGGCCCACCGAGACCGGATTGCCGCGGTCGACGACCGCGTCCACGCCTTCCTGCACGTGGACACCGACGGCGCACTTCGGGCCGCGAAGGCCGTCGACGCCCGCCGCGCCGCCGGCGAGCAACTCGGCCCACTCGCCGGTGTGCCGCTGGCCATGAAGGACGTCGTGGTGACCGAGGGGCTTCCGACGACGGCCGGCTCGAAGATCCTCGAGGGCTGGGTGCCGCCGTACGACGCGACGATCAGCCGTCGTATCAAGGATGCCGGCATCGTCATGCTCGGCAAGACGAACATGGACGAATTCGCCATGGGGTCCTCCACCGAGAACTCGGCGTTCGGCCCGACGCGCAACCCGTGGGATCTCTCTCGGATCCCGGGTGGTTCGTCCGGTGGGTCGAGTGCGGCGGTGGCCGCTTTCGAGGCGCCTCTGGGAATCGGCACGGATACGGGCGGCTCGATCCGTCAGCCCGCGGCGGTTACCGGCATCGTGGGACACAAGCCCACCTACGGCGGGGTGTCGCGGTATGGCTTGATCGCCTTCTCGTCGTCGCTCGACCAGGCCGGCCCGTTCGGCCGGACAGTTCTCGACGCCGCGCTGCTGCACGACGTGATCGCCGGGTACGACGAGTGCGACTCGACCTCGATCGCGCAGCCGGTGCCTCCGGTGGTGGCAGCGGCCCGGGCCGGCGCGGGGGCCGGTCTCGAGGGCACGAGAGTCGGAGTCGTGCGTGAGCTGGCCGGTCCGGGCTATGAGTCCGGAGTGATCGCCGCGTTCGACGCGGCGGTCGGCACGCTGCGTGAGCTCGGCGCCGACGTCGTCGAGGTCAGCTGTCCGCACTTCGACTACGCGCTCGCGGCGTACTACCTGATCGCGCCGAGCGAATGCTCGTCCAATCTGGCCCGCTTCGACTCGGTGCGCTACGGGTTGCGGGTCGGCGACGACGGCGTGAACCCGCTCGAGGAGGTCATGTCACTGACCCGCGAGGCCGGCTTCGGGCCCGAGGTCAAGCGGCGAATCATGATCGGCACGTACGCCCTGTCGTCCGGCTATTACGACGCCTACTACGGGCAGGCGCAGAAGGTCCGCACGCTCATCAGCCGGGACTTCGCGAGCGCGTTCGAGCAAGCCGACGTTCTGGTCTCGCCCACCTCGCCGTTCGTCGCGTTCGGCTTCGGTGAGCGTGTCGACGATCCGTTGGCCATGTACGTCAACGACTTGTGCACGCTACCGGCGTCGTTGGCCGGCACGCCGGCGATCTCGGTTCCGTGTGGCCTGTCGGACAGGCTCCCGGTCGGGCTGCAGGTGATGGCGCCGGCGCTCGCCGACGACCGCTGTTATCGGGTCGGCGCGGCGTTCGAGGCAGCGGTCGAGCGACTCGCGCCGCCGGCGGAGGTGCTCGCATGACGCTCAGCTACGAGGACGTGCTGGCTCGGTACGAGCCGGTGATCGGCCTCGAGACGCACGTCGAGTTGGGCACCGTGTCGAAGATGTTCTGCGGTTGCTCGACGGCCTTCGGCGCCGAGCCGAACACGCAGATCTGTCCGGTGTGTTTGGGCTTGCCGGGCAGTCTGCCCGTGGCCAACGCCACGGCGGTGGAATCGACCATACGCATCGGTTTGGCGCTGAACTGCTCCATTGCCGAGTGGTGCCGGTTCGCCCGCAAGAACTACTTCTACCCGGACATGCCGAAGAACTTCCAGATCTCGCAGTACGACGAGCCTCTGTGCGTCGACGGATATCTCGACGTCGAGCTAAATGGCGAAACGTTCCGGGTGGGTATCGAGCGAGTGCACCTCGAGGAAGACACCGGCAAGAACACCCATGTGGGCACGTCGGGGCGCATCCACGGCGCCGAGTACTCGCTCGTCGACTACAACCGGGCCGGCATCCCACTCGTCGAGATCGTCACCAGACCGGTGCCGGGCACCGGTGCGCTGGCGCCCGAAGTGGCCCGCACATTCGTCACCGAACTGCGCGACATCCTGCGCACGCTGGGTGTGAGCGACGTGCGCATGGAGCAGGGTTCGTTGCGATGCGACGTCAACACGTCGCTGAGCCCGATCGGCTCGGGGGAGTGGGGCACACGCACCGAGACCAAGAACGTCAACTCGCTGCGCTCGGTGGAACGCGCCGTCCGGTCGGAAATGATCCGGCAAGCCGAGGTGCTCGACGGCGGCGGCAAGGTCATCCAGGAGACGCGGCACTTCTCCGAGACCACCGGCGACACGCGTCCGGGCCGCAGCAAGGAAGAGGCCACCGACTATCGGTACTTCCCCGAGCCGGACCTCGTGCCGCTCGCACCCGACCCGGCCTGGGTGCAGCAGCTGCGCGCCGAGCTGCCCGAGCTGCCGGCCGTCCGGCGGGCGCGCATCCGCGAGACGCTTGGCGTCTCGGCCGAGGACATGGAGCAGATGACCAACGCCGGCGTTGTGGATCTCGTCGGTGCGACAGTCGATGCCGGCGCGCCGGTCGGGGAGGCTCGCAACTGGTGGCTCGGCTACCTGGCGCAGGAGGCGAACAAGCGCGACGTCGAGCCGGCTGACCTCGGCGTGGCGCCCGAGCAGGTCGCGCGCATCGTCGCCCTGGTCGCGGACGGGACGCTGTCTGTCGCGCTCGGCCGGAAGGTCGTCGACGTCATCCTGCAGGCCGGTGGCGACGTGGACACGATCGTCGCCGAGCGCGGGCTGCAGGTCGTCTCGGACACCGACGCGCTCGGCAAGGCGGCCGACGAAGCGATCGCGGCGAAACCCGACATCGCGGAGAAGGTCCGCAGCGGCAAGATCAACGCGGTCGGTCCGCTGATCGGCGACGTGCGCCGGGCCGTGCCCCAGGCGGATGCGGCGGCCGTTCGGACGATCCTGCTGGAGAAGCTGGGCGTCAGTCGATGAGGGCTCCGGCTGCGCCGGCCGGCAGCGGAGCCGAGAGTGACTGGACGGGGCGGTCCGGCATCGACACGGCCACCCGCTACCGACTCATGGCCGAGCGCCAGGTGCGGGGAACCTCACCGAGCTACGAGCGGCTGTGCCTGGGCGTGGCGTCCGACCGCGGGCTGCTGGCGCGGCTGGATCAGTTGCCGCCGCCCAAGCGCCAACCGAACCTGCTACTCGGAGCAGTGCGCTTCCTCGGCGGTCCGGTGGGCTCCTACGAGGACTTCCGCGAATGGGTGCTCGTCAACTGGGACGAGCTCAGCCCGACGATGCTGGCCCGCAGCACGCAGACCAACGAGCCGGGCCGATGCGCCACGCTGCTGCCGGTGCTCGCCGCGCTGCCTCAGCCGTTGGCAGTGCTCGAGGTCGGATCGTCCGCGGGTCTGTGCCTGTACCCCGATCGCTACGCGTACCGATATGCAGCTGCACACGGTGAACATGTGGTCGGCGCGTCGCCGGTCGAGCTGCGCTGCGCGGTCAGCGGCGCGGTGCCCTTGCCGGAGCGCTCGCCGCACGTCGTTTGGCGCGCGGGCCTCGACCTCAACCCGCTCGACGTCCGCGACGACCAGGACGTGCGATGGCTCGAGTCGCTGATCTGGCCTGAACAGTCCGAGCGTTTCGGCATCCTGCGCGGTGCCGTCGAGATCGCGAGCCGAACCG
>JBKPQM010000084.1:0-6368 GCA_046734095.1 Actinomycetota bacterium | reverse complement strand
GGGTTCAGCAGGAACCATCACCGACCAGCTGTCCTCTCCCGGCGCGTGATCATTGACGTTCGGTCGAGATTCAGCCACCAGTCCAAGATCACGCAAGCACGCACACAAAACGCCGGCGGCCGGTCTCAGTCGCGGAGTGCAGGGGCATTCGTGCTCGACGGGCAGCGAATTCACCGAAGCCACCGCGGGACAGAGGTTCAGGTAACGATCTACGGCCGTAGGGCTAGGCCTCGGGGATTGTCCGGCTGAAGGTCTCGAGGGTGATGCTGTCGGGGTCGGGGCCGCCTCGCACGCCGGTGTCCAGGGCGTCGATCTGGGTGAGCTCGGCGGCGGTGAGGTCGAAGTCGAACACGTCGAAGTTCTCGGCGATGCGATGCGGCTTGACGGACTTCGGGATCGCTGAGCGTCCTTGTTGGATGTGCCAGCGCAGCGTCACTTGCGCGGGTGTCTTGTCGTGCGTCGTGGCGATCGCGCCGATGACCGGGTCGGTCAGGGTGGACTTCGCTGCGTCGCCACGGTAGGCCGTGACCCCGCCGATCGGTGACCAGGCCTGGGTGAGGATGCCGTGCGCGGCGTCGAGTTCGCGGGTGGCCTGCTGGGTGAAGTAGGGGTGCAGCTCGATCTGGTTGACGGCCGGGACGATCTCGGTGCTGTCGAGCAACGCCCGCAGGTGTTCGGGCGTGAAGTTGCTGACACCGATCGCGCGCACGCGCCTGTCCGCGAGGAGGGTCTGCAGTGCCTTGTAGGCGGCGATCGTCCGATCGAAGGCCGATGGCAGAGGCTGGTGCAGGATGAGCAGGTCGATCTGGTCGGTCCCGAGTTTGTCGGCGCTCTTGTCGAACGCGTGCAGGGTCGCCTCGTAGCCGTAGTCGTTGATCCAGACCTTGGTCTCGATGAAGATCTCGGAGCGGTCCAGGCCGGATCGGCGGATGCCCTCGCCGACCTCACGTTCGTTGAAGTACGCGGCCGCGGTGTCGATGTGCCGGTAGCCCGCGGCGAGGGCTGCCTCGACCGCGGTGGTCGTCTCCTCAGGCGGGGTCTGGAAGACGCCGAGCCCGATCGCAGGCAGTTGCACGCCGTTGTTCAGCGTGAGCAGAGGTGCTAAGGCCATCGTGCTCTCCTTCTCGAGAGGTGCTGATCGTCAGCTGCGACTTGACCATTCGGTCTTCCTTCGTTGATCCATCCCTTCAGTCCGATCGTCGCCCGGCGCTGCCGGGCCGCCATCTGTAGCGAAGCCGATCTGCTGCGTCTTTGCCCTACCCGCTGCGCCAACATCGGCGTACTCCGTGGGACGCGTTGCGATAGCGATGGTGCCGGTCGATCGGGGCACCCAGCCCGTGACGGAAAGCGAACGGCAGTTACGGCGCGAGCCTCCCCTCGTCGAGTCGCCGCTGTCGCGCAAATGCCCGTCAAGGTTTGTCGAGCAGGAGACGGATCCAGTCGCTGGATGCCGCGGCTGCGACGGACTTGCCGTTCGCATCGACATCGGTCTGGCTCGCGCCGTTCCGTAGCAGTAACGCGATGACTCGGCCCTGTTCGTCTTTGGACGCTTCGGAGCCACCGAAGAGCGCAAGCAGCGCACCGTCGTCGGACCCAGCGCGTGAACTGTGTCGCGACGCCACCCGCACAGATTGCCCGATAGGGAGCGGGGCGACCAGCCCCCGGGTCGCGGGGGCGGCCAAGTACCAACACGGGCTCTCAGCCCCATGGAACAAGATCGGCCTGCCCACCCTGCCTCACTCAGGCGCCTCCGGGTCGATTTCGTCCGTCCGGGACAAACGCTCCGGCACAGCGGGACAACGTATGGCTTCATACTGGTGATGTGCGGCTGGTGAGGACCGACCCGCCTGATTCAGTCGGCCCGGGCTCGGCACGCTGCGAGGCCCGGCGTCGCGGTCTGACGGTCGGGTAAACCGTCGCAGCAAACGACGAACCGCAGACACGCTTGAGTCACTAGTCCGAGGAACGGGGATGGCGAAGCCGATGCCTTGGTGCGCCGGAACCGAGCACTTGGCAGTGCGTGACCCGGCCGCCCCCACAAGACGGTCTCCCCAGCGGCTCTCTCCCGGGACGCCTTATGCGTAACCGGCGTGATCGTCTCGCTGCGCTGTTCGGAAGGCGCAGCGAGTGCACGATCCTCGACGGTCTTGTCGCGGGCGCGCGAGCGGGGCAGAGTCAGGTGCTCGTCGTGCGCGGCGAGGCCGGAATCGGCAAGACCGCGTTGCTCGAGTACGTGGAAACGAGCGCGGCCGGTTGCCGTGTCGCGCGATTGGCCGGCGTCGAGGCGGAGATGGAGCTCGCCTACGCCGGATTGCATCAGCTCTGCGCCCCGTTCCTGGATCGACTCGACCGCCTGCCCACTCCGCAACGCATCGCCCTCGGTACCGCCTTCGGCCTGACCGATGGGGAAGCACCGGACCGTTTCCTGGTCGGACTCGCGGTTCTGGACCTGCTGTCCGACCGCGCCGAGCAGCAACCGCTGATCTGCCTCATCGACGACGCGCAGTGGCTCGACCGTGTGTCCGCGCAGACGGTTGCCTTTGTTGCCCGGCGGCTGTTGGCGGAGCGGATCGGGCTTGTCGCGGCGATACGGGAGCCGAGCGATGGGAAGGACTTCGCAGGCTTGCCCGAGCTCACGGTCAAGGGTCTGATCGAGCCGGACGCCGGCCGGCTGCTGGACTCAGTGGTCAAGGCGCCGATAGATCCCCGCGTGCGCGACCGGATAATCGCTGAGACCCGCGGCAACCCGCTCGCTCTGCTCGAGTTGCCGCGCGCCTGGACGGCGGCCGAGCTCGCCGACGGGTTCGAGGAATCGGACCTGGTGCCGTTGGCGAGTCGCATCGAGCAGGGCTTTCTGCGTCGGCTGTCGACGCTGCCGGACGATACCCGGCGGCTGCTGGTTGCCGCCGCGGCTGAGCCGCTCGGCGACGCAACCTTGCTGCGGCGCGCGGCGGCTGTGCTGGGGCTTAGCGTAAACGCGGCGCATGCGGCCGAGACGGCGGGATTGATCAAGTTTGGTGCCCGGGTCGGGTTCCGTCATCCCTTGGTGCGCGCAGCCGCGTACCGCTCTGCGTCGGCTGAAGAGCGTCAGGAGATACACCGAGCGCTGGCCGAGGCCACCGACGCCGACGTCGATCCCGACCGGCGTGCCTGGCACCGGGCACAGGCAACGCTGGCGCCGGACGAAGCGATCGCAACTGAGCTGGAACGCTCGGCCACTCGAGCACAGTCCCGCGGTGGCCTGCTGGCTGCCGCCGCTCTCCTGGAACGGGCGGCAAGTCTCACACCCGAACCGGCACGGCGCGCCGAACGCGAACTCGCTGCGGCCTGGCGGAAGCGCGACGGCGGTGCCCTCGATGCGGCTCTCGCGCTTCTCGCCGCCGTTGCGTCCGGCCCAGCGGATGCGTTACGGGCCGCGGAGGTTACGCACCTGCGAGGACAGATCGCGTTCGACCGGCGGCGCGGCAACGAAGCCGCTCGACTGCTGCTCGATGCGGCCCGGCAGCTCGAGCGGCTCGACCCCGACCTGGCCCGCGAGACGTATCTGGATGCGTTCGCGGCCGCGATCTGGGCCAGCGGGACCGACGCGCCCGACGCGACGAACGTCGTAGCGGCAGCCGCGCGGGCTGCATCCCCGGCGCCGACCCGGCGCGCGCCGCGGGCCATCGACCTGATCCTCGACGCACTGGCCAGCAGATTCACGGACGGCCACGCCGCGGCGGCAACCCTGCTCGCCCGAGCGCTCACGTCCGTGCGGAACATCGACGCCGGTGCCGAGGACGTCGGCCGGCTGCTCTGGCTGGGCGGCAACCGGGTCACGGCAATACTCGCCACTGAGCTGTGGGACTTCGAGGCGGGACGCGCGCTGGCGGAGCTCCAGGTCGGGCGAGCCCGTGACGCCGGCGCGCTCGTCCAGTTGCAGTTCGCCCTCAACGTCCTCGCGGCCAACAAGCTGCTTGCCGGGGAATTGACGGATGCTGCCGAGCTGGTCGAGGAAGACGGGTTGATCGCCGACATCACCGGCAACCCGCCGGTAGGCTACGCCGCGATGCTGCTCGCCGCCCTCCGCGGCCCGGACGAGAAGGCATCGAGGTCGATCGCGGCGGCCCGGGGCGAAGCCTGGTCGCTGGGCCAGGGGCGGATCGTCACCTTTGCCGACTACGCAACCTCCGTGCTGAACAACGGCCTCGGGCGTCACGACGTCGCAGTACTGGCCGCGCGCGGCGTCTTCGACCGCGATGTCGTGGGCGGGTACCAGATGATGGCGATCGCCGAGCTCGCCGAGGCGGCGTCACGCACCGGTGACACAGACCTGGGAGCCGCAGCGCTCGAGCGGATGTCTGAGCGCGCTCGTGTCACACCCACCGACTGGGCGTTGGGGATCGAGGCCAGGGTGCGGGCGATGCTGGGTGGCGAGGAGGCGGACGCCTCATACCGCGAGTCGATCGAGCACCTGGCCCGCGCGGGCCTTCGGATGGAGCTGGCCCGAGGTCACCTCCTGTACGGCGAGTGGCTGCGACGCACCGGACAGCGCATCAAGGCCCGGGAACAGCTGCGATCCGCTCACGACATGCTGTCCGGGATGGGGGTAGCCGCGTACGCCGAACGAGCCCGGCGAGAACTTGCCCTACTGGGCGACAAGGCGCTCAAACGCAATGTCGAGACTTCCGAGGAGCTGACCGCCCAGGAGTTCCACATTGCGCGGCTCGCCCGTGACGGGCTATCCAATGCGGAGATCGGTACCCGCCTCTTCCTCAGCTCGCGCACCGTCGAGTGGCATCTGGGGAAGATATTCACCAAGCTGGGTGTCAGTTCGCGCCGGCAGCTGCGCACCGCGGTACTTGACTTCGCGCCCAGCTAGCCAACGGTCGTCATGACGCGGTCAGCTCTTGATTCGGCAGGCCGAGGAACGGGAACTCTGACTGGTAGTCGGCGTGGGGTTTGACGCCGCTGGAGCCGAACTTTCCGTTGGTCAGGTAGGCAGTGCGGGCGGCGAAGACGTCGTCGGTCAAGACGCGGCCGTTGGGGTAGGTGGCCGGGCTGGTGCGGTCGTAGTTGAGGATGTCGGGGAGCAGGGTTAGGGCTGCCGCGCGAGCCGCGTCCGGCGTGTAACCGTTGCGTTGTAGTAGCTGGGATAACGGCTGCAGGTAGTTCATGACGTCGTCGGCGGGATAGCGGGCGTTGAAGTCGTTCTTTTGTTCATCGGCCATGACGATCGGGTTCATGGACGGGTGCCCGTCGCGCTCTACCTGCACGAGCGTGCCGTCGCGGCGCACGCTCACGGTGGCCCAGGCCCCGATCACTGGGCCGGCGCTCAGCATGTCGTTGGGCACCTCGAGGGCGATGCTGAGGATGTTTTTGCCGGCGAAGGTGTCTTCCCCGGTCCAATCGAACCCGTGGAAGAAGCCTTCCGCGTCGGCGAAGAACGGGTCACTGCGCACCCCGAAGAACAGCCGGCACTGGCCGGCCTGGACGGGCTGCGCCAGTGCGTCGAACCCGACCGGCGTGGAAGCGATGAGCACGTCACCAACCGGCTCCGGCTGGCGGGCTTGGCTGCCAGTGGCGTAATAGGCGGTCGCGGTCTGCTTGCCATCGTCCGGCTGGGAGAACACGAAGCTGAACGCCACATCGGCTTCCGCATCCGCGTCATTGTCGATGTGGAGGCGGTAGACCGCATCCGGGTGGAACTCTGAACCGGTCATGAACGGGTTGCAGTCGATGATCAGCACCGTCTTGTCGGGGTTGTCTGGGGCGGCAAACACGAATAAGTCGGTGAGATCGAGGCGAGCATCGTCGCACGGGAACTTGAGGTTGGCTGCACTGAAGTGGTTTGACATGAGTGGTCCCTTGAATGTCGATTGCGGCCGGATGGCCCTATGCGTTTGGTTCCGTTATCTAGCGTCGTGCCCCAGCTGGCCGGGGCGCGCCCGGGGAATGCCCGGGCCGGTGCCGGGTCCGGCACCGGCCGCTGCTGGTTGCGACCCGGGGCGAGCGAAATCAGGCATCTACCGGGGTGTTCGTCGGGCCCGCGCCGCGCAGTGAGCCGGGAGTATCACGTGTGAGGCCGACACCGTCGGCACTGCGGCTGAATCCAGGAGGCGCTGGTAATGGAATACCTGGTCACAATGACGACGCTGGTTCCGGACGGAACCACTGACGAGGCAGTTCAAGAGGTCCGTTGCCGCGAGGCCGCCCGCTCCCGCGAGCTCGCCGCCGAAGGACACCTGTTACGCCTGTGGCGACCGCCGTTGCAGCCCGGCGAATGGCGCACCCTCGGCCTATTCGCCGCCGCCAACGAGATGGAACTCGAGGGCATCCTCGCCTCGATGCCGTTGCGCATTTGGCGCTCCGATCAAGTGGTCCCGCTC
>JBKPQM010000083.1:0-6510 GCA_046734095.1 Actinomycetota bacterium | reverse complement strand
CGTCGGCAGCGTCAGATGTGTATAAGAGACAGCGGTGATGCCACTTGCGCCCCGCCTATCACACCTGGGCTGGATTGCGTTCGTGGACACGGCCGTGACTGCGTTTACGCGCGTTCACATGACCGAATGATCCCTCGAGGGACTCGAGGGAGGACAAGCGGCGAGGTTCTTCGGACCGAGAACTGTCGGTGGTCAGGGATACCGTGACTGAACTGGCATAGGCGTGGCCGAAGACTTCCTGCTTCACTTGACACTTCAAGTGAAGCCGGATCTTGCGTTCGACTTGAACATTCAGGTCCAGCTGCGAGGCAACCATGACGCCGCGTGATGAGACAAGTCGATCACGTTCGCGGATCGTCCGCCGGACGTCTCGTCGTTGAGTACGGCGATTACGGATGCCCGCACTCGCGCCAGGTGTCCCGGGACATCGAGCGCGTCGAGAAGGAACTGTGCGACGGTATCGGCTTCGCGTTCCGGCATTTCCGCTGACCGAGATCCACTCGCACGCGCTCGCCGCGGCCAGTTCTGGGTCATCCACGAGAAGCTGCTTCACCGCCAGAAGTCGCTCGAGGATGGCGACCTGCGCTGATACGCGGCGGATCTGGGACTGGACGTCGGGCGGCTCGACAGCGACCGGGGCAGCGTTGGGATGCTGGAGCGTATCCGTCGCGACGTCGAAAGTGGCATCGCATCGGTGGGGAACTACAAGGTTCTCGACTGGCGGTGAACCCGCGGCACGGTCACAGGCCAGACTCCCGGACGGAATAGTCGCCGCGAATGGCGGTGCTATCGGTGGGCCCAGGGGGCGCGACCAGTCACTGCGGCTACGTGTCCCAGTTGCCGATTCTGTGCAACGTCGGCGTGTGGCCTCGCAACAGTCTAGGAGAACCACGCGCCGAGCCGGAGCGGATGCTTGACAAGGTCGGGCTGCGGGCGCTTCGTTCGGTGAGCCGGCGTGGCGGATGGAGGGTTGTCCGATGACGCTCAGTGGGGTGGTCAAGCTGATCTCGAGCCTCACCCGGTCAGGTTCATCGGTCGGGCAGAGCGACTCGGTGGTCGACTCGATTCGGCTCTGCTTGGACGACGTCGGCTACCGCGTCGGTGGTGCCGAGATCGTCTACGAGGATCTCGATGACAGCACCCCCGAGCATGGGTCGTGGCTGGCGGAGCTGGAGCGCGAGAACGCGCGGTACGCGGCGGCAGACCCCGAGGTTCTCGCATATATCGGCACGCTGGATGCGGACGCGGCGCCGCACTCACTGCCGATTCTGAACCGTGCCGGGCCGCTGTTGATGATCTCGCCGTGCAACACGTATCCGGGATTGACGAAGTCGGTGTCGTGGGCGCGTGAGGAGCCCGGCGTGTACTACCCGACCGGGGTGCGCAGTTACGCGCGGACCGTGTTGAGTGACGATCTGCAGGCGATCGCTGCGGCCGCTTGGGCGCAGGAGCTGGGCATCGAATCGGTCTACGTCCTTCACGATACCGAGCCCTACGGTCGCGGTGTTGCCGAACCATTCGCCGCCGCGTGCGCACGCCGCGGTGTTGCCGTGCTCGGTGGTCCAGAGGGCATCGCGGCGAAGGCAAGCGAGTTCAGCTCGCTCGCGCGCCGCGTCGCAGCGACCGCTGCGGATGCCGTCTTCTACGGCGGCATCATCCAAAACGGCGCCGGTCAGCTCTGGCGTGATGTCCACCAGGCGCTGCCCGGCGTGCAAATGATCGCGCCGGATGCGATCTTCGAGCGCGCCTTCCTCGCTGATGCGGGCCGCTACGCCGAGGGCACGCTGATCACCTTTGGGGGTGTGCCCCCGGCGCAGCTGGAGGGTGCTGGGCGGGTCTGGTACGAGCGTTTCAAACGCGTGTACGGGAAGGAGCCCGAGTCGTACGCCGCCTCGGCCTATGACGCCTGCGAGGTGGTGTTGCGAGCGATCGATCGGGTAGGCGTCAAGGATCGTGCCGCGATCACCCGGGCAGTGCTGGGCACACGCGACTACGACGGCGTTCTTGGCAGGTGGAGCTTCGACGCGAACGGGGACATCACGCTGCGGCGCACCAGCCGACTGACCGTCACCAACGGAGAGTTCGCCTTCCTCTCCACGTACGACCTGACCTGACCGGCCGGCCTTTACCGGTCGCTGGCGGTGCCCGGGGCGGCGGACCTGACACTAATCGGCGGGCTAACCGATTCTCTGCGCGCGGTCAGCTCGCCTGCCGATAGCGGTCAAGGACGGCGGTACGAAGTGGTGGTGCCGAGGTGCCGAGTGCGTTCAGGATCGGGGGCACCGGCCCGGTGTTTACGGCGAGCAGGCTCAGCGCGACGTGCTCGATGCCAATGTGCCCATCGTGGCGGGCCAGCGCTTCGCGCAGGGACATTTCGAGGATCCTCTTGGAGCCCGGGGTGAATGGCAGATGCCCGGTGGGCGGCGCGCCCGGAGCGTGGTAACGGCCCGTGGCGGCCGCCGTGGCCGAGGCGCCCGACGCCGTTTCGAGGCGGCGGCGGGCGCGACGTCGCCGCCGCAAGCGGCGCAACAGACCGCCACGCCGATTGCGACGGCGAGGCCCGCATTGCACGGCTTGGCCGGCCCGGATGAGAGTGTCCGACGGGAACGACGCCTCGATCCTGGCGCGCACCGCGTCGAGATCGACGCCAATGCTGGCCAGCGCGTCCCGGTCCAAGTCGACGAACAGCGACGCAGCGGCACCCAACCCAACGCGCCGCACGATCTCCTCCTCCACCCGCTCCGGCGTGAGGCGGTGTTCGCGCAGCACCGCGCCGGCTGGCGCATCGACAGCCACCAGCGCGAGCAGGAGATGCTCGCAGCCGATGTAGCGGTGGCCTAGGCGCCGAGCGTGCTGCTGGGCGTGGATCACCACGGTGCGGGCGTCTGAGGTGAAGCGTTCGAACATCACCGTCTGCCCACCCGCCGGCCGTACTTGCGATGCACGGCCTGTTTCGTGACGCCCAACCGGTCGGCGATCTGCTGCCAGGACCACCCGAGTTTCCGGGCGTTTTCCACTTGGAGGATCTCCAGCCGTTCGGTGAGGATGCGCAGCGCGGCCACCGCGCGCAGGCCTACGTCGGGTTCATGGCTGACGGCGCCTGTGGCAATCTCAACTGTGCTCTCCACGTTCGTCAGCATATGCTGACGACACGCTGTGCGTCAACGATTGTTGACAAGCGTGGCACGACATCAGAGCAACAATCCGGCCCGGACCGCGCGCAGCCGTACCGGCAGGGCTACCACGCCGGCTGCACGACGGTTGCTCGTCGGCCTCGCGAGGCCGCGATGAGGCCTTCCGAGCGCAGCGCATCTATCGCGCGATGCGCGTACATCGGGCGACGCCATGGCGCGCGGCGAAGCTCGGCGATCGTTGGCAATTGATCGCCGGCGCGCAGTTGACCACCGACGATCTGCTCGCGGAGCACGGCAGCGACAACTTCGTACGGTCCGCGCGGTTCGCGCGGCGCGGCAACGGGCGCCGGCATGAGGCCAGCCATCGTCGTTGCTGCTCGACGGTCGCCTTGGTCGACCCACGCCGCGTACACCTTGAGCGTTGTCGCGCCGCCGCTGCCGTGTCCGAGCCGGCCGGCTACAGTACGGACGTCGACGCCCGCGGCAATGAGTTCGGTCGCGGAGTAGTGGCGCAGCGAGTGCAGGCGCGTACTGCGCAGGCCGAGCTTGATCGCAAGCCGGCGGTAGCGGTGGCCCAGTGAGCGCGGCCGTACGGCGCTGACGCGTCGGGCTCAGGGGAGAAGACGAACCGATCTCCCCGCAACGGTAAGCTGACCAACCCACAGCGCTGCTCGCGCCGCTGCCGATCTTCAACGAGTAGAGCGGCGGTCTGCGGATCGATGGCCACGCGTCGCTGCTGGCGGGTCTTTCGTCTACTTTTCTGTCAGGCCCGCCTTGGGCTGAGCGTTTGCGCGCTGGACGATCAGCGTCGCGGTCGCGAAGTCTACGTGCCGCGGTTGGACCTAAGCTGTCCCTAGGGCATCGGCCGGGCCAGGATGTGGTCGACGAATCGGCGTGCCTCGCGCGACCACGACGACGCGCAGTGCGAGCCCGCGTACCAGCAAACCTCCGGCCTGCCCCACTTGACCCAGAGCCGGTGGGCCTCGCCGGGTGTGGTCATCCGGTCGGCGACGCCGGCGTAGACGAACCGGCCCTGCGGCGGCACCCCGCATTCCATGGTTAGCGGGGCCACGACCCGATGCACGAGGTCCAGCCGCTCATCGAGGAGACGATGTCGCTCGTAGGCGCTGCGCACGGCGCGGGACACCTCTCCTCTCACCACCCTGGTGAGATCGACGAGGGGCGTGCCGACGATCGCGCGGTCGATGCCGTCGTCAAGCGCGCTCAGCATCGCGGTCAGCATCCCGCCTAGGGAGACGCCGTGCAGCGTGATCGATGTCGCTCCCTGGCCGCGGGCCCATTCGAGGCAGCGGCGCACGTCCCAGATGGCATGACCGAACGCGTGCAGGTGCTGCACGTAGTCCAGGGACAGAAAGCCTTGCCCGGACCTGCGCGGGTTCAGTGCCCGCTTGCCATGCAGCGGTAGGACCGGATGAATCACGTTGTATCCGAGGTCGCGATGGTGGTGCAGCGAGCGGAACGCCACAAGATCCAGTGGGTTGCCGGAGCTGTAGCCGTGCAGATTGACCAGCCACGGCCGGCCTGGCTCGGGATGCTGGAGGGCGAAGGCGTGGATGCGCTCAGAAACCTGCAGGTCCATCCACCGCCCGGCGCCAGGAACGTCCTGGTGCGCGGTGTAGCCGCTGTCGAAGGACACCCGGGTGTAGCGGACGGGGCCGAGGCGGCGCGCGACCCGCTCGACCTGGTCGGGAGCCGGCGGCTTGGTGTGGAAGGCGGCGGGGTAGTCGAGCCAGCCGTGCGACTCGTACGCCTCGAGGACGCGCGTGACGTCGTCGGACAGGCGTGCGATCTCGATGAGCGGCACCTCCGGCATGCGGGGCAGCATGCCCATGACGAGTTCGTCCATCCAGACCGACAGCGCCAGGCCAGGAGAAACGGCCCGCGTGGGGATCTCGGGGTACTCGTGCGTCTGACGCAGACCGCGAGTTGCCGAGTGCGCGAGGAACGACGTCGTACGGCTGCTGGCGCGGATGACCTTCTGGTACATCACCGGACGATCCCGCCCTTCGGTCGTGGTCGAGTCGGTCATCGGTGGGGGCCTCCCGGGTCTGGCGCAGGAGCGATCCCTGAGACGCCGCTTCCTCTGCCAGGCTGAAGCGCTCGTCGAGCTCCGCGGCAGGTCACGACCTCGCCGCTGCCCATGACGATCGCGGCACGGTCCGGCGGGCTGGCGGCGAAGGTTGCCGCGTACATCGGCACCTCCTGCCTGGGCGTACTGATTGAGATGATACAGAGACGGTAGATGATTGCGGCCGCGATGACTGACCACCGGCTCCGACGAGGTGCAGCCGCTGAGTACAACGTCGGTCACAGAAAGCCCAATCAGCTAAATTATTGTTCTACGATTCACGTGCCTAACGGGGAGTTGAGCGGGTGAGCGTACCGGAACCCTTGTCCAGCCGGGAGATGGACGCCGTCGATGCCCTGCTCCTGCGTGGCGACGACGATCCAGCGGCGCGCTCGACCATGCTGGGACTCTTCATCCTGGACGACGCTCCGGACTGGCCGGGGGTCGTCGCGGCCTTCGATCGCGCGAGCCGCACAGCGCCACGGCTGCGGCAGCGGGTGATGGCCCCCTCGGTACCCATCAGCCTCCCGTACTGGATCTTCGATCCGGACTTCGACCTCGGCTACCACGTGCGTCGGCTGAGGCTTGCCGGATCCCGCACGCTGCGGGAGTTGCTCGATCTCGCGCAGGTGCAGGGCACCGTGCCGCTCGACCGATCGCGACCGCTTTGGGAGGCGACCCTGGTCGAAGGTCTAGATCCGGAGACGTGCTCCGGGCGGGCCGCGCTGATGCTCAAGACTTCGCACGCGGTAGGCGACGGCATCGCCGGCATCGCCATGGCGCTCTCGCTGTTCGAGTTCGAGCGCGACCCCGGGTCCACGCCGCTGCAAGCCCCGCCCGCTGCGGACGACGTGACGCCCGGTGATCTCGTCCGGCTGCGGGTGCAGCAGCTGCCATCCGAACTGGTCGACCGGAGCGTCGACAACCTGCGCTGCGCCGCGCAGGCGATGACCGCGGTGGTGCGGCGGCCGGGGGACACCGCGACATCAGCGATCGACACGGTGCGCACCACGATCCAGTGGACGCGCTCGCTGTCACGGACGCTGACCCGCTCGGCCGAGCCGTCGCCGGCCTGGCAAGGTCGCGGCCAGCGCCGGCGGTACTCGGTTCTCGAGGTCGCACTGGCCGATCTGCGGCAGGCGGGCCGGGCCGCGGGCGGATCGGTCAACGACGCCTACCTCGCTTCCGTGCTCGCGGGGATCCGGCGCTACCACGAGAAGTCGGGCCAGCCGATCGACGAGATCGCGATGGCGGTTCCGGTGAGCCTGCGGACCGACAACGACCCGA
>JBKPQM010000082.1:0-8069 GCA_046734095.1 Actinomycetota bacterium | reverse complement strand
GATCATGACCAGTCGGTGCGCTCATCGTTTTCGCCATATCCGCATACGCCATAAGAACCAGTAGACCGGTCAGGCGATTTCCGGCGACCAGTGGCCCAGCCCCGAGCCGCTGGATCAAACCCACGGAATCCGTCAGCTCGGCAGGCGGCGCTCATTCGGCACGGTGGCGCCCTCGATCGCGTCGTCCACGATGGCGGCGATGTCTTCGAGTGACGCCTGCGAGGCTCGTTGCCCGGCCGCGCGGAAGGCGGCCGATGACTGCGTCCCGAGCTAGTTGTTGCGCCGGCGCCGGGTTGCCGAGGTCGCGGACGAGTGCGGAGGCCATCATGAACGCGCAGTTCGCCGCCAGGAGCCGATCGCCCTCCGCGGCGTAAAGGCGACGGGCTTCGTTCAGCGACTGCAGGGCTTGCTCCGGGGCTTGCATGCCCGACACGGCCTGCAGCCCGTTCGCCGCCTGCCAGCGGTCGCCAGCGGTACGGAAATATCGGATCGCCTCTTCCGCCTCGGAAGTGTCCGTCTCACTGGGAGCCTGGGCGTACCCGCTGGCCAGGGCGCGGCAGATCTTCGCGTGCGCCAGCCACCGGTCATCGCCGAGCCGTTGGGCCACTTGATCGGCCTCGGCCGCGAGTTCGCCGAGCCGAGTGGTCCCACGGCGCGACGAGTGCGGCGGTCGCAAGACCATCGAGAGCTTCACGAGCGACGCCGGCGTGTTCTACGCATACGGCGCCTCGCCGTCCTGGGACGGCTACGAGTTCCACGTCGCCGACTCGTCGTTCGCCGGGGCTTTCCCACTCACGGCGGGCAAGCGTGCGTGTGGCTGTCGCGGCCGAGGCGGCTGGCCGGCCACTTCGGACGGCCAGCCCTCCTCATCTCGTTCGCCAACGTCGGGCGTTCAGAGAAGATGTGGCAGTGACCACTGAGAGCCTGTTCGCCAGTCGCCACGCAGGCGATACCGGGCCGGTCCTGCTTCTGCTGCATGGACTGGGTGCCACCGGAGAGGTCTGGAGCGACTTCGTCGACGTCGTCGGTGAGCGTTGGCCCGGACCGGTTGTCGTTCCCGACTTGCCGGGGCATGGGCGAAGCGCCCCGCTGCCGCGTTACAGCTACGGCAGCTTGGCTACCGCGATCGCAGCGGCCCTCGAACCAGACCGGCCGGTGGGCATCCTCGGCCACTCACTCGGTGGGGTGCTCGGCCTCACCCTGGCCAGCGGGTGGTTCGGCGTGACCGTGCCCGCGGTGTGCGGACTGGGCATGAAGGTGCGGTGGACGCCCCCGGAGCTTGCCAAGGCCGCGGAAATCGCTGCCCGGCCGGCCACGACATTCGACAGCCGAGTGCAGGCGATGGACCGAGCGTTGCGGATTGCCGGCCTGCAGGGCCTCAGGTCCGAACTCCCGGGTGCAGTCACCAGCTCGTCTGAGGGATGGCGGCTCACGCTCGACAACGCCGCCTTCGGTGTCGGCGCACCTGACATCTCGGGTCTGCTCGCCGCTGGTCGCGGCGAAGTCGTCCTCGCCGCCGGCGAACACGACCCGATGAGCCCAGCCGATCATCTCGCCGAATTCGGCCGGCCGAACATGCTCGCTGGGTGTGGCCACTACGCGCAGCTCGAGGAGCCGCAAGCGCTCCTACCGATAGTCGATCGAATCCTCGAAGCCAGCTCTCGCCACCCGTGACCCAACGCCATTGTTGACCGGCCCACCTGGTCGCCCGGCCCCGAGCAGCGCGCGGCCGCGGCGTCTGTGGGTGCCGGGCGAGGGTCACCTCGGTGCGTACCGCCAAGTCCCCGGCGCCGGATCTTAGGTGTTGAAGTACTTGGCCTCGGGGTGGTGTACAACGATCGAGTCCGTCGACTGTTCGGGATGCAGCTGGAACTCCTCGGACAGCTCGACGTTGATCCGGTCGGGTCGCAGCAGGCCGACGATCTTCGCGCGATCTTCAAGGTCCGGGCAGGCGCCGTAGCCGAGTGAATAGCGCGCGCCGCGATAGCCGAGTTTGAAGAAGTCCTCGACATCGGCGGGATCCTCGGCGGCGACCGGTCCGGAGGGCAAGATCAGCTCTTGACGCACGCGGCGGTGCCAGTACTCGGCGAGCGCCTCGGTGAGTTGCACCGACAGGCCGTGGGCCTCGAGGTAGTCGCGGTAGGCGTTGGCCTCGAACAACTTGTGGGTGAACTCGCTGATCTTGTCGCCGATCGTGACGAGCGTGAACCCGACGACGTCGTTCTCCCCGGAATCCTCGCTGCGGAAGAAGTCGGCCAGGCACAGCCGGCGTTCATGCCGCTGCCGCGGGAACGTGAACCTCGTGCGTTCCGCGCCGGCTTCGCTGAGAATGATCAGGTCGTCGCCTTTGGAAACGCACGGGAAGTAGCCGTAGACGACGGCTGCTTCCAGCACGCCCTCGGTCTGGAACCGGTCGAGCCAGTAACGCAGGCGGGGCCGTCCGTCGGTCTCGACGAGCTCCTCGTAGGACGGACCTTTGCCGCCCCGGACCCCGCGCAGGCCCCACTGGCCCATGAACGTGGCTCGTTCATCCAGCAAAGCTGCATAGTCGGCAAGCGCGATGCCCTTGACGACGCGGTCGCCCCAGAACGGTGGCGTGGGGATCGGATTGTCGGTGGCAACGTCCGACCGAGCCGGTGGCTCAAGTTGGTGCGCCTGCTCGGCCAGTCGGCGCTGCTCGGCGATCTTGAGCGAGCGAGCGCGGCGGGCCTTTCGTTCGGCCAGCTTGCGCGCCTCCTCGTCGGACAGCTTCGCGTCGGCCGGTCCGTCGACGCCCGTCGGCACGCCACGCCGCGTCGCCATGAGGGCGTCCATCAAGCGCAGCCCTTCGAACGCGTCGCGCGCGTAGCGCACGTCGCCCCGGAAGAGATCGGACAGATCGCCCTCGACGTAGCCGCGGGTGAGCGCCGCGCCGCCGAGCAGCACCGGGTACTTGTCGGCGATGCCTCGGGAGTTCATCTCCTCGAGGTTCTCCTTCATGATCACCGTGCTCTTGACGAGCAGCCCGGACATGCCGATCGCGTCGGCGTCGTGCTCATCGGCGGCTTCGAGGATGGCGTTGATCGGCTGCTTGATGCCGATGTTGACCACGGTGTAGCCGTTGTTGGACAGGATGATGTCGACGAGGTTCTTGCCGATGTCGTGTACATCGCCTTTGACCGTGGCGAGCACGATCGTGCCCTTGCCGGCCGAGTCGGTCTTCTCCATGTGCGGCTCGAGGTAGGCGACGGCCGTCTTCATCACTTCGGCCGACTGCAGCACGAACGGCAGCTGCATCTCGCCGGCGCCGAATAGGTCGCCCACCGTTTTCATGCCGGCCAGCAGCGTCTCGTTAATGATCTCTAGGGGCGGGCGCGTGGTCATCGCCTCGTCGAGGTCGCCTTCCAGGCCGTTGCGCTCGCCGTCGATGATCCGCCGCTGCAGCCGCTCATCCAGGGGTAGCGCGGCCAGCTCCTCGGCCCGCGAGGCAGCCGAGGACTGGGCCGACACGCCCTCGAAGAGCTGTAGAAACCGCTGCAGCGGGTCGTACCCGTCGCGGCGCCGGTCGTAGACGAGGTCCAGGGCGACTTCACGCTGCTCGTCCGGGATCTTCGACATCGGCAAGATCTTGGATGCGTGCACGATCGCCGAGTCGAGCCCGGCCTCGACACACTCGTGCAGGAACACCGAGTTGAGCACCTGCCGGGCGGCGGCGTTGAGGCCGAAGCTGATGTTCGATAGGCCGAGGGTGGTCTGCACGTCCGGGTGCCGGCGCTTGAGCTCGCGGATTCCCTCGATGGTCTCGATGCCGTCGCGGCGGCTCTCCTCCTGCCCGGTGCCGAGCGTGAAGGTCAAGCAGTCGACGAGGATGTCGCTCTCGGACATGCCCCACTGTCCGGTAAGCGTGCCGATGAGCCGCTCGGCCACCGCCACTTTCTTCTCGGCGCTGCGGGCCTGGCCCTCCTCGTCGATCGTGAGCGCGATGACGGCAGCCCCGTGCTCGCGCACGATCGGCATGATCCGCGCGAAGCGGCTCTCCGGGCCCTCGCCATCCTCGAAGTTGACCGAGTTGATGAGCGAACGGCCCCCGAGCATCTCCAGGCCGGCTTCGAGCACAGGCGGCTCGGTCGAGTCGAGCACGATGGGGAGAGTGGACGCGGTGGCGAAGCGGCCGGCAATTTCCCGCATGTCGGCGGCGCCGTCTCGGCCGACATAGTCGACGCACACGTCGAGCAGATGGCTACCGTCTCGGATCTGCCCACGGGCGATCTCGACGCAGGTGCCGTAGTCGCCGGCCAGCATCGCCTCGCGGAACGCCTTGGAGCCGTTTGCGTTCGTGCGCTCGCCGATCATCAGCACGCTGGCGTCCTGCCGGTACGGCACGGACTGGTACAGCGACGCCGCCGCGGGCTCGAGCTTGATACTGCGCTGCGGCGGCGAGACCGACTCGACGGCTGCAACCACGGCGGAGATGTGCTCCGGCGTCGTTCCGCAGCACCCGCCGACGAGTGCCGCCCCGAACTCGCGCACGAACTGTGACAGAGCGGCCGCGAGCTCGGACGGCGTGAGCGGATAGGTAGCGCCGTTGGGGCCGAGCTCAGGCAGCCCGGCGTTGGGCATCACCGACAGCGGGCGCGGCGAGTTCCGCGACAGGTAGCGCAGGTGCTCGCTCATCTCGGCCGGGCCGGTGGCGCAGTTCAGGCCGATCAGGTCGACGCCGAGCGGCTCGAGCGCCGTCAGCGCGGCTCCGATCTCTGACCCCAACAGCATCGTCCCCGTGGTCTCGACGGTGACGTGCGCGATCAGCGGCACCGTCGTGCCGAGCGAGCGCATCGCGCGCTTGGCGCCGATAATCGCCGACTTGGCCTGCAGCAGGTCTTGGCACGTTTCGACGATGATCGCGTCGGCGCCGCCCTCGATCATGCCGGCGACCTGTTCCTGGTAGGCGTCGCGCAATGTCGCGTAGGGGACGTGGCCCAGCGTTGGCAGCTTCGTCCCGGGCCCGACGGACCCGAGCACCCACCGGCCGGGGTAGCCGCCGGCGACCTCGCGGGCCAGCGCCGCTCCCGCCCGGGCCAGCTCGCGGATGCGGTCGACGATGGCGTACTCGCCAAGGTTCGCCCAGTTGGCCCCGAACGTGTTGGTCTCGACAGCGTCCGACCCGGCCCGGAAATACGCCTCGTGCACGCCGCGTACGACGTCCGGGCGCGACACGTTGAGGATCTCGTTGCAGCCCTCGAGCCCCTGGAAGTCGTCCACGGTCAGCTCGGCTGCCTGCAACATGGTGCCCATCGCCCCGTCGGCCACAACCACGCGCTCCCGGAGCGCGGCCAACAAGGATGTGGACGACGTAGGCATGGCCCAAGGCTACCCACCCGCTCCGGCCCGATTCGCGTCTGCTTCCGACCCTCCGCGCCGGTCGCAGCCACGAGCGCAAGCGCCTTCGGCGCGCGCGGGCCGGGCTCTTCGCGCGAGCGCTCATCGCTTCGGCCAATTGGCGCGGATGAGCACAAACACATCCGGCGGAGATAGCCGACGGTCGTAGGCTGATCGCATGACGGAGTTCGCCGACAAGCGCCCCCGAGCCGAGCTCGAGGAAGACGGTTGGCCCGAGCTCACTGACGCGGTGCTTGTCGCCGCGTTCGAGGGCTGGAACGACGCGGGCGACGCCGCCACCGGTTCTATCGAGCATCTGGAGCTGATCTGGGACGCCCAGCCGCTCATGGCGATCGACCCGGACGAGTATTACGACTTCCAGGTCAATCGCCCGACGGTGTCCATGGTGGACGGTGTGACCCGACGCGTGTCCTGGCCGACCACCCGGATGTCGGTGTGCCGTCCACCGGGGGCGGCATTCGATCTCGTCCTGGTGCGCGGAATCGAGCCCAACATGCGCTGGCGCGCGTTCTGCGACGAGATCCTCGAAGTGGTGCGCGCGCTCGACGTGCGCATCGTCGTCACGCTGGGCGCGCTGCTCTCGGACACGCCGCACACCCGGGCCACCCAGGTCACCGGCACCTCCTACGACAACGCATCCGCACACAAATACGGTTTGGAGCGCTCTCAGTACGAGGGCCCGACCGGCATCGTCGGCGTCTTGCAGGACGCGTGCGTCGCAGCGGGCATCCCGGCGATCTCGTTCTGGGCGGGCGTGCCGCACTACGTCTCCCAGCCGCCGAACCCTAAGGCCACACTTGCGCTGCTGCACAGCGTCGAGGAGGTGCTCGACGTGCCGGTTCCGCTGGCCGAGCTGCCTCAGCAAGCGGACGAGTGGCAGAAGCTCGTGGACGAGATGGCGGCGGAGGACGACGAGGTCACGGAGTACATCCGCAACCTCGAGCAGCGCGACGACGAGATCGACCGCGGCGCCATGGGGGCCACATCCGGCGACGCCATTGCCCGTGAGTTCGAGCGCTATCTGCGTCGGCGCGACCGCGGACACGGTTTCGGGCCCGGCGGGCACGGGCCCACTGCCGGCGGCTGAACGAAAGCTCGTCGCGCCGAAGCTCTGCACCACGGGCGTGCGGTTTAGACTGCGCAGCGCCGCATTCCTCCGATGTGACGAGCTGGGGTTGACGCGCCGATGATGTCGGTTCAGTGGGGCTCCGCGACCGATCCGGGACTCGTCCGCGAGATCAATGAGGACAGCTATCTCGTGGCCCCGAGCGTCTTCATCGTGGCCGACGGAATGGGTGGCCACGCTGCGGGCGAGGTAGCCAGCGCGATGGCGGTCGGAGAATTTCGGGAGCTGGCGGAGAAGCCCGAGTTGCGCACCGAGGAGATAGCCGAGGCGATCGCGCGGGCCAACGAGCACATCGTCGACAGCGGCCGGCGGCACGACAGCCGCAAGGGCATGGGCACCACGCTCGCGGGGCTGGGCATCGTCCGAGCCGGCGGGTCGGCGCACTGGGCGGTGTTCAATGTCGGAGACTCACGCGTCTACCACTACGTACATGGCGAGCTGCACCAGGTGAGTATTGATCACTCCGAGGTACAGGAGCTGATCTCGGCGGGATACATCACGCCCGAGGAAGCAAAGACGCACCCGGACCGAAATGTCGTCACCCGGTCCCTCGGCACCGACCCGGCACCCGTCCCGGACATCTGGGTGTTTCCACCGATGGCCGGCGAGCGTTTCCTCATCTGCTCCGACGGGCTCCCCCGCGAGCTCGACGACGGCGAGATCGCGCAGATCCTGCACCGTGAGACGGTAGCCCAGGAGGCAGCCAATGCCCTGGTCGAGAGCGCGGTAGAAGCCGGCGGGCACGACAACATCACCGTTCTGGTGGTCGATTTCGCCGGCAGCATGACTGAGGTCTTTGCTCCGGGCATTAACGACGACACCATGCCGCGTGGCCGGGGCGTGGGCGGATTCTGAGGATCATGTCCGCCCGCGCCGCGTACACGCCTGGAACCTGGGTTGCTGTCGGCGCGGACGCCGGCTGGCTCCTGGTGGACATCGACCCTACGGACGCCGTCGTGCTCGAGGCATGGTCGCTGCTCCGCGCGGCCGCCGACATCGACGAGATCCTCGACGTGGTACTGCAGCGGGGGCTTCGAGCCGTGCGCGGTTTCGCCTTGGTGCGCGTGTCGGGCGATGACCGTTTGGTGGTGGTGCGGGGCGCGGCCGATGCGATCATCACCGTCGACGGCCAGGAATCCCACGTGACCGCAGCGGGAGTGGCCACCTGGCGCGAGTACCCGCTTCCGGCGAACGCATCCGCCGTGCAGTTGCGGGCCGGCGAGATTGCGGGTGTCGACGAAGCGCCCCTGTCTGCAGGCGTGACGTTGGCCGCGACCATCCGGGTGGCGGTGACTGACGTATCGCAGACCGCCCGGCTCGGCCCAGCAAATACGCCCAGCCGGCCCGCCCAGTCGCAGGCACCGACCGTGCCCCCGAACGGCCCGACCTCCGCTCCGGCCCGCCCGCCGGCACCGGTACCGCAGCCGCCCGTGCTCGCGCCGGGCCCGTCGGTCAGCGACGAGCAGGTGGGGCCACCGCCGCCGGGTCCGCCGACCGCCCCCATGCCGCAGGTGCTGCCTGCCGCTGCGCCTCCGGACGAGTCCGGGCCCGACTCCATGGCGTGGCT
>JBKPQM010000081.1:0-14499 GCA_046734095.1 Actinomycetota bacterium | reverse complement strand
GGCCAACCGCACCGACTGCCGGGATCAGCGCTCCTGCCGGAAGAGCAGCGCCGGACTGAGCGCGGGCTGGACGAACAGGTTGGCCGTCGTGCTGCCCGCCGGCTGCATCCGAACCGGCCCGTTGGGCGCGGGGGTGCTGGGCCCGGCGTCGCTGGTGACGGCGACCGTGCCGCCGACCGCGCCGAGGGCCACGACCGCGGCGGCAGCCGTAAGCAGGCCGTAGGGGCGAATCCGTCGCCCGGTGGCATGCGCCTGCTGCTCGGGCGCGGGCGGCTCAGGCTCGACGAGCGCGGCGGAACCGAACGCGGGAAAGACCGTGGAGCCGTCGCTGTCGACCGCGATCGGCGGTCCGTTCAGCGGCGTCGTCGAGGGGACGGCGCGCAGCCGGTCCAGCAGGCCACCGGGCAGGCTGGGCGCCGGCGCGGCCCGCAATGCCCAGACGGCTTCCCGTTGGACGGCGACCGCATGTGCACATTCCGCGCATTGCGCGATGTGCCGGGCCGCTCGGCCGCGGGCGCCGTTACCGAGCGCACCGTCAGCGAACGCGGCAACCGCCTCGTCGCTGAGGTGCTGCGCGGGAAAGCTGGGCAGATTCATCGTGTGGCGCCCTCAACGACTGCGACGTCGGGTTCGGAGGAGCGCACACCGGCTTGGGCCGCGCGCACAGCGGAGGCTGGGACGACACCGGGTTCGGCCGGGCGTACCCCCGGCGCGCGGTGGGCTAGCGCCTCGCGCAGCAGCACCCGGCCGCGGTGGATGCGTGAGCGCACCGTGCCGACCTTGATGCCGAGCGTCGCGGCGATCTCTTCGTACGACAGACCTTCCAGGTCGCACAACACGACGGCCGCCCGGAAATCAGCCGGCAGGGCGTCGAGCGCCTGCTGGACCTCGGGGTCGAGGTGCGCCTCGGCGAAGGCCTGCTCCGGGCTCGCGGTGTTGGAGGCGAGCCGGTCGCCGGCGTCGTCGGGCAGCGCGTCGAAGCGAATCCGCTGCCGACGGCGGACCATGTCGAGAAAGAGGTTCGTGGTGATGCGGTGCAGCCAGCCCTCGAACGTGCCTGGGGTGTACTCGGCCAGCGACTTGAACACGCGGACGAATGTTTCCTGGGTGAGGTCCTCGGCGTCGGCTCGGTTGCCGGAAAGACGGTAGGCAAGCCGATAGACGCGGTCGGCATGCTCGCGCACGACTTCGTCCCAGGTGGGCGGTACCCACGTGGCAGTGTCTGTCACTAGCCCTCACCTCGTTGGGCGGTACTGATTGTGCACCACCAAGCCAACCAGCACCCCTTGCGTTCGGAATAAACGCCTCAGCGTTCACTTACGTTCCCGGCCGTCGTATGTCAGACTTCGGGACAAAGCTGGCCGTCAGTTGTGTACCGGGGAGGTGTCCGCTGTGGTCCTCTGGATCATCGCCGGCGTGATCGCCATCGGCGTTCTCGGGCTGGCCTGCAGCTGGGTACTCCGGGCCCGAAGCGGCCTGGACTCGACTCACCAGCACGACCTGGACCGGGCAGCGCGCACCGAACAGGACACGCAGTTGAACGCCCTGCACAATCGCGGGGCCTACCGCGATGGCGGCTTCGGTGGGGTTTGATGCCACTCGGGTAGCGCAACTCCTACCCTGACGGCGTGCATCGCTACACGCCTGACGACGACGTCCTCGCACACGCACTCGCCGACTACTGCCTCGACCGCCTGGGAATGAACGCGCCGCTCGACCGGCCGCTCACGCCGGACGCGCTCGAGGCCCTGGCCGGCACCACGATCGCCGAGCACGGCATGGGCGGTGCCGAAGCGCTGCGGCTGTGGGCCGAAGTGCTCGCGCCGGCGTGCCTGTCCGTCGACCATCCGCGCTACCTGTCATTCATCCCCAGTGCGCCGACGAAAGCGGCCTCGGCCTTCGACATGCTCGTCGGCGCGTCCAGCGTCTACCCCGGATCGTGGCTCGAGGGTTCCGGCGCTGTGTACGCGGAGAACCAGGCGCTGCGGTGGCTCGCGGACCTGGCCGGACTGCCGGACGAGGCGGGCGGTGCGTTCGTGCAGGGGGGCACGATCGGCAACCTGTCCGCGCTCGTCGCCGCCCGCGAGGCGGCGTTGGAGCGCCGGGGCACCCGTCCGGAACGGTGGGCGGTGTGCGTCACGGAGGAGACGCATTCGTCGGTCAAGCATGCGCTGCGGGTCGTCATGGACGTCGACATCATCGAGGTACCCGGCGATGAGCGGGACCGGATGACCGGCGTTGCCCTGCGCTCGGTGGCCGACGCGTTGCCCGTGCACATCCGCGACGGCATCTTCGCCGTGGTGGCCACCGCCGGCACGACGAACGCCGGCGTCGTCGACGACATCGCCGGCATCGGGTCGGTCGCCCGCGACCACGGCTGGTGGCTGCACGTCGACGGGGCGTACGGCGGGGCCGGCCTGGTCGCACCAAGTGTCCGTCGGTTGTTCGACGGCATCGAGCAGGCCGACTCGTTCATCGTCGATCCGCACAAGTGGCTGTTCGCGCCGTTCGACTCGTGCGCGCTGATCTACCGCGACCCGGTGCTGGGCCGGGCCGCGCACACGCAGCACGCGGGGTACCTCGACCCGGTCACCGTGCACGGCGAGTGGAACCCGTCCGACTTCGCGATCCACCTGACCCGCCGCGCCCGTGGCCTGCCGCTCTGGTTCTCGCTGGCGGTGCACGGCACGGCCGCCTATCGCGCGGCCGTCGAGCAGACGCTGACCGTGGCCCGGGCCGGCGCGGCGCTCATCCGCAAGGCGGATCACCTGTCCTTGCTCGTGGAGCCCGACCTGAGCGTGCTGATCTTCGCGCGGGACGGCTGGACGGCTGACGACTACGCCCGATGGAGTGCCCGCCTGCTCGAGGAGCAAACCGCGTTCGTCACGCCTACCCGCCACCACGGCCAGCCGTGCACCCGCTTCGCGATCGTCAATCCGCTGACCACCGAGGACGACCTGGCGTTGATCATCGACACGATGAAGCAGGACGTGCGGACTTGATCGAGGTCCTCCAGCGGCGACTACCCTGCCTGCATGATGAGCGCAAGCGCTGCGATTCCGCCGGCCGCCACGCGGACCGCGCCGAAGGCGTGGAGTGGCTCGCAGGCTGCGCCCCTTCGCGGCGCAGCCGAGAGACACGAACCGACGGTCCGGTGATGGTGGAAGCGATGCTGGGCGAGCAGAGCCTGGCCTACGCCGAGTCATTCCTTCCCGAAGACGAGATTCTCACGACCGCCCGCGCTCGAGCAGCCGAGCTGGGCTGCGTACCGATCGGCCCGGCGTCCGGCGCAACGCTGCGGCTGCTCGCCGCCGCGATCGCCGCTCGGGCGGTCGTTGAGGTCGGCACGGGGGCCGGGGTGTCCGGGCTGTGGCTGCTGCGCGGCATGCGCCCGGAGGGGGTGCTGACGACGGTCGACGTCGAGTCCGAGCACCAGCGGGCGGCCCGCGAGGCGTTCCGCGAAGCGGGAATCGCCAATAGCCGCTACCGCACGATCAACGGCTCGGCCGGCGAGGTGCTGCCCCGGCTCACCGATGGCGCATACGATCTGGTGTTCGTCGACGCCGACAAGGCCTCCTACACCGCCTATCACGAGCAGGCCGTTCGGCTGCTGCGCCCGGGCGGCATCGTCGCGTTCGACAATGCGCTGTGGCACAACCGGGTAGCCGACCGCAACGCGCGCGACACTGACACCGTCTCGATTCGCGAGATGGGCAAGGCAGTACGAGATGACCCGCGCCTCGTCTCGGCGATGCTGCCAGTCGGCGACGGCCTGCTCACCGCCGTCAAACTCTGACCGGGACACTCACCGGGTGAGGGTGAGCACCATCCGCTCCTCCACTCGCTGGCCGAGGCCCTTCACCGGCTGCTGTTCGCCGGTGGCGACGAACCCGGCCCGGTCGTAGGCGGCGCGGGCCGACGAGTTGCCCACTACCACCCACAGATGCAGCTCCTGCGTGCCGTCGGCCCGGGCCCACTCGGCGACGGCCTCGATCAGCTGCCCGGCGACGCCCCGTCCCCGCACCGCTGGCGCCACCCACATCGACACCAGGTCCCGCGAGCCGGGACGCGTGTCTTCGTCGGCGAAGCCGATCGCCAGGCCCACGGGCTCAGGGCCGTCGAAGGCAAGGAACACAGCGCGTTCGGCCCGGCGCCGCCACTCGTCCTCGTCGATGCCGACCGAACCCTCATACGTCGACTCGAACGCCTCCGGCGAGTCCTGCAGCGCAGCGAGCCGGGTCGCTCGCAGCTGCTTCCAGTCGTCCGGGCCGATTCGTCGGATCTCGATCACGCATCAATCCTCGCGAACCGCAGCAAACGCATTGAGCACGGCCTGCACTACCGGACGGGCGGACGCGCGCGATCGGGTCACCGCGCTGATCCGCCGATGCAGCGCGGGCGACCGCAGTGGGCGCACCTGCACGTCAGCAATCTCGCCGAAGACGGCGAGGCGCGGCAGCACGCTGACGCCGTGTCCGGCCGCAACCGCGCGCACCAGCAACAGCAGATCGTCGGTCTCCCAGCGAACCCGGGGCTCGAAGCCCTCGGCTCGGCACGCCGAACGCACCGCGTGCCCGCACGCAGCCACGTCCGGCGGCATCACCCAGTCGGCGTCGGCCAGCGAGGCCAGCGTCGGCCGCTTCGGCAAGCGGCCCGGCGCGGCCACCGCGACGAGAGGCTCGGCCCGCAGCTCGCGGACGTCGAGGTGGTCAGGCAGCGCGAGCGGAACGTAGTCGTATTCGTCGACGACTGCGATGTCCGCATCGCCGGCGAGTAGCAACTCAACGGCGGCGACCGGCTCGGCGACCAGCACCGAGACCTCGATGTCAGGTTGCTCGGCCCGCAGCGTCAACACGCCGTCCGACACGAGAGTGGCGGCGGCACTCGCCACGGCGGCGACCGCGACCGGCCCGCTCACCGAGCCGGCTATCCGGTCGAGGTCGGCCCGGGCCGAGGCCAGGACGTCGACGATCGTGCCCGCCCGCTCGGCCAGGGCGTGGCCTGCGCCCGTGAGCGCGACGCCGCGGGGAGATCGGTCGAGCAGGGCGCAGCCGGCCTCGCGCTCGAGCACGGACAGTTGTTGCGACACCGCCGACGGGGTAAGCCCTACCGAGCGCGCCGCGGAGGCAATGGTTCCGCGCAGGGCGACTTCGCGCAGCAGAAGCAGCCGGTCGACGTCCAGCGGGCTGCTGCTAGCCATAAGAAGAACTTACGGCATACTAGAGAAACCCATCAACGCAGCTAGGGGGCGAAACATGATCAGCTCGATCCGGGTAATAGGCCTCGGCAAGGTTGGCGAGCTGGTCGCCACCTTGCTGATGGAGTCGGGGTTCATCGTCAAGGCGTTCGACGCCCGCGACCGCACCGGCCTGCCGTTCGAGACGGGCGTGCTCGATGTGCGCGACGCCGACGCTCTGCGGGCCGCACTCAAGGGCTCCGACGCCGTCGTGTCATGCATGCCCTATCACCTCAACCTCGGCGTCGCCGAGGCGGCCCACGAGACCGGAGTGCACTACTTCGACCTCACCGAGGACGTCCCCACGACCAACCTGGTCAAGGAGCTTGCCGCGAAGAACGACGATCTCGTCTTCGCGCCGCAGTGCGGCCTCGCACCCGGCCTGATCGGCATCGCCGGAGCGGCGCTCGCCAAGCACTTCGACGAGATCCGCAGCATCGAGCTCAAGGTCGGCGCGCTGCCCCGCCATCCGGCCGGCCTGCTCGGCTACGCGTTCAACTGGTCATCCGAGGGCGTCGTGAACGAGTACCTGAACGACTGCGAGGTGCTGCGCGGCGGGGTTCGGCAGATGGTGCCGGCCATGACCGAGGTGGAACGGGTTGTGATCGGCGGCGTCGAGCTCGAGGCCGCGCTCACCTCAGGAGGGCTCGGCACGATGTGCGAGACGTTCGAGGGACGCGTGCAGCGACTGGATTACAAGACGATGCGCTATCCGGGCCACTTCGAGCTGATGCGATTCTTCTTCGACGAGCTGGGGTTGCGCGACCGTCGCGAGCTGGCCGGCGAGATCCTGGTTAACGCCAAGCCGCCCGTCGACGATGACGTGGTGTACCTGCACGCCGCCGTCGAGGGCAAGGCGACCGGCGTCGGTGATACCGCGCCCGGACAGCTCACCCGTAAGCAATACGTGCGCGCCTACCAGCCGCTGCGCATCAACGGCCGGCTCTGGCGGGCCATTTCGTGGACGACGGCTGCTTCGGCCGCGGCCGTCGTCGAGCTGGTCGCCGCACGCCGTCTGCCGGCCGCCGGTTTCATCCAGCAGGAAGACATCCCGTTCCAGGCGCTGCTCGAGACCAGCAACGGCGCCCGGTTCGCCGAACTAGGACAGGTGTGATCATGTCCCTTCCCACGCACGACGGCCTGATCGTCGAGACCGCCTCGATCCTGCGCCGCCTAGGCGTCGACCAGCTGCCGGACGACGGCGATCTGGCCGTCCATTCCCCCATTACCGGTGGCGAGATCGCCCGGTTGCGCTCGCATTCCGCCGCAGAGGTCACCGAGATCGTCGGACGCGCGCACGAGGCGTTCCGGAGCTGGCGCACCGTGCCCGCGCCGGTCCGCGGCGCCTTCGTCCGCGAGCTCGGCGAATTGCTGCGCCAGCACAAGGACGATCTCGGCGCGCTCGTGTCCATCGAAGCGGGCAAGATCCGCACCGAGGGGCTGGGCGAGGTCCAGGAGATGATCGACATCTGCGATCTCGCGGTGGGCCTCTCGCGGCAGCTGTTCGGGCTGACTATCGCTTCCGAGCGTCCGGGCCACCAGATGATGGAGCAGTGGCACCCGCTCGGCGTAGTGGGCGTCATCAGCGCGTTCAACTTCCCGGTCGCCGTGTGGTCGTGGAACGCCGCGCTGGCCTTCGTGTGCGGCGATCCGGTGGTGTGGAAGCCGTCGGAGAAGACGCTGCTGACGGCGCTGGCCTGCCAGGCGCTGGTCGCCGAGGCGGCCCGCCGGGCAGGCGCCCCCGAGGGCGTTTCCGCGGTCGTGCTGGGCGGTGCTCCGGTAGGTGAGGCGCTCGTTGACGACTCGCGGGTCGCGCTCATCAGCGCAACCGGCTCCACGCGGATGGGACGGGCCATAGCGCCGCGAGTAGCCGGCCGGTTCGGACGGCTGCTACTCGAGCTGGGTGGCAACAACGCGGCGATCGTCGCGCCGTCGGCCGACCTCGATCTCACCGTGCGCGGCATCGTCTTCTCGGCCGCCGGCACGGCCGGCCAGCGCTGCACCACGTTGCGCCGGGTGATCGTCCACTCGTCGATCGCCGACGAACTGGTCTCGCAGTTGCGCGCGGCCTACCAGACGCTGCCGATCGGATCGCCACTGGCCGAGGGCACCCTGGTCGGGCCGCTGATCGACCGGGCCGCCTACGAAGGGTTCACGACGGCCCTGGACAAGGCGGCCGCCGACGGCGGTGAGCTCATCGTCGGGGGCTCACGCGTATCGGCGGACGAGGCCGCGCACGCCTACTACGTGGCCCCGGCGCTGGTGCGGATGCCGGCGCAGACCGACATCGTGCGCACCGAGACGTTCGCGCCGATCCTGTACGTCCTCACCTACGACGAGTTCGACGAAGCGCTGGCCCTGCACAACGACGTCCCGCAGGGCCTGTCCTCGTCGATCTTCACGCTCAACGTGCGCGAGGCCGAGCAGTTCATGTCCGCTGCGGGCTCCGACTGCGGCATCGCCAACGTCAATATCGGTCCGTCGGGCGCCGAGATCGGCGGGGCGTTCGGCGGTGAGAAGGAGACCGGCGGCGGGCGCGAGTCGGGATCGGACGCGTGGAAGTCGTACATGCGCCGGGCCACCAACACGGTCAACTACTCGACCGAGCTGCCCCTTGCCCAGGGCGTCGAGTTCGGCTGAGGCATCGGCTCACCGTCCGTGCGTCCGCCCGTTTGCGCCCTTCCTTTCCGTAGGTGATCAAGAGGCTGAAGTGGCTACGCGGAGCGACCACTTCGCCCTCTTGATCACGCCGTGGACGGCCCGGCATCGGACCCGGCTCAGGCGCTGACCCGGCCCGCCGCCAGCTCGATGCGGTCGTCGGGTGCGACTGCAGCCACCCGGAAGAATCCGGCCGACCGGGCCCCGTAGAACTCGCCCGGCGAGACGACGATGCCCGCCTTGGCGGCGATGTCGCGGGCCGCGGCCCAGGCGTCGCCGCCGGGCGCCGGCACCCACAAGTAGAACGCTCCGGCCGGCAGCGGCGCGTCGTAGCCGATGGCTTTGAGCACCTGCTGCAGTCGGTGGAGGCGAGCCAGGTAACGGGCCCGCTGCGCCTCGACGTGCTCGTCGTCGTCGAGCGCGATGACGGCGGCGGATTGGACCGGCCCGGGCGGCATCAGCCCGGCGTGCTTGCGGACTTCGCGCAGGTAGTGCACGAGGCCGGCATCGCCGGCATAGAACCCGATGCGGGCACCGGCGAAGTTGTCTCGCTTGGACAGCGAGTGCACAGCCAGGACGCCGGCCGTCCCGTCCCGCAGGATCGTCGAACGATCGCCCTGCCAGACGAACTCGGCGTAGCACTCGTCCGAGAGCACCGGAACGTCCCGGGTCCGTCCCCAGTGCGCGGCGACGTCGAGGTCGAGAAGCTCGCCGGTCGGGTTGGCCGGCGAGTTCGTCCATATGCACAGCGCCCGATCCGCATCTTCCGGGCGGATGTCCTCCAGCGTTCGATACGGCACCGGGCGACATCCGGCGAGGATCGCGCCCATCTCATAAGTCGGGTAGCTGATCGCCGGATACAGCACGGTGTCGCGGGAGGGCTCGCGCAGCTTCAGATACTGCGGCACCGACGCGACGAACTCCTTCGTGCCGACGCACGCCGCGAGCTCGGTGGCCGGGTCGACGGTGACGCCGAAGCGCCGGTTGATCCACCGCGCCGCCGCCTCGCGGATCGCCTTGGTGCCGATCGACGGCGGGTAGGTACGAGCGGCGTTGACAGTGGACAATGCCGCGATCACCTCGGCCGGTGGTGAGTCGCACGGCGTGCCGATCGAGAGATCGACTGCGCCACCCTCGTGCTGGTCGGCGATCGCGATCACCTCGCCGAGCCGTTCGTACGGGTAAGGCGGCGGAACGAAACCGGGCATCAGGACTCCCTGTCGAGTAGTTCGGCCAGATGGATCGCGCGGCGGCCGGCCAACTGGTCGAGCTGGGTCCGGCACGAGAATCCGTCCGCGACGACGACCGAGCCGGACGATGCAGCCCGGACCGCCGGAAGTAAGGCGGCTTCGGCCACGGCCACCGACACGTCGTAGTGACCCCGCTCGACGCCGAAGTTGCCGGCCAGCCCGCAACATCCGCCAACAGCTGTGATGTCGGTGCCGGCGTCGGCGAGCAGCGTCGCGTCGGCCGCCCAGCCCAGGACGGCGTGTTGGTGGCAATGCGGCTGGGCTACGCCGTGGACACCGTCGAGCCGCGGCGGCTTCCATCCTTCGGTTGAGCGCAATTGCTCGGCGAGCGTCCTCGTCGCCGCCTTGATCCGCGCGATCCGCGGGTCGTCGGGAAGCAACTCGGCAGCATCAGAACGCAGCACGGCTGTACAGGAGGGCTCCAAGCCCACGATCGGCAGGCCGTCGAACTGCTCGAGCGCGTCGAGCGAACGTCGCAGTTGCCGCCGGGCACCGTCGAGCTGGCCGGTCGAGATCCAGGTGAGCCCGCAGCACACCGATTTGTGGGTGATCCGAACCGAATAGCCCGCGCGCTCCAGCACTCGTACAGCAGCCTGTCCAACGGACGGCGTGAAGTGGTCGGTGAAAGTGTCGACCCACAGCAGGAGGGGGCGTCCAGCCGCCGGCGGGCGATCCGCGAACCAGGCTCGGAAAGTCTGCGGCGCGAAATCGGGCAGCGGACGGCGCGGGTCGATGCCGCCGAGCCGCTTGGCGATCGCGGCCGGCCGGCGACGGTGCAGCGTCGCATTCGCGATCCGCGGTGCGTGCGAGGCGAACCGGGCCCACCGCGGCAACCATCCGAGCGCGTAGTGCGCGGGTGGCCGCGGGCGGCGGCGATAGCGCTGATACAGCACCTCGGCCTTGTACGTGGCCATGTCGATGCCGGCCGGGCAGTCGCTGGCACACCCCTTGCAGGACAGGCACAAGTCGAGCGACTCCTCGACCTCCTTCGCTGCCCAGCCGTGGATGAGCGAGCCGTTGGCCACCTCCTGCAGCACACGCGCCCGGGCGCGCGTTGAATCCTTCTCGTCGCGAGTCGCCAGATAGGACGGGCACATCACGCCGCCGGTGTCGGCCCGGCATTTGCCCACCCCGACGCAGCGATGTACAGCCGTACTGAGATCACCACCATCGTGCGGGTACGAGAAGCCGAGGCCGCGGTCCAGCGAGCGCGCCGCCGGCACGCGCAGGTCGGCGTCGAGCTGTGCCGGCCGCACGAGCACCCCCGGATTGAGTACGTCGTCCGGATCGAACGCGCTCTTGACCGTGGCGAACGTCTCGATTGCCGCCGGCGAGTACATGTACGGCAGCAGCTCCCCGCGCGCTCGCCCGTCGCCGTGTTCGCCCGACATCGAGCCGCCATACCGTCCGACGAGTCGCGCCGCGTCGACGACGAACTCGCGCAGGACGTTCGGCCGCGACGCCAGCGGGAAGTCGATGCGTATGTGCACGCAGCCGTCGCCGAAGTGCCCGTAGCCCAGACCGTCCAGCCCGTACTGACGCATCAGCGACTCGAAGTCCCGCAGATACGGACCCAACACGGAGGGCGGCACTGCGGCGTCCTCCCAGCCCGGCCAGGCGGGCACGCCCGCCGGCGTGCGTCCCGCCAAGCCGGCTCCGTCCTCGCGAATGCGCCACAACGCGCGAGCCGCCGGGCCGGTGACCACCGAGGAATCGAGGCCGCCGGCGTCGGCGATGAGCTTGCGCGCCGCCGCCACGGCCTCTTCGGCGCTGCCCCCCGCCGTCTCGGCGAAGATCCACCCGCCGCCGCGGGGCAGGTCGGGGACGTTGCCGCGCCCGACGCGCACCACCTCGACGAGGCGCGCGTCCAGCCCCTCCAGGGCGACCGGGCGGTGGGGCAGCAGCGCGGGCACCGCGTCGGCCGCAGTAGCAATATCGGCGAAGCCCAGCACTGCGAGCGCCGTCCGCGCCGGGGCAGTGACGAGACGCACCGTCGCCTCGGTGATCACGCCCAGCGTGCCCTCGCTGCCGACCAGGAACTTGGCCAGATCGGCGCCGTTCTCCGGGAGCAGATGCTCGAGGGAGTAGCCGGACACCTGCCGGGTGAAGCGCCCGAACTCGGTGCGGATCAGGGCCAGTCGCGAGCGAACGAGATCGTCCACTGTGGACGGTAGGTGCTTGAGCCCGGAGCCGTTGCCGGCCATGCCGTCGAGCGCGACAACGTTATCGGCGGTCCGTCCGTACGCCAGCGCCCGGGATCCGCACGCGTTGTTGCCCAGCGACCCCCCAACTGTCGCGCGGGCGTGCGTGGACGGATCCGGGCCGAACCGCAACCCGTGGGGAGCCGCCGCCGCGGTGATGTCGTCGAGGATCGCGCCGGGCTCGACTACGGCGGTGCGCGCCTCGGGGTCGATCGAGACGATTTTGTTCAGGTGGCGGGAGAAGTCCAGCACCAGGCCGGCGCCGATCGCGTTGCCGGCGATGGAGGTGCCGGCGCCGCGTGCCGTGAGCGGGACACCCAGCGAGCGGCACACGGACAGCGCGGCCGCGACCTCGTCGGCGTGGCGGGGAAAAGCGACGGCGGCCGGCACGACGCGGTAGTTGGAGGCGTCCGAGGAATACTCGGCTCGGCGCCGTGGCGAGACATCGACCTCACTCACGCCGACGCGATGCAGGGCGTCAGCGAGCTCGGTCACGAACTCTATTGTCCAGGCCGGCACTCACGTTCGACTTTGCCCCTCGGCGACACGCTGACACGGCCCGCGAGCGAGCTCTCCGGGGGCAAAGTCGAGCATTAGCCCACGCCGCGGGGACGGAACTGGACGCTGATCCGCGGGCCGACATCGCGCGTCGTCTTGGGTATTGCGTGCTCCCAGGTGCGCTGGCAACTGCCGCCCATCACGAGCAGGTCGCCGTGGCCGACGTCGAAGCGCAGGCTCGGCGCGCCACCACCGCGGGGGCGCAGCCGCAACGCCCGCGGTGAACCAAGTGAGACGATGGCCACCATCGTGTCGTGCGTGGCGCCGCGGCCGATCCGGTCGCCGTGCCACGCCACGCTGTCGGCGCCGTCGCGGTACAGGCACAGCCCGGCCGTCCGGAACGGCTCGCCCAGCTCGGCGCCGTAGTGCTCGTCCAGGGCGTGCTTGGCGGTATCCAGCGCCGGGTCGGGCAGGGAATCGTCCTCGCCGTAGAAGCAGAGCAGGCGGGGCACGTCGACCACGCGCTCGTACATCGGGCGGCGCTCGGCCCGCCACGGTACGGCCCGTAGCAGTCGCTCGAACAGCACGTCCGCCCCGCCGATCCAGTCGCGGCGCAGATCCACCCACGCGCCGTGACTCAGCTGGGCGCGCTGGACGGCTGCGCCGAGGCCGCCGATCGCGATCTCGTCGGCGACATCGAGCAGCGAGCCCTGGAGTGCCCCAGCCATCCAGTCATCGTACACCTGTTCGATCGATCCAAGCTGGCGGCGGCCGGCCGTCCAGGGCGAGAGCCACCGCAGCCCGGGCCGTGGCGGGACCGACCAGGTTGCCTGTGCCGTTGTACCCGCCGATGACAATCACGCCCGGTGCCGTCTCGACGCACAGCGGACGCTCGTCCTGCGTATAGCCGACCGACGCCGCCCAGCGGTGGGTGACCCCGATCGGGCCGCCGGCCATCCGCGCCGCCACCGTCTCGATCCACGCCTGCACCGGCGCGGTGGGCACCGCCTCGAGCGTCCACTCGTCGTGGGCATACTGGTCGCGCCCACCCCCGACGTAGAGTCGCCCGTCCGCAGCCTGCTGTGCGTAGTCGTAGCCCCAGCGGCCGTACACCGGGCACGGCAGTCGGGGTGGCACCGGCGCCGTCGCCAGCATCTGCAGCCGTGCTGTACGGACCCGGCCGGCCAGCTCCGGCACCAGCGTCTCCAGCCGGCCGTCAACGGCGACGATCACCAGCCCGGCGCTGATCACGCCGCGGTCGGTGGTGACGCGTTTGCTGTCCACTGTGGACACGTGGGTGTTCTCGTGCAGTGACGCACGCGTCCGCAGCGCGTCCGCCATCGTGAGTGCGCGCCGCGCCGGATTGGTCGCGGCGTCGTCCGGCAGGAACAGCCCCCGCCCCAGCTCTTCGTCGTACTCCTCGACGGCAAACCCGTGGTCGCGCAGGGCGCTTGCCTGCCGCGCGCAGTCGGCCAGCTCCGCGTCGTCCGGAGCACCGGGGAGCCCGGCCAGTCGGATCGATCCCACCCGTCGCACGACCGTATCGGGCATGCGGTCCAACTCGCGCAGTGTGGCTCGGTACAGGTCCAGCGCCGCATCCGCGCCCCACCGCGCGATCGCGTCGTGCAAGAACGGCGCGCCGCCGCCGAGCAGCAATCCGCCGTTACGGCCGGCCGCCCCGGACGCCACCCGGCCGGCGTCCACTCCGATGACCGACAGCCCGCGGTCGGTCAGCTCCTCGACCGCCGTCAGGCCGGACGCACCGAGGCCCACGACGCAGGCGTCCGCCGTGCGATCACGATCCAGTGGCGGCAGGCCGGGCCAGTCCAGACCCTCGTCCCAGCCCACACTCAAGGTGTACTCATGGCAGGGCGAGCTGGCTCTTGCCGAGTACCACGATTCCGCTGTCAGTGACCTTGTAGCGCGCGTTGTCGAGTTCCGGGTCGACGCCGATGTGGGCGCCATCGGGCACCACGACGTTCTTGTCGAGGATTGCTCGCCGGATGACGGCGCCGCGCCCGATCTGGACGTTGTCCATGATCACGGACGCTTCGACGTAGGCACCGGCGTGCAGCCGGACGTTCGGCGAGATCACGCTATTGCGCACCGTGGCCCCGGCAACGATCGTGCCCGGGCTGACGACGGATTCCTGGGCGATGCCGCCCTCGACGAACTTCGCGGGCGGCTGCTGCGGCGGGTTCGTGAAGATAGGCCAGAGCTGGTTGTACAGGTTGAAGATCGGATGGACGGCGACGAGATCCATGTGGGCGTCGTAATAGGCGTCGAGGGTGCCCACGTCCCGCCAGTACCCGCGGTCACGCTCCTCGGCGCCAGGGACGTCGTTCTCTGAGAAGTCGTAAACGTAGGCGCTGCCCTGTTTCACCATCAGCGGCATGATGCTGCCGCCCATGTCGTGCACCGAGTTGTCATCCTCGGCGTCGATCTTCAACACCTCGAGCAGCGCCTCGGTGGTGAAGACGTAGTTGCCCATCGAGGCGAAGCTCTCGTCCGGACTGTCCGGCAGTCCGGGCGGATCCCTGGGCTTCTCGACGAAGTCGACGACGTTTCCGTCCAGGCTGGCATCGACGATGCCGAACGCGCTCGCCTCGGATCGCGGCACCCGGATCGCGGCGATCGTGACTCCGGCTCCGGTCTC
>JBKPQM010000080.1:0-18235 GCA_046734095.1 Actinomycetota bacterium | reverse complement strand
ACAGCCTGGAACGGCTTGGGCTCGGCGATCACTCTGCTGTCCCGCGAACCCGGGTTGCTGGCCCGCTTCGAGCCCTTCGCCGGGGAGATGGTCGCCCTCGCCCTCAAGGAAGCAGGCGTCGAGGTACGCACCGGCGTGACCGTCACCGAACTTCGTCGCCCGGGTCGCGTGGGCCCGGTGACACTGATCTTGGATGACGGCAGCGAACTCGAGGCCGATGAGGTGTTGGTCGCGGTTGGCCGTGAACCCAACACCGGCGATGTCGGCCTCGACACAGCGGGCCTCATCCCCGGATCCTGGCTGGACGTCGACGACACCTGTCGAGTGCGCGGCGTAGAGGACGACTGGCTCTACGCAGTGGGTGATGTCAACCATCGCGCCCTGCTCACGCACCAAGGCAAGTACCAGGCGCGGATCGTGGGTAACGCGATCGGCCTGCGCGCCGCCGGCCGGCCGCTGGACACCGCGCCGTGGGGCACCCATGCCACTACTGCCGACCACCGCGCCGTCCCGCAGGTTATCTTCACCGATCCGGAGGTCGGAACGGTCGGCCTGTCCGCCGAGCAAGCCGCACGAGAGGGTCGTCGCACACAGGTCGTCGACGTCGATCTCGGGCAAGCGGTCATCGGCGCACTGCTGTATGCCGACACCTACCAGGGCCGGGCGCGCATGATCGTCGACCTCGACGATGAGCGCCTGCTCGGCGTCACGTTCGTTGGGCAGGGCGTGTCCGAGCTACTGCATTCGGCCACCGTCGCGGTCGCCGCCGAGGTGCCGATCGGTCGGCTCTGGCACGCCGTGCCGTGCTTCCCCACGATCAGCGAGGTCTGGCTCCGCCTGCTCGAGGCCTACCGCGGCTAACCGCCAAAGGACTCTGCAGTGTGGCTGTACTCCTAGGCGATCTCGCGGTGAGCGTCGTCCAATACTGCCTCGCTGAGCGGCCGCGGTGCCCGTCCTGGCTCGAGCACGACGACCGTGCAATGAGCGGACCGGGTGACAGCCGTGGTGAAGCTCCCCTCGACGAGCTGGGCCACTGGGCCGTGCGCCGACCGGCCTAGGACGATGGCCCGGGCCTGGACCCGATCGGCATGCTCGGCCAGAACGCGGCCCGCCGTGGCGTGGTCGCCGACGCTGGTCAGCAGCTGTCCGGTGGCGGTGACACCCTGTGCGGAGAGCCGATCGAGGTGGGCCCGGACAGCACGCGTTGCGCGATCAACGTCCTCGGCCTCGACAACAAGTTCCTCTACGACGTCTGCCTCGCGGACGTGAACGAGTTCGAGCGGCGACCCGCTGCGCCGGGCGATGACGGCGGCCTCGTCGACAATCGCGTCGGCCGAGTCGCCCGCTTCGACCGCGACGATGAGCGGATGAGAGCCCGGAACCGGCTCGCCGCCGACGCGCCGCAGAGTGGGCGATGGTGCGGGTTGCTCCGGCTCGCCCTCGGCCTCGCTTTGTTCGGCCGCGGTGATCTGCTTGTGCCCGGTAGCGAGGACGCCGATTGCGAGAACGAAGGCGACGGCGCCGACGTAGAAGGGCACGGCGAGGCTGGTCGCGTCGGCGATCTTGCCTGCGACGTACGGTGCCAGCCCACCGCCGATGAACCGCACGAACCCGTATGCCGAGGACGCTGTCGGCTTGTCGACCGGGGAGACCAGCATGACCGCTTGCGTGGTCAGCGTGTTGTTGATGCCGAGGCACGCCCCGCTGACGATCACCGCAACGATCACAGCCGTCGGGGTGGAGACGCCCGCCCCGATAACGATCATGAGGACGGCCAGCCCGAGCAGGTTGGCGTACAGAACAGGCGCGGTGCCGAAGCGCCGCGGCAGACGGGGCGCGACGTACACGGCGAACGCGGCGACCAGCACGCCCCATCCGGTGAACACCAGACCGAGTTGCTGGGCATCGAGTTTCATCGGGTAGGGCGCGTAACCGAGCATGGTGAAGAAGCCCCAGTTGTACAGCAGCGCGGTGAGCCCCATGGTC
The DNA here is from genome assembly GCA_046734095.1 of Actinomycetota bacterium. GTDB lineage: Bacteria > Actinomycetota > Actinomycetes > Mycobacteriales > Jatrophihabitantaceae > DASXRA01. The sequence goes on along the minus strand of JBKPQM010000080.1, from coordinate 16,249 downwards.
AGCAATGCGCGATGGCGCAGCGCCTTCAACGGCGCGGCGATCGATGTTGGGCGCTCCGGTCGCGGTGTGGTGGGGACGAATGCGACGGTGGCCAGGAGTGCGATCGCCATCAGCACGGCGACCCCGAAGAACGGACCGCGCCAACTGATGCTGCCCAGTTCACCACCCAGCAGCGGCCCGACAGCTATACCCAGACCGAGCGCGGTCTCGTAAAGGATGATGGCCCCGGCGAAACCTCCGGTCGCCGAGGCGACGATCACCGCCAGGCTGGTGGCGATGAACAGCGCGTTGCCGAGTCCCCAGCCGGCCCGGAATCCGACGATGCCGCTGATGGAGTTGGAGGTTCCGGCGAGTGCGGCGAAGACCACGATCAGGCTGAGCCCGATGATCAGCGTGCGTTTGGCGCCGATCCGGCTGGACACCCACCCGACCGCGAGCATCGCGACGGCGGTCACGACCAGGTAACTCGTGAACAGCAGGGATACCTGGCTGGGCGTGGCGTGCAGGCTTGTGGCCAGCGCCGGCAGGATCGGGTCGACCAGGCCGATGCCCATGAACGAGATCACGCAGGCGAACGCGACCGCCCACACCGCGGGGGGCTGCTTGAACGGGCTCGCGGGCCGGTGCTGGATCGCAGGCGCGCGTGTGCTCATCGGTGAGTACTCCTCAAAATCAACGGTGTCATTCAGGTAAGGACGGTTGTGCGACAGTCACGGCTGCGGCCGCTGCTCGACGAGCCGAAGGAGCGCGGGTATCGCCGCCGCGATGGCTGACTGTTCGTGCGGCTCGAGATCGTCGAGCAGCTTCTGCAACACCTCAGCGCGTTCGGCGCGGCGACGGATCATGAAGTCCCGGCCGGCATCGGTGACGGCGACCAGGACCGCGCGGCGATCATCGGAACTGACCGTCCGGTGTACCAGACCCTGCCGCTCCATCCGGGTAACCAGCTGGGTCATGCCCGGCTGAGAGATCCCTTCAGCGTGCGCGAGATCGGTAAGTCGCAGCGGGCCTTCTCGCAGCAGCCGGAACAGCGCTGTCGTCGCGGCCGTACCCAGGCCGGGCTTCGTGGTCAGCTGCCGCACCAACCGAACGAGCTGCTCGAGGATGACGCCGAGAGTGCCGCCGTCGACCCGGGGCTTCGAACCCGTGCCGGCCGACTCGTCGGTTTGCATAATGCCATTATGCATAATGCGATTATAGATCTCACCCTGCTTCGTTGGCGAGGATGTGTAGGCGACGACACGGGCGCAGCCCGGGCTCGGGCTCGGCCTCGTGGCGGGCGCTACGGACGCACGCCGCGAAGCTGCCGACGTGACGTGATCTGGAGCTTGGCGTAGATGTTGCTCAGGTGCCATTCGACCGTGCGATGGCTGATGAACAACCTCCCGGCGATCTCAGCATTGGACAGCCCCTCACGAGCGAGCCGCGCGATCTGAGCCTCCTGGGCGGTGAGTTGGCTCGGCGCTTCGGCGGCGCGCTTGCGAACGGTCTCGCCGGCTGCCAGCAGTTCGCTCGCGGCGCGGTCAGCGAAGGCGGCCATGCCCATCGTGGCGAACGCATCGTGGGCCGCGCGGACGTGTTCCCGGGCCTCGGCGCGCCGATTCTGCCGGCGCAACCATTCACCGTAGAGCAGGCGTGCACGCGTCAGTTCCCCGCGGATCTGGGTTCGGCTGAGCCGGTCGATCGCCGCGCGGTAGTGCGGCTCGGCCGTTCGGTCATCGCTCAACAGGGCGCGGCATCGGGCTTCGATGCCCAGCGCCCAGTCGGTGCCGGCCGCCTGCGTTGCGGTCGAGAGGCGCTGGAACGCCTCGGCCGCCTCGTCGAGCATGCCGCTTCGGGTCGCAGCCTCGACGAGCTCAGAGAGGACGAGCCAGGGCTCGACGCCCATGACCGGCGGATTGTCCTTGGCGCGCCTGGCCGCCTCGACCGCTTCGCCGTATCGGCCAAGGCTGTTGTACAGGAGGGCCCGCGCATCTCCCGTGATGGTCAGCCCGAATCCCTCGCCGCGCCGCAGCACGTCGGCTTCGGTCGCGTCGATCAGCGTGATGGCCTCGTGGGTACGGCCCTGCCAGGCGGCGAGCAACAGCGCGCCGTACGACGCGAGGGGGGTGCCCGTCGCATCGGCTACGGCGTTCAGCTCGTCCAGCAGGGAGGTGGCTTCGGCCAGGTCGCCCGCGTAGACATGCGCCCCGATGCATGACGTGAGCGCGAGCGGGAGCGTCGCGATCGCCCCTGACTCGCGGGCCAGCTGCACGTGACGCGCCGTGTCCAGAGTGGTCTCGTCCCAGATATTCCCGGCACTGATGTGCGCGAGCCACAGCCAACGGAGATCGTCGGGCGACAGGCCCGGGTCGCGGAAGGCGACGAGCGCCTTCCGTAGTAGCGGTACGGCCGCGGCGTAGCTGTCCGTGAATCGCATTGCCAGTCCGTCAAGCAGCAGATCCGCCGGGCGCGGCGGCTGTGTGGGTGGCGGAGCCGCTCGGGCCGCGGCAGCGGCATCGAACACGGTCACGTCTTTCGCGAGCCGGCCGGCGAACATCGTTGCCAGCAAGGCGTCGAGGTAAGTTTCCCGGCACAGCCGCACGTCGAGCGGTTCGAGCTGCCGGGCAGTCTCGAGTAGTAGCGGCGCGGCGTCGCTGCCGCGGTTCACGGTGAGCGCGATCTGGGCGCGAAGCAGCTCAGCCTGGGCCTGCTGTCGCTTGCCGAGGGGACCCGCCTCGGCGACGGGTAACAGACCGAGAGCCTCGTCGTGCATACCTGCGTGGTACTTCGCCTGCGCGGCGGCAAGCGCCCGGCCCGAACGTCGATCCGAGTGGATCGACAGTTTCGTTGCCCAGGCCAGGAACGCGGCCGCGGCGGCCCACCCGCCCCGGGCCCGCGCTCGATCGGCTGACCGCTCGAGGTCCTCGGCGACGTCCTCATCCGGGGCGGTTGCCGCCTGCGCCTCGTGCCAGGCGCGGCGGTCAGGATCGTTCTCCGGGTCGGTCGCCTCGGCGAGCGCCTGATGCGCCATGCGCCGATCCTCATCGGACGCGGCGCGGTAGATCGCAGAACGTACCAGTGGATGCTGGAACTGCACCCGCGCCCCGAATCGCACGAACTCACGCGCAGTGGCGAGCGCGGCGGGATCGATGGGGATTCCGAGTAGGTCGGCAGCGCGCCACACCAGCACTGGATCGCCAAGCGGCTCGGCCGCGGCCACGAGCAGCAACTGCCGAGTGTGGCGGTCGATCTTGCTCAGCTGAATCAGGTAGCTCTCTTCGATCCGTCTCGGCAACGAGTGTGATCCGATCGGCGCCAATCCGAGTGGCCCGGAGGTGGCTAATCCGCGCGACAACTCCAGCAAGGCCAGGGGATTGCCGTGCGCCTCGGCCACGACCCGGTCGACGATCCGTGGATCGATCGGCCCGAGCGAGGACGATTTGAGCAGCGCACGGGCGTCCGGTGCGGGTAGGCCTTCCACGGTGAGTTGCGCTATGCCGGCTAGCGCGGGCACCTCGTTTGGCTGACGCACGGCGAAGACCAGTGCCACGGACTCGGCGACGAGCCGGCGAGCCGCGAAGGCCAGCGCCTGGGCGGACACGCGGTCGAACCACTGCGCGTCGTCCATGACACACAGCAAGGCCCGGTCCCGCGCGAGTTCGGCTAGCAGACCGAGTAGCGCCAATCCCACCAGAAATGGGTCGGGGGCGGGTCCGCGGTTGACCCCGAAGGCAGTCAGCAGCGCGTCTCGTTGTGGCTGGGGCAGCCGATCAACGCGATCCGGCACCCAGGCCCACAACTGGTGCAGCCCCGCGAAGGCCAGTTCCATCTCCGACTGCACACCGGTCGCTCGTACGACTCGGAAGCCCGCCGCCCGCTCGACGAGGTACTCCAGCAGGGCTGTCTTCCCGACCCCGGCGTCGCCCCGTAGAACCAAGCCGCGACTCTCCCCCGCCTGCACGTCCCCGACCAGGCGCTCAAGCGCTTGACGCTCGCGATCGCGGTCCAGCAGCACGTCGCTCCCCGGGAGACGTATCACACACCTTTCTCTCGAAAGTATCCGGGACGGTGCCGGTTCGTGCGGTTGGCGGACGTCAGCAGTTGATCTCACGCCCAGCTGACTGCCGCTAGGTCAGGCTGCGAGCGGCTCGATAGATGTTCCATCGACGCTGAGTGTGAGCTCAATGTTGCCGCGGGTGGCGTTGGAGTACGGACACAATTCGTGCGCACGAGCCATGAGGCCCGCGGCCTCGACCGGCAGAACGTGCGGCGCGTGTAGGTCCAGGCTCACTTGCAGCCCGAAGCCGCCCTGGCCGGTGGGGCCGATGCTGACTCGCGTGGTGATCTGCGAGTCGCTGACATCAAGCTTGCGGCCCTGGGCCACCGAGAGCACCGCCGACTGGAAGCAGGCGCCGTAGCCGACCGCGAACAGCTGCTCGGGATTCGTGCCCGGCCCGCCCGCGCCGCCCATATCTTCGGGTACTGACAGCTGCACCTCGAGGCGTCCATCAGACGTCCGGCTGTGCCCGGCCCGCCCGCCTTCGGTGACGGCCTCAGCGGTGTAGAGGATCTTACTCAGGGGTTTGACCGGCATCTCGTCTCCGTCCTACTCATCGACTGCCCCGCTCGCACCGGGTGATTCCGCGTCGCCGACGATTTCGTACCACAAACTGACGGTACCGTCGCGCCCCCGATTCCGGATCGCGCGTACGAGTGCCTCGAATCACTGCTCCGCGTCTAGCCGGTGGTGGGTGCCGCGCCGGTGCGCAGAAGACAGAACTCGTTGCGCCTGGTGGCTTTCAGGATCCATTGGATCGGACCTGGATACGCGCTGCGGCCTCGGTCAGCGGTGCAGGTCTCGATACGGGCAACCCGGAACTCCTCCCCGTGGTGGACGACGACGCATCCGCCGGCGGCGACGACGTTACGGTACCAATCGACCTTCTCGCCGTAGGTGAGTTCGGCGATGAAGCCTCCCGGCACTCTGGCCAGGATGAGCGGTGTTTCGTAAGTGCGACCGGATTTGCGCCCGACGTGACGGATCAGTGAGAACGGCCCGTGCCGGGTTCGGGCGATGCGCGCCGTCACCGGGTTGACAACGTGCTTCACCGCTCGCAAGAACTGATCGCGGCCATTGTGTGCGGGCATGTCAGCCTGCCTGGGAGACGGATCCGCACCAGCGTACGGGTTCGCGAGCGGACGCATCTGGCTTATACGCGAGCCGCAACTAGTTAGGGCTCGTGCGGGTGCGTTCGTAGTGCCGGCGGGCCTTCATCCGGTTCCCGCACGCAGCCATCGAGCACCAGCGCGCCTTGTTGGGTTTGCTGTGGTCGATCAGGAACAGTGCACACTCCGGGTTCTCGCAGGGCCGCAGCCGGCCTGGTCGAGCGCGACGCAACGCGTCCCAGGCGAGCACCGCCTGTACGCCGGGCGCCCGATCGGCCGGCGCGTCCAGATCCCACTGGACACCGTTCTGGGATACCGACGGGCGGTAGCTGACCCCGCCGAGCAGCGGGGCCAGGGAGTTCGCCGGTTTCTGCCCGCGGACCACAGCCTGCAGCGTGGCGCGAGCGGAGCGGGCGGCGTGCCACTCGGCGGTCGATCCGCTGTTGCCGTGCGCGCGTAGCCAAGCCCGGCCTGCGCGCGGTGTGTCGAGCAGGTCCTGCCGTACGCCATCGACGATCGGCGTGCTGTTGAGCAGATCGAGCAGAAAAGCCTCGTCGGCGTCCGTCAGCTCCACCCTAACCTCCAATTATCTCTTGACAGGTTACCACGATCATGCTTCAGTCGGCTAACCAGGAAAGACATCCAAAGGAGTTAGGACAATGTCCGAGATTCACTACCGGTACGCCACCGTCAACGGGCAGCGGCTCTTCTACCGAGAGGCCGGCCCGTCCGAGGCGCCCGCGCTTGTGCTGCTGCACGGGTTCCCGACCAGCTCGTTCATGTTCCGCAATCTGATCCCCGGACTCGCCGACCGTTACCACGTGATCGCGCCGGATCACCTCGGCTTTGGGCTATCCGACGCCCCGCCGGCCGACGAGTTCGACTACACCTTCGACGCGCTGACCGACCTGACCGCCGACCTGCTCGCCGAGCTCGGCATCAGCCGCTACGCGATCTATGTGCAGGACTACGGTGCTCCCATCGGCTGGCGGCTCGCGCTGCGCGATCCCGGGGCCATCACAGCGATCATCACGCAGAACGGCAACGGCTACGAGGCCGGTTTCGTCGACAGTTTCTGGAAGACGGTGTGGGACTACCAACGTGAGCAGACACCCGAGACCGAAACGGCGGTCCGCTTCGCGCTGACGCTGGAGGCAACCCGGTGGCAATACCTCACGGGTGTCGCGGACGAATCGCTGGTCAGCCCGGACACCTGGATGCACGATCAGGCACTACTGGCCCGGCCGGGCAACGACCAGATCCAGCTCACTCTGTTCCGCGATTACGCGAGCAACCCACCGCTTTATCCAGCACTCCACGAATATTTGCGCACCAGCCGGGTGCCGGTGCTTGCGGTGTGGGGCCGGGGCGATGAGATCTTCGGCCCCGAGGGGGCGCAGGCGTTCGCCGCGGACGCGTATCGCCCGGAGATCCATCTGCTCGACGGCGGACACTTCCTGCTCGAAAGCGCAGGCGACGAGGTCGCGTCGCTCATCCGCGATTTCCTAGCGCGCCGCCTCGACTAGTCGGCGCGGCCGTCGTCGGCGCTGGAGGTCGTCACGCTGCCCGTGAGCGGTGCTGATCTGCTGCGCCCGACCCGACACCGACATCGTCCTCGACATGTGACGGTTCGACAGATGGAGGTACGTCCGACAGGCCGCCCGTGTTAGCGCAGACCACCTGTGACCCGAGATCGCGGGAAGCGGGTGCAGTTGCTTGCCGAAGCAATAGGATGGGATTTCTCGTTCTGGCTCGTCTTTCTTCGGTGAAGCCGATGTCACACGCCGTAGCATTACGTAAGCAGGGTCCAGATTCACAGGGACGCCTCGTTGCCGGACGGGTCGGGGTCCCGTAACCTTTCCGTGACTTTCTGGCCCACTGGCCCCACACCGGGAGTCACCGGAAGGTCACCGCCGAATCACCAAGGCGCCGAAGCTCTGTACGCGGGGCGGAGTGGTAGCGCCGGTGAACCGGGGACCCACGAGTTCCTTGGGGTGAATCGGTACGGGGAACGCGCTGCGATCCGTCGCAGTGGAACTCCGCACCGTAGGGCATCTTCCGGCCCGAACCCGTCAGCTAACTCGGTAGGCGGTACGAGGAAGAAACGGAGTTCCGCCGATCGTGGCGTTGACTCATACCCTTACCCGCGTTCGTCCTGTCCTCGCCGGTGCCGCTCTGGCCGCGCTCATCGGAACGGCCGCCGTCGTGGTGCCCCAGGTCGCAGGGGCCACGCCCAGGCAACCGAGCATCGCCGAAGTGCAGGTCCGCCTTGACAAGCTCGCCAAGCAGACCGAGGTCCTGGCCGAGCAGTACAACCAGGCCAATATGGAGGTCCGGTCCCGGCAGAAGGCCGCCGACGCCGCGCAGCGCGAGGCGCTGACCGCGGCCACCAACTTTGACAAAGCCCGGGCGCGACTCCGGGAGACGGTGATCGCCGAGTACGAGTCGGCCGCGTTCAGCCGTACGGGTGCGCTGCTCACGAGCAAGGACGGGCAAAGCTATCTGGATACGCTCACCACGTTGAATCTGATCGCATCGCACCGGGCGGCGATCGTGTCCCAGATCGACGCCGTTCACACCCAGGCTCAGACCGCCCAGAAGAAGGCCTCGCAGCTGCTCTCCGACGCCCAGGCGAAGGCGGCCGCGCTGGACAAGCAGAAGAAGCAGGTCGAAGCGTCGACCCAGAAGTTCAAGAAGCTGCTGGCTACGCTGACTGCTCAGCAACAGGCCGCGTACGAGAAGCGGAAAGCGGTCGACGCGAAAATCGCTCAGGCAACCATAGCCAAGAGCAAGACCCAGCAGGCACAGCAACCAGCGGCCCCTGCCCAGAGCCCGGCGCCCCCACCCCCGGCCACGACGTCCGCAGCGCAGCGAGCTGTCGACTTTGCTATCCAGCAGGTCGGTAAGGGCTACGCTTTTGCGGCTTCGGGACCTGACCTGTTCGACTGCTCCGGGCTGACGATGGCGGCCTGGGCGCAAGGCGGAGTGAGCCTGCCGCACCTGGCGTCGGATCAGTACAACTACGGCACCCATGTGAGTGCCGACCAACTCCAGCCGGGCGATCTGGTGTTCCTCTACTCGCCGATCACACATGTCGAGATCATGGTCGGTCCCGACCTCGCGGTCTCGGCGGCGAACGAGCAGCTGGGCGTACGGTACGTACATCCCTCGCAGGACATGCAGGACTTCGCCGGCGCGACCCGGCTCACCTGATTAGTCCGTTCGCTAGTAAGGCTTTTCCTCAGCCGGCTGTACGTCTGGTTATCCGGGTACGCCCGACAACGCCCCGGATACGGCGTGGACGAACGCGCCGATGACCTGATCGGAAGTCGTGAGCGTGTCGACTTGCCCGCCGACGGGAGTGACCGCGGGCTGGAGCACGTTGGCTGGGACGGCACGTCCGATGCCGAAGATGCTGAGCTGGACGCGCTTGTTGGGATCAGTGGCGGCAAGTGCGCTGCGGAGTTGGGCCGGGCTGATAGTTACGGCGTCGTCTTGGTTGACGCCATCGGTGAACAGCACGACTTCGTTGGGCATATCGGATCGGTAGTGGGCTTGCTGGTAGCGGTAGGCGGCCAGGATGGTGTCGTAAAGGCCGGTGCCGGTCGGACGGGCCTGCAGGTGGCCGGCGCTGGCGGTGATCGCCGCACGCTGAGTGCCGGTGAGCGGCGCGGGAGGGACGAGGGTCTGCCAGTCGTTGGGTGGGGCGAGTTGGGATCCGAACTGCCATAGGCCCAGTTCGGCAGTGTCCGGAAGCAGAGCGTTGACCTGGGCGATGCCTTGCCGGGCGAGAGTGATCTTGGGAGTGCGCGTGCCCGGAGCCGGGTCGTTCATGGATCCCGATACATCCAGGACGATGAGCATGTTGGAGCGGCGCAGATCGGGGTGCCAGGTCGACAGCACGTGGTACGCGAGATGGGCGGGGATCGCGGCCATGGCGGCGGCCTTCAGAGGGGGAAGGCCTGCTGCCGCGGCGCCCGCAGGTGGTGGGGAGGGCCAAGCGGGGCCGCGCAGCCTGGCCGCGGCGAGGGCTTGGGTTGCCGTACCGGAGGTTAGGGCGTGGTATAGGCGGTTCAGCGCAGCGGCCTTGTCCGGGTCGGCCAGCCCGGCGGATGTGGGCAACCAGGTGTAGTTGAGCAGGGTCGTGCCATCGGTGGGCGCGATCACCGTGTAGTCGCGCGCGTGGCCGGATGCGAGCAGCGCGTATTCCGGCACGATGCCGACCTGATCCGCTCCGGTCGGTAGGGCCGGCGCCGCCTTGGTGGTGGCCGCGTCCCAGACGCGGAACAGATCCAGCCCCGCGATCAGGGGTCCATCCGGACCGATGATCGCCCCGGCCAACCCGCCCGCGCCGGCCAGGCCATCGCCACTGGCGGCGGGGTCGGCGAGCACGAGGTGCCAGGGCGAGCCAACGTCGGCCAGCGTTCGGCCCAGGCCGAGCCATGACCGTGCACTCGCCGGAAGGGACAGACTGTCGCGGCGGGTGACGAAGTACAGCGGGCTGGTAGCGACGATGTGCCCGGTCGTGTCGGGCAGAGCAACCTTGTTGAGCACTGTGGCCCAGGACGTGTCGTCGGGGATCCACGCATCGGCACCGAGCGCCGCGGCTGTCGGCGCGGCTAGCCGGCCATCGGCCGGGATGACCCGGACGGCCACGCAGTTCGGGCCGGTGGTCATCGAGCCGGCGACCCGGCGGAGCACGCTCGCGAACGACGTCGCTGCTACCACGGTGACCTTATGTGGGCACGCCGCCGCCGCGGCAGTGCCGGTCGACCGGCCGGATTCCATGTGGCGGGCGGTGTTTGGGCCGTCCCCACTGGACAACGCTGCGGCCAGCGACGCGCCGGCAAGCACGGCTACGCCGATGGCGGCCAGCAGCCACGCCCAACGACGGCGGCCACGCTGGCCCTCGACCGACGAACCAACGGCCTGATGTCGGCCCATCCCCTGGCACCCCCCGGGAGAAACACGACGACCATAGGGGCAATCCCGGCGAGTACGGAACCACCACACCGTAGCTATCCGGACACCCCTTGTACGTCGGCGCGTCGTATCGCTGACGAGTCGGCGGTGCGGAGGTGTCATTCCCCAGTACGCAGCGCTGCTAATCAGCCCTGGCGATGGCGGATTACGCATCGCACCTCGGGGGCGGCTACAGGGGCTTGACTGTCCACTGTGGACGATTCGTCGTGCGCGACCACGCGGAACCGATGCCTGCGCTCTTGCCGATCACGGCTATCGTCTGGGCGTGGGGAAGCCGCTGCTCGTCGTACTCGCAGGTCGACCGGGAACGGGCAAGACGACCCTCGCCCGTCGGCTCGGCGCGGAACTGAGCGCGGCATATCTGCGCATCGACGCAATCGAAGCCGCTGTCGTCCGATGCGCGCTGACCGAGCACCCGGTCGGGCTGGTCGGCTACGTCGTGGCGCACGAACTCGCGGCGGGGACCCTGAGTCTTGGGACCCCGGTCGTCGTGGACGCGGCAAACCCAGTCCCGGAAGCACGATCCGGCTGGCGGTCGTTAGCGGGCACCGCTCAGCTCGTCGTGTTCGAGACAACGCTGTCTCAGCTCGAGGAGCACCGCAGACGCGTGGTCGCCCGCACGCCTGAGATGGCGGGGCAGGTCGTGCCCTCATGGGACCAGGTCGAAAATGGCGCGTACGTACCGTGGGACGAATCGCGCGACGGGCCGCGCCACATGATCGACATGCTTGACACCGAGCACGGCGTGAGGGCAGCCCTGCGCCATCTCGCCACGACGCAATGAAGAGCCTAGCGTGCGGCGCCTGAGCAGGATCCCCCAGACGACTGTCCACTATGGACGGTCAGTTATTCACTCCACTATCGAACCGATGCCGGGATTCTCTGAGTCAGAATGGGGACCGTGAGCGAGTACACGATCGAACCGCTCAGTCCCGGGACTTGGGGCGCCTTTGCGGATCTCGCCGAGAAGCACAACGGCGTGTGGGGCGGCTGCTGGTGCACGTGGTTCCATCCGGCGTGCGCCGAGAAGGGCGTGAGCGCCGACGGTAACCGCGCCCTCAAGGAACGCCTCGTACGCGAGGGCAAAGCTCACGCAGCGTTGGTGTGCGATGGCGACCTCGCCGTGGCCTGGTGCGAGTACGGGCCGCCGCAGGAGCTCCCACGCATTTACCACAAGAAGCAATACGAGGCCGAGCTAGACAAGCCGCCAAAGTACCGCGTCACCTGCTTCTTCGTGGACCGGAAGTACCGTCGCAAAGGCGTCGCCGCCGTCGCCCTGCACGGAGCTCTGGATCTGATCGCCAAGGCAGGCGGCGGCCTGGTGGAGGCATACCCTCAGGACACGGAAGGAAAGAAGACGTCGGCATCCTTCCTGTACAACGGCACGCGCAGCCTGTTTGAGAAGGCCGGCTTCAGCTACGAGCGTCCACTCGGCAAGAAGCACTGCGTGATGCGCAAGACGGTCCGACCGAGTTAGCAACATCGCCGGGCTTGGAATCGGCTTGGAGGCGACCCTCATCGCGTTTTCATCCACTACGCAATGGATTGGGCGAAGGAGCGTCGACACAAGCGCACGCCGCGGCCGTAGCCAAGCAGGGCGGTCAGTGGTGGACGCGCAATCCGTCCATGAGGAGGTCGAGGAGTCGGTCGGCCTGCTTGCGACGGTCGGGGTCGGTGGTGGCGAGGGAAACGCCACCCAGGCCGACCAGCATGTCGTCTGGCTCGACGTCTAAGCGCAGCGTCCCGGTGGCGACGCCAGCATGAAGCAACGTCGTTATCGCGGCCGTGAGTCGCGCGCGGCTCTCCGAGAACGGGTTCCCACCTGACGCGATGAGTGCGCGTAGTGCGTCAGCCATGCCGCGCTTGGTCGCCATGTAGTCGATGAAGAGTTCCATCCAGGTGCGCAGGGCCTGGTCCGGTGGGTGCTCGCGCAAGAGGGCGTCGACCGAGTCGCACAGACGGGAGAGTTCAGCGCGGTAGGTAGCGTCGACGAGGGCTTCGCGAGTCGGGAAGTGGCGATATAGCGTGCCGATGCCGACGTCCGCCTGCTTGGCGATTGCATCGAGCGTGACCTCAGGTCCGTCCTGCGAGAACGCGCGTGCGGCGACCTCGAGTATGCGGTCGCGGTTACGTCGCGCGTCGGCACGCAGCGGTCGCGTGGTCGCCATTGGCCTCTCCAACGGAGGAACGAATCGGAGGCTCCTCCGGTTAATCACAGTGATCGGAGGGTCCTCCGATTACAGTCTACGAGACGGGATACGCGATGACTGATCGCATCACCACCCCATTCAACGCCGAGTCGACCGCCGCCGAGGTGATCTCCGGAATCGACCTCACCGGTCGGCGCGCCATAGTCACCGGCGGCGCATCCGGCATCGGCATCGAGACGGCCCGCGCGCTCGCTAGCGCGAACGCCGACGTCACCCTGGCCGTCCGCAACACAGCGGCGGGTGAGCAGGTCGCCGCCGACATCACCGAGAGCACCGGCAACAGCCGGGTGCTCGTCGCGCCCCTCGACCTTGCTGACCAGGCCTCGGTCGCGGCGTTCGTAGCCGCGTGGGACGGCCCCCTGCACATCTTGATCAACAACGCCGGGATCATGGCCTCTCCGTTGATGCGGACGCCGCAGGGCTGGGAGATGCAGTTCGCCACGAACCACCTCGGCCACTTCGCACTCGCCACCGGGTTACACCCAGCGCTGGCCGCCGCCAGCGGGGCACGGATCGTGTCGGTCAGCTCCAGCGGGCATCACCGCTCACCGGTCGTGTTCGACGACATCCATTTCCTGCGGCGGCCCTACGACCCGTGGTCTGCGTATGGGCAGTCCAAGACCGCCAATGTCCTGTTCGCCGTCGCAGCGACCAAGCGGTGGGCCGCCGACGGCATCACCGCGAATGCACTGATGCCGGGCGGTATCCGTACCAACCTGCAGCGCTACGTTCCGGACGAGGAGCTCGCGCGATTGCGGGCCGCCGCCGGCGTCGAGGAGCAGTGGAAGACGCCCGAACAGGGAGCGGCCACGTCGGTCCTCGTCGCAACATCCCCGCTCCTCGATGGCGTGGGCGGGCGGTACTTCGAAGATTGCAACGAGGCGGTCGTCGGGCAACTGAGCGGGCGCCACGGCGTCGCCGCGTACGCCCTCGATCCGGAAGCGGCCGCGCGGCTGTGGCAGGTGTCGGTCGAAACGCTCGCCGGCGCAGGCGCATACCTAGGGGTACGGTAGCGACGCAGGTACGGCGCGTCAGGCGGCGGTAGCCAGCAAGGCGGCGAACCGGTCGAGGTACAGCGGCCATCCCTGATCGCCGGCGACGCCGTCGCTGACGGCGTGCCACCCGGGGCCGTGCCGGTCGATGTTGCGGTGCTCGAGTTCGATGCGCGTGCGGTGCGGGGTCTCCGCGATGAAGTTGACTTCGACTTCGCTCGTGTTCTCCGGGTCGGTCTCGAGCGTCCACTGCGGGGTGATGTCCCAGCTGAACAGCACGCGTCGAGGTGGTTCGTAGACCAGGACGCGAGCCCAACGGCATTCGCTGCCGTCAATGCCGCGGTCGTAGATATGTCCACCGACCTTCGGCTCGAACACCGTTTCAGCGATCGGCACAGGCAGCATGTTGTGCTCGCGTGGCTTGATCTCGCCGAACCGTTCGGTGAACACGCTGAATGCTCGCTCGATCGGTGCGTCGACCACGACGTGCCGACGGACGAGCACGGCTGCTGTTTGGGTCATGACCTCTCCTCTGTCGATTGTTCGGCGACGTCGTGGTACGTGGCCAGGGAGCGTGTCCAGAACGCGTCGAGTTGATCGCGCAGGGCGCTCACGCCGGCGGGGTTGAGCCGGTAGATCCGCCGGGTGCCGACCGCGCGTTCGCTGACCAGGCCGGCGTCCTTGAGCACCTTGAGGTGCTGGGACACAGCGGGGCGGCTGATCGGCAGCTCGGCGGCCAGCTCGCCGACAGCGCGGGGACGTTCGGCGAGCTGCTCGACGATGGCGCGACGGGTGGGATCGCCGAGGGCATCCCACCCGGCACCTCGGTAAGCCGCCACGAACGGTAAGTATCCTCTTACGCTAGCGTCCGGTCAAGGTATCGAGGCCGAACTCCGCCGGCCAGCGTGCGTACGCGGCTGATGGTCATCGGTCACGGGCGCGCCGTCCAGCGCACACGAAGGCACGCGCTGCTCCGCGTCGTCAGGTCTGGCTCATGCCGGGCCGCGGCGGATCCTCAACGTCCTCGGGCAGTTCTTGCCGCCCGGACGGGTCGACGTCGGGCACTATCAGCACCGGGCACGGACCCGCCATCACTACCGACTGCGTCGTGCTGCCTAGCAACCGCCGGGCGAGCCACGACCGCGGATGCGCCCCCAACACGATCAACTCTGCGTTAACCTCCTTGGCGATGCTGAGGAGGATGTCCGCAGGTGGGGCGTCGTCAGTCACATGACGCACCGTGCTCGGCACGCCATGCTTTGTCAGATACGCGGTAACAGCCTCGAGACTGCGTTCGCCGGCCGCGGTGGGCGAAGTGAAGCCCGCGGTGCTGACTACGTTAACGATCACGATCTCTAGATTGCGCGACCGCGCCTCCCGCGTCGCCTCTCTAACCGCAAAGAATCCGGTCTCCGTCGGCACGTAACCCACCACAACCGTCATATGGTCTCCTTGGACGAACGGGGGCTTCAGACGACTGATCCGCGTCGCACGGTACGCGCCGATTCTCCGGCGTGCTCGTCCGGACCTCCCGCACTGATGCGCCCCGAGGTGTCGTTGCGCGGTTCGCGCAGGAAGGCGTCGTCTCTGTCTAACCTCCGACAACCTGTTGACAGGTTAGATCGCAGTGCGGACACCTCTAACTAGTGATTTTGATTTGGGAGGTTAGAGCGCGGGAGGTATGTGATGCCGGATCGACTCGCACCCGACGTCCAAGTCAGTGCGCCTACCGCGACAACCGGCAATTGTGCTTTCAGCCGGGCCGGACGATCGCGCGGCCTCGAAATCGCCGAAATCGCCTAGGAGTCAGGCCGTGTCGACTCTGCGGCACCACACGATCCGGGTCGTGTCCCGCGCCGGGCGAACGGCGCCGGACACCCGCCGGCCGGCGTCCGATCCGCTGCAGCTGGTCGTGTCCCCAGTCTTTGGCCCGCTGCCACCAACCGTCGTGTACGCGCTCCCCCCAGGAACCGTCGAGCGGCGGTGGACAATTTCTCCGCCGAAATCGCACGAGCGGTCGGGCACCTCGTGGGGTCACATCCGGTGAGCGCCGGTTAGGACCACGGTCGGCTGGTACGCGTGACACCGGGTCGAAGTAGGGGGTATGGCGGCGAAGCCGATTGCCGTCCGCCGGGCACCTGAGGGCGGCAGCTTCGATGATCTCACGCCGCAGGCTCACCGAATCCGGGTACATCCGAGGAACACGAAGTGACCGTCACGGCGTGACCTTGCGCTCGGCCGCCGCCGGCTGCGCGCCGTGGTCAGCGTCTTTGTACGGGTGGAATCGCGAGCGGTCGCCGGCATCCCACGCCTCCCGCAAGCCCGGTGTGGCGAGGTCCCAGTCCGGCCGGATCTGACGCGTCACCTCGCGAAGATCCTGCCGGAGGTCTTCGACGGACGGCCGGCCCCAGAACCAATAGCCGTTGTAGACGCTGTGGATCACCAATCCCGGTTTGAGCACGAGGGTGTGCGGGATCATCGGGTCGTGATACGGATCGGTGTACTCCTTGATGTCGAGGTCCTTTTGCACCTTGCGGCCGACGTCGGACAGGAAGGTCCACTGGGCGCCGACGGATGAGCGGAACTCGTTGATCTCCAGGATGTTGTCGGTCGCGATCGTGACGATCTGGGTGTACGCGACCGCGATCTTCGGGTAGAAGGCGGCCAGTTCCAGATGTTGCTGGTGGTCCTTCGGGCAGAAGTGGCCGCGCGAGAGCAGAAGGATCATCGGGTCGATACCCTGCAGCTCACTGAGTCGGCGGCGGGTCTTGGCGTGGTCGGTCAGCTCGTAGTCGGGAAACGTCCCGCCGGGTGCGATGTCGGCGCGCATCGTTGGATCCTCTCATCGAGCTTGGCCCCGGCCCAGTCGCGCTCCGGGCGCCAGACGCGCGACTTTGCCCCTGGATGACACGGCGC
>JBKPQM010000079.1:0-6484 GCA_046734095.1 Actinomycetota bacterium | reverse complement strand
AGCGCCAGTGACGGGATCGTGTACAACAGCCCGGCGAACGTGACGGCCGACGGATACACCCAGTGGTACCGGGCCGCGAGGTACCCGATTGGGAAGGCGATCACCAGGCCCACGATCAGCGGTAGCCCGGCCAGCCAGGCGTTGGTCCACAGCCAGTGCAGGACCTCGCTCTGGTGGTCGCGGAAGTACGTCCAGGGGTTCACGGCATTCGAACCTCCTTCCCGCCGCTACGGGCGGGTCGTCGGTCCGGGCGCGCCCGCGGCGCGCATCCCCGGTTCGCTCCGCGGGCGTCGCTCACGTTGCGCCGATCTCGGCTGCCGCGGTGCGCGCCGCTTCGGCGTGCGCCTCGATGCGGGTGAGCACCTCGGCCGGGGTGACCGTACCGGCCAAGCGGCCGTCGCCGTCGACGATGACTCCTCGCCCGCTCGGCGACGACAGGGCGGCGTCGAGCGCCTCGCGCAGCGTGCCACCCTGATGGCCGAGCGTGCCCCCGAGGTTGAGGAGCTCCGGTGTGACCTGGCCTCGCAACGCGCTCGGCGGAACGCCGGTGAGGGCCAGCCAACCCTGTGGCTGGCGGTCGTCGTCGACGACGAGCACCCAGCCGTCGCGAGCCCGGCTCGGCGCGTCGGCCAGTTCGGAACCAAGCGTGACCGCCGTCTCGTCATTCAGCGCAAGCGCGTCGGCCAGCGTGAATCCGAGTGCCCGGTAGCCACGGTCGCGTCCGACGAAACCAGCGACGAAGGAGTCGGCCGGACGAGACAGCAACTCGGCCGGCGGCGCGAACTGGGCAAGTACCCCGCCGATGCGAAGCACGGCGACGTGGTCGCCGAGTTTGATCGCCTCATCGATGTCGTGGGTGACGAACACGATCGTCTTGGCCAGTTCAGCCTGTAGGCGGAGGAACTCGTCTTGCAACTGCGCGCGCACTACCGGGTCGACGGCGGAGAAGGGCTCGTCCATCAGCATGACGTTCGGGTCGGCGGCCAGCGCCCGCGCGACGCCTACCCGCTGCTGTTGGCCGCCGGAGAGCTGGGCCGGATACCGTTTGGCGAACTGCGCGGGCAAGCCGACCCGTTCGAGTAGTTCCATCGCCTTCGCCCGGGCCTGGCGGCGGTCCTGCTTGAGCAGGAGCGGCACCGTGGCGATGTTGTCCACGACGGTGCGGTGCGGAAACAGGCCGGCCGACTGGATGACGTAGCCCATGCCGCGCCGCAATTGGGCGGGCGGCACGGTCGAGATGTCCCGATCGTCCAGCCAGATGCGCCCCTCCGTGGGATCGAGCATCCGATTGATCATGCGCAGGCTGGTCGTCTTGCCGCATCCAGACGGTCCGACGAGCACGGTGATCTCATGTGACGGCGCTTCGAGTGAGAGGTTGTTGACGGCGACCGTGCCGTCGGGGTAGCGCTTAGTGACGGATTCGAAGCGGATCACCGGACTGGATCCTCCTCGCGCCGGGCGCCGGGTCGCTGCCTCCGACGTGATACGCCGGTTCCAATAGAGCCAAGCACATAGCACCGACACCGGCCACTACCCGGGCGACACGTGCTGAGATCGTGACTACCACTATAGGAATAGTGGCCGTCAGCTCGGTCGTCGGGCTTGTTCTCGCGGCGGGCATCGTGACGTGAGCCGCACCGTGCGCCCAGGAATGGACGAACACTCGTAGGCTGCGGGAACCATCGGACCGAGGAGGAGGGCCAGTGGCGCTGCGCATGACCATCGCCTTGCTGATGCTCGCCGTGACCGCGCTCGTGGTGGGACGGCGCGTCGGTTGGCTGGTGACACTCGTCCGGTCGGGACGTCCTGCACCCGGCCGCTGGGACGGCATCGGGGCCCGGCTGCGCGAGCAGGTGGTCGAGGTCTTCGGACAGCGGCGGCTGCTGCGCTGGTCGCTGCCCGGAGTGGCGCACTTCTTCACGTTCTGGGGGTTCATCGTCCTTTTCATCACGATCATCGAGGCCTTCGGCGCCCTGGTGATCGACGAGGACTTCGCGTTCCCGTTCTTCGGGCACGCCCGTTGGCTGGGCTTCCTGGAGGACTTCTTCGCCGTCGCGGTTCTGCTGGCCATCATCACCTTCGCGATCATTCGCCTGGTCCAGGCTCCGGCCCGGCGGCACCGTTCCAGCCGCTTCTACGGCTCGCACACGGGTGCCGCCTGGGTGATCCTCGGCATGATCTTCCTAGTGATCGCGACGCTGCTTCTCTATCGAGGGGCGCAGTACAACACCGGGCACTTCCCGTTCGGGAAATCGAAGGCTCCGTTCGCGTCCTACGTTGTCTCACGCGCGCTCGGTGACGGCGCGTACAACCAGGGCCTCGAGACGTTCTTCTTGCTCGCGCAGATGGCCGTGATCTTCGGCTTCACGATCATCGTCGTGTACTCCAAGCACCTGCACATCGCGCTCGCGCCGCTGAATGTCACCACGAAGCGGCTGCCCGACGGGCTCGGCCCGCTGCTTCCAGTGGCTGACCCGCAGGGCAAACCAATCGACTTCTCCGACGTCGAGAACCTTTCCGAAGACACGCAGTTCGGCCGCGGCAAGATCGAGGACTTCACTTGGAAGGGCTACCTCGACTTCGCGACCTGCACCGAGTGCGGGCGGTGTCAGTCGCAGTGCCCGGCGTGGAACACGGGTAAGCCGCTCTCGCCCAAGCTCGTGATCATGGACCTGCGCGATCACTTGTTCGCGAAGGCTCCTTATCTCATCGGGGGAAAGTCCGTTCCTTCGGACGCCAAGGTGGAAGCCCACGAGTCGCACGTGCCCGAGTCAGGGTTCGGACGGGTGACCGGATCCGGCCCGGACCAGGCGATCCGTCCGCTCGTCGGCGATCAAGCCAGCGGCGGTGTCATCGACCCGGACGTGCTGTGGTCGTGCACGACGTGCGGCGCCTGCGTCGATCAGTGCCCGGTCGACATCGAGCACATCGACCACATCGTCGACATGCGCCGCTACCAAGTGCTGATTGAGTCGGCGTTCCCGTCGGAGGCCGGCGTGATGTTGCGCAACATCGAGAACAAGGGCAACCCTTGGGGTCTCTCGGAGCGGGCCCGCGAGGACTGGTTGGACGGACTGGGTTTCGAGGTGCGGCGCGCAGTCCCGGGCACGCCCCTCGACGCCGACGTCGAGTACCTCTACTGGGTCGGCTGCGCCGGCGCGCTGGAAGACCGCTCGCGCAAGGTGACTCGGGCCTTCGCCGAGTTGCTGCATACGGCAGGCGTCGAGTTCGCGGTGCTGGGTTCGGGCGAAACCTGCACCGGCGATCCGGCCCGCCGGCTGGGCAACGAGTTCCTATTCCAGATGCAGGGCATGCAGAACGTCGAGACGCTCAACTCGATCACCCGCGCGGAGCCGCTCAAGATCGTCGCCACGTGCCCGCACTGCTTCAACACGCTCGCGAACGAGTACCCGCAGCTGGGCGGTCACTTCGATGTCGTCCATCACACCCAGTTGCTGAGCCGATTGGTCGCCGAAGGTCGGCTGACCCCGGTCGAGCCAGTGGACAAGAAGATCACCTACCACGACCCGTGCTACCTGGGCCGGCACAACAAGGTGTACACGCCGCCCCGGGAGGTGTTGGAGTCCGTCCCGGCGCTGCGGGTGGAGGAGATGCACCGCTGCAAGGACCGCGGCTTCTGCTGCGGCGCCGGCGGCGCCCGGATGTGGATGGAGGAGAGGATCGGCAAACGGGTCAACGTCGAGCGCACTGAGGAGGCGCTCAGCCTCGACCCGGACCTGATCTCGACCGCCTGCCCGTACTGCATGGTGATGCTGTCGGACGCGGTGATTGCCAAGCAGTCAGAGGGCGCCGCCCGGGAGGACGTCGCGGTGCTCGACGTCGCCCAGATCCTCCAGCAGTCGATGCGCTGAGGTCAGCTCAGCGTGGTTCGTCCGTCCTCGTGCACCGTCCAGGACGGGTTGTGCGCGACCTCCCATGGATGGCCCTCCGGATCGACGAAGATTCCCGAGTAGCCGCCCCAGAACGTGGTCTCCGGCTCGCGGGCGATGGTGGCCCCGGCCACCCGCGCCTCGGCGATCACCTGATCGACCTCCTCAGGGGCGCGCACGTTGTACGCCAGGGTGACGCCGCCCCAGCTCGGCGAATTCTCGACTCTGCTGTCGCGCGCCAGCTTCTCCCGGTCCCACAGCGCGACGATCAGGCCGCCGGCCTGGAAGAACGCAACCTGGTCGGTGTCGTCGTCCACCCCGCCGTCGGCGTGCCAGCCCAGGGCCTCGTAGAAGGAGCGGGCCCGCTCGAAGTCGTGAACGCCCAGCGTGATCAGGCTCAGTCGCTGTTCCATGCCGCTCACCGTAGGCCGTCGCCGTGACCTAGTCGCTACCGTTCGGGGTATGCCCAAGCCACCGGTTCCCGCTCGCTTCCAGGCCGTGCTTGCCGAGCCCAATCCCTGTGTGATCGCCACGGTGAAGCCGGGTGGGGCGCCGGTGACCGTCGCCACCTGGTACCTGTGGGAAGACGGCCGGGTGCTGGTGAACATGGACGAGGGACGCACTCGGCTCGAGTATCTGCGCAAGGATCCGCGCGCCTCGCTCACGGTCCTCGACGGCGAGAGCTGGTATCGCGCCATCAGTCTGCGCGGACGCGTAGCGGCGCTGGAGGACGACGCCGACCTCGCCGACATCGACCGCCTCGCGCGCCATTACACCGGCCGCCCCTACCGCAACCGCAGCCGAGGCCGGGTGAGCGCGTGGATCGAGGTCGGCGAGTGGCACGCATGGGGCTTCCGCTGACCGGCCCAGCAGTACCGACTTTGCCCCTCGGCGGCACGCTGGCGCCGTCCGCTACGTGCCGCCGAGGAGCAAACTCGCGCCCGAGGGACCTGGGAGCCGCACTTTGCCCCTCGGCGGCACGCTG
Source organism: Actinomycetota bacterium (assembly GCA_046734095.1). Taxonomy (GTDB): domain Bacteria; phylum Actinomycetota; class Actinomycetes; order Mycobacteriales; family Jatrophihabitantaceae; genus DASXRA01. The sequence goes on along the minus strand of JBKPQM010000079.1, from coordinate 1,609 downwards.
GCGGACGCCAGCTACGTGCCGCCGGAGGGCAAAGTCGGGTGGTGAGCACCGGCAAGTTGGGGGGCCAGCACCGCCGGCGCCTCGACCAGCGACGGCCCGTACCACGTCAGGTGGCGGCCGCTGACGAGGGCCACGTCCTGGCCGGGGAAGCACTCAGGCCCATCGGTGGCGCTGAACGGGTACGGCTCGTCCGGGAGGACGACGAGCTCGGCGGTGTGCAGCTCGTCGACGCGCACCCGGGGGTACCGCTCGGCCGCGTCGGCGAAGCCGTTGCGCACGCCGAGCCGGGCCAGCACGTCGCCCGCGAACGTGTCGCGGCCGAGCACCATCCACGGACGTCGCCAGATCGGCACCATCGCAGTGCGTTCGGCCCCCGGGCGTACGCCGGCCCAGGCGGCCCGAGCCGCGTCCAGCCAGCCCGGACGATCGAGCCGGCAGGCAAGCGAGAGCATCCGGTCGAGCGAGCTGAACGCCTCCTCGACGGTTCGCACCCGGGTTACCCACACCGCGAGGCCCGCCGAGCGCAACTCGTCCAGGTCGGCCGGGCGGTTCTCCTCCTCGTTGGTTAGCACCACATCGGGGGCGAGCTCGACGATCCGCGCCACGGCCGGGTTCTTCGTCCCGCCGACCCGTGTGACGTCCAGGGACGGCGGGCACCAGTTCGTGGCGCCGACCAGCAGCCCGGGCGCCGTTGCGGCCACTGATTCGGAGAGCGACGGCACGAGCGACACGACCCGGCGCACCTGGGTCGGAATGTCGACCGCGAAATTCAGGTCGTCGCGCAACACCCGCCCAGCATGACAACGTGGCGCCCGACTGGCGACGTTGACACTCTAAGGAGCCAACGGCGGGGGCTGGAGGCTCAGTGACGTTCGATGAGTTCGCGGCGACGCGGCTCGATGTCGTGCTGCGCTTCGCCGTCGTGCTCACGAACGACCGTGGGTTGGCCGAAGACGTCGTCCAGGAGGTGCTGATCCGTGCGCATCGGCGCTGGGCGCAGATCGAAAAGATGGAGCATCCCGAGGCGTATGTGCGTCGGATGGTCGTCAACGAGTTCTTGTCCTGGCGCCGCAAATGGGCGCGGTATGTGCCGCAGGCCGATGTCGAGCCGGACGCGAGCCAGGCCGACCCCGCCGACGATCAGGCCGAGCGCTCGGCGCTGCTCGGCGAGGTGGCCAAGCTGCCCCGTCGGCAGCGCGCGGTGCTCGTCCTGCGCTACTACGAGGGGATGTCCGACGCTGCGATCGCCCAGGTCCTCGGCTGCGCCGAGACCACGGTCCGCGGATACGCCTTCCGCGCCCTGGCCGCGCTGCGCATCGAGCTGACCTCGACCATGAAGGAGCCGACGTGACCCGCCGCAGCGAGGACGAGCTGCGCGCTGCGTTCGCCGCCAAGGCCGCCGAGGCGCCGCGCGCGGACGAAGTGCTGCGCACCGTTCGGCGCGACGTCACGAAACGGCCGAGCCGCCGCCGATGGCTGGTACCGGCGGCGGCGGTCGCGGCCGCGGCGGCGGTCGCGGTGCCGCTCGCGGTCGGGTTGTCCAGCGAGCACGGTGGGAACGCCGCCCAGCGGGGCCAGGCCGCCGCGGGGTCGGCCGCGAGCTCGGGCG
>JBKPQM010000078.1:0-7103 GCA_046734095.1 Actinomycetota bacterium | reverse complement strand
GCGCCGACGCGACACAGTCGACGAGCAACGCTCCGGCCCGCACACCCATCGTCGCGAGCGAGCCGGGCCCGCTCTGCGGCAGGCCGAGCCGTTCGCCCCGGTAGCTCTGCGGCGTGCTCACGCCAGGCATGCTCAAGTACGCCGGCGGACGGTCCGCTGCAGGTTGCGCATCTTCGCCGCGGTCGGCATCGGGCCCTGGGGCAGCGGCGGCTTGCCGCCGCCGAGCGCCTGCATCCGCTTGTCCAGAGCGTTCACCTGGTCCTTGTTGAGGTTGCGCGGCAGCTTGTACAGGTAGCCGTTCAGTTTGCGCAACGACACCTCGTCCTTGTCCGGCCCGACGATCACGTCGTAGATCGGCGTGTCTCCGGCGACGCGAGCGACCTTCTTCTTCTCCTGGGCGATCAGCCCGCGCACCCGATGCGGGGCACCTTCGCCGACCAGCACCACGCCCGGACGCCCGACGAGCCGGTGAACTACGTCGAGTTGCGCCGTGCCGGCGACGCTCAGCGTCGGGCGCCAGTCGCCGCGCAGGTTGTTCTGCAACACCCAGCCGGCGGCACCCGGCGTCCCCTCGGCCTGGCTGTACATCGAGGTCTGGGCCCGGCGGCTGAAGATCAGCATCACGACAACCGCGCCGCCCAGCACCGCAACCGGGATCGGGATGTACGGTCCGGCGAACACGGAGAGGACGAAATACAGCGCGGCTGCGGTCACGACGCCGCCGAGCACGAGGTACGGGATCAGCCGGGAATCGTTCTGCCGGGTGAGCGTGAATGCCTGCCGGACGTTCTGCCACGTCTGGCGACGGCCGGCGCGCTTCTCGGCGCGGGCGGCCTTCTTCTCGGCGCGCGTGAGCTTGGCGGGCTTGCTCGGCCCGGCGGGTTTGGCCATGCGCCCAGGATATCGACGGCCAACCGAGTGGGTGGCGGCTGCTGGGTCATCCGTCCAGGCCGAGTGGCGGGCCTGGGCGATTCAGACGCGAGCGGCGATCGCCTGCTGGTACAGCCGGCCGGCCCGGTAGGACGAGCGCACCAGCGGTCCGCTCATCACCCCGGCGAACCCGACCTGACCGGCCTCCTCGCGTAGCTCGACGAACTCCTGGGGGTGCACCCATCGCTGCACCGGGTGGTGTCGGGTCGACGGCCGCAGGTACTGGGTAATCGTGATCAACTCGCAGCCGGCCTCATGGAGATCGCGCAGTGCCTGGCTGATCTCATCGCGGGTTTCGCCCAGCCCCAGGATCAGGTTCGACTTGGTCACGAGCTGGGCGGCCCGGGCCTGGCGGATGACATCCAGCGAGCGTTCGTAGCGGAACGCCGGGCGGATCCGCTTGAAGATGCGGGGCACGGTCTCGACGTTGTGGGCGAGAACCTCGGGCCGGCTGCCGAACACCTCGGCCACCTGCTCGGGCACGGCGTTGAAGTCGGGAATGAGTAGCTCGACGCCGGTGCCGGGGTTGAGGGCATGGATCTGACGGACCGTCTCCGCGTACAGCCACGCCCCGCCATCGGCCAGGTCGTCGCGAGCCACGCCCGTCACGGTCGCGTAGCGCAGCCCCATCGCCTGGACACTCTCGGCCACTCGACGCGGCTCGTCCCGGTCGAGCGCAGACGGCTTACCGGTGTCGATCTGGCAGAAGTCACAGCGCCGGGTGCACTGGTCGCCACCGATCAGGAAGGTGGCCTCGCGATCTTCCCAGCACTCGTAGATGTTCGGACAGCCCGCCTCCTGGCACACCGTGTGCAAACCCTCGCGCTTGACTAGCGCGTGCAGCTCGGTGAATTCCGGACCCATCCGGGCCCGGGTTTTGATCCACGGGGGTTTGCGCTCGATCGGCGTCTCGGCATTGCGGGCCTCGAGCCGCAACAGACGCCGGCCTTCCGGTGGGGCGACGGTCACGTGGTCGAGCCTACGCGTGCGCGGGTCAAGGCCCCTGTGAGCTAGTAGACGCGGCGCCGGCCCGGTCGGCCAGCCGAACCGCGTTGCGGCCTGCGGCCTTCGCCTCGTAGAGGGCCGCATCGGCCGCGCGGATCAGCTGGTCGAGGGCGTCGCCGTGAGTCGGATAGGTGGCGACGCCGATCGACCCAGTCAGCCGGACCGACTGCCCGTCCTCACCCTTGATCGCGCAGCCATCGATGCCCTGACGGAGTCGCTCGGCCACCCGCATCGCCGCGTTGGCGCCGGCGTTGGGAAGCATCACGGCGAACTCCTCGCCTCCGTAGCGGCCCACCGCGTCGTAGTCGCGCAGTTCGTGTTTGAGGCAATCGGCGACCGCTTTCAGGGCCAGATCGCCGACGAGGTGGCCGTGCTGGTCGTTGAGCGCCTTGAACCGGTCGAGGTCGATCACCAACATCGCCGCTGCCTGGTTTTCGCGGACCGCCCGCCACAGATGCCGCTGCGCCAACTCGCGCCACGCCGTCGCGTTGAGCAGCCCGGTCTTGCCGTCGGTGGTGGCGGCCACCTCGAGCTTCTTGACCAGCAGCCCCCGATACATCACGACGATCAAGACGAGAACCGCCGGCGTCAGCCAGGGCATCTGGATGATCGTCTGCGCGGTGAACGCCCCGAGGATCATCATGGCGATCTCAACCGCCAAATCGTCGGGCTTGAGCAGGACATCGCGCACCCGCGGCGGGCGAGCCGCGAGGTAGATCATGGCGGCGATCAGCACGTCGTTCACGATGCGGTAGACGACCATTGCCGCGAGCACGCCGAGGGCCGGCGCCGCACCGGACGGAAGGTGATCTAGGTGACGCACTGATTGGAACGTCACGCTCGCGGCGAGCGCCGACAAGATCATGGTGGCGGCCGTGAAGACGACTCGGTGCGGATGCCGACCTTCGTCGTGTCGACGGCGCACCAACGTGTGCGCGTAGATGACAACGGTCAGGAGGGCGGCGTATCCAGCGGGCAGCAGAAGTGCGGCCGCGAAGATCCACACGGACGCAGCGTCCACGGTCGGCCCATCCGCCAGTTGACGATGGGACTGCTCGACCCGGTGGACGATCTTCGCCAGCACAAGGCTCAGAACGGCCAGCAGCAGCAGACGCCCGAGATCAGTGGCCGTTGAGTGGGCCGACGCTATGCCGACCGTTGCGAGCAGCAATGCGGCCAGGTCGATGGCGACCAGAAAAAACCGTGCCTCACCCGGCAGCGCCCACAGTTCCCAGCGCCGGATAACGTGTCGAGCACGACTTTCCCGAACAACGCGGTCGACGACCATAATCAGGACCTAGCCGTCTCCTTCGTACGACGGTGCATTATCACGCGTCAGACCGGCTGCGGGTGCGAGAGTGTCAGGTGGCATTGTGCCGGGCGTAATGCGCCCTGTCCATGACAGGAGGTGATCAACCATGAGTTTCAGTGGAATTTGGCCCTGAGCCGCATGTCTTCCGCATCTCGGGCACCCGGACCGGCTGCCCGCGACTAGCAGCGGGCCGTCCACAGGTCGGCGAACCCGGGTCGCCGCGGTGTCCGCGGTAGGGCACGATGTCGCGCGTGGCAGCATCGTCGGGATCGTCCGGCCGGGCGCGCCTACCTAGCTGGGTCAATCCGCGAGTGATCGCCGGGATAATCCTTGTCCTGGTGGCGACCGTCGTGGGCGCGCTGGTGATTGGGCGCGCTGAGCGCACGAGCCGAGTCTGGGCAACAACGCGGGCCCTGGCGCCCGGCATCGTCCTACGTGCGGATGACCTACAGACGGTCACGGCTCGATTACCGAGCGAGGTCTCGAAGTATCTGCGGGCCGGCGACAAAGGCAGGCTCGTCGGGCTCACGGTCAACCGGACGCTCACCGCGCACGAGCTGCTGCCAGCGTCGGCGCTGAGCGGCACACCCGCCGGCACGACGGTCAGCGTGCCACTGCCGAGCGGCGACGCTCCTCCGATCACACGGGGTCAGCGGGTGCGGTTGTGGATGTCGACGCACCGGTGCAAGGCCGTCGTCGTGCTCACCGACGTCGCGGTCCAAGACGTGACGAACAGCAGCGGCGGCACCTTCGGCACCGGAGGCGGCCAGACCATCGTCGTGCGGGTGCCCGCCGATGAGGCATCACGCGTCGTTTTGGCGCTTGGCATCGACTCGGCAGTCATGCGAGCGGCCGTGCTCAGCGGTCCGCCGTTCAGCGACGGGGCACCGGAACCCAGCTTGGCCAACTGCGCTGACGAGTGATCGTGCCCTACGAGGCGGTGAGATTCTGCAACCTCACTTGCCCGCGGGCGACGAGGCGGTGCTCCTCGTCGGTGATCTCGACCTGCCACAGTTGCTGGCTGCGCCCGCGATGGATCGGGCTCGCGACCGCCGACAACCTGCCCTCCCGGACGGCGCGCAGGAAGTCGGTCTGGTTCGATACGCCGACCACCCGTCCACGGTCGCCGAACCACAAGCCGGCGCCGACGCTCGCCGCGGTTTCGATGGCTGAGCAATGCACGCCTCCGTGCAGGATGCCGTCAGGCTGGTACTGGTCGGGGGTGACGTCCCATTCGAGCCGAACGTGGTCACCGCTCGCTTCCACCACCCGCAGGCCCAGCGTCTTCAGCAGGCCGACTTCCACGGAATTCGACACGGGTTCTCCTGTATCCAGTTCTTGATCAAGACTGGCAAGCGGCTTGTGGCGCAGCCACTTGGGCCTCTTGATCTGCGGGTGTTGTTTCGGTGGTTACGCGGCGGCCGGATGGTGAGCCACACCACTCACGAAGGCCGGCAGATGCGCCTCGACGATCGGCAGCACTTCCCTGACGGTCACGTCACGGCTCAGTTCGCGCGACAGCGATGTGACGTCGGCGTCCGTGATGCCGCACGGAACGATGCGGTCGAACCACGCCAGATCCGGATCAGCGTTGATCGCGAACCCGTGCAACGTGACGCCCTTGGAGACCCGGACACCGATGGCGGCGATCTTTCGCTCCGGGCTGGTCAGCCAGGCGCCGCTGCGGCCTTGGACCTGTTCGGCGACCACGCCGAGCTCGGCACAGACAGCGATCAACAGGCGTTCCAGGCTGCGCACGTAGGCGACCACGTCGATCGGGTCGGGCAGGCGCACGATCGGGTAGCCCACCAGCTGTCCCGGTCCGTGCCAAGTGATCTTGCCACCGCGGTCGACGTCGATCACGGGCGTGCCGTCCAAGGGACGTTCGGACGGCAAGGTGCGCTTACCGGCAGTGAAGACCGGCGGATGCTCGAGCAGAAGTACGGTGTCCGGCGTGTGGCCGGCCACGACGCCGGCGTGCAACTCGCGCTGGCGCTGCCATGCGTCCTCGTAGGGAACCAGTCCGGCCCGGATGATCTCGAGGTCGCGCACATTGCCAGCGTAGCCGGGTTACTTGAGCAGCCGGGGCTCCAGGCGGGTCTCGACGGCTGAGCCGTCCGGAGCACGTTCAACGTAGTAGACGCTCTTGTCGTCGACCTCCGTCAACACCTCGACCATCTCAGTGCCGCGATACAACACGCCGGTGCCGTCGTCGGTGGCATAACCCGCGGGCAGGGTGCGGTCGGCGATCAGCCGATGGAACGTCGGACGGCGCTGCTCCTCGGTGTCGTAGTGCACGCCGTTGGAGTACGGGAGGAACCCGAGCCCGTCCGTTACGGCCCGCAGGTCGGGGCCGAACGAGTCGGTCGGCCCGCCGACGTGCCAGCAGATAGAGCCGGCCGAAACGCCGGTCAGCACAACGCCGGCCTGCCAAGCTTCCCGCAAAATCGTGTCGAGGTCGTGCAGCCGCCACAGCGCGAGCAGACCGGCGACACTGCCCCCGAACACCCAGATCACGTCCTGGTCGAGCAGGTGCTGACGCAGATCGTCGACGTTCGGCATCGGCAGCAGCGCGACGTGGGAGGGCGCGAGCCGCTTCTGCCCGGCAGCCTCGTAGAACGTTGTGATCACTGCAGGGTTGTCGCCCATGGCCGTCGCCAACAGGCACATGCGCGGCGGGCGGCCGGTGACGCCGGACAGCTCGATCGCGTAGTCGGTGAGCGGCGCGAACTCCCAGCGGATGCGCCGTCCCGGCGTAATACCGCCGGATGTCGCGAGAATCGTCGGTTGGTCCGCGGGCATCCCCGAACTGTATGGCCCTGTGGATAACGGCCGACGCCGGGGTGTCGGATTCTCTATGGTTTCCGCCGTGATGTGGAGCGTTCCCGGCTACGTTGTGGAGGAGCTGCTCGGCTACGGCGGCTCGGGCGAGGTGTGGCGTGGGCACGCGACGGCCACGGGAGCGCCGGTCGCGCTCAAGCGGCTGCCGGTGGACGATGCGGCCCAGCTGCAGGCCGCCCGGGCCGAGGCGGCGCTGCTGTCGGCACTCGACCATCCGCACCTGATCCGGATGCACGAGCTCGTCCCCGTCGAGTCCGGCGTGGTACTCGTGCTCGACCTGGCCGGCGGCGGCTCGCTGGCCGACCTGATCGCCCGGCGGGGCCGGCTGACGCCCGGCGAGGTGATCACAGCGCTGTCGCCGATCGGCGCCGCGCTCGCGTACGCGCACAACGAGGGCGTCTTGCACGGTGACGTCACCCCGGCGAACGTTCTGTTCACCGATGTCGGGCTGCCGCTGCTGGGCGACCTGGGTGTGGCCCGGATCGTCGGCGACATGACACCGGCGCGCAGCACGCCGGCATACGTCGATCCGTCGGTCGCGGCGGGGGGCGCTCCAGGCGCGGCCAGCGATGTGTTCATGCTGGCTGCGGTTGCCGTTCACGCACTGACCGGCACCCCGGTCTGGATCGGCGTCACTCCCGAGGCCACCATCGCGCGGGCGACGTCCCGCGATATCGGCGATTTGCCGGCGCGGCTCGGCCAGCTGCCGCCCGACCTCGCCGCGCTGCTCGAGCGGGCGCTTTCTATCGAGCCATACCTGCGCTGCACCGCCGCCGAATTCGCGCTCGACCTGCGACACACCGGTGCGCCCGCCCCGGTCGAGCTGGCGGCGGGCCGGCCGCACTCGGTGGTCGGGCACCCCGAGGCGGCCGCCGCGCCCGAGGCCGCCGGCGTGGCGCTGGTGGCCGATCCCGGCCGGCCGAGTTTCAGCCGTCCCGGGCACGACGTACCGATGTCGAGCCCGACGCAGCTCACCCACGGCGTGCGAGCTGCCCTGAACGCGCCGGTGCCTCGC
>JBKPQM010000077.1:0-7672 GCA_046734095.1 Actinomycetota bacterium | reverse complement strand
GAACAGCAGCAGCCCGGCGATGAACATCTTGCGGCGGCCGAGCAGGTCCCCGGCCCGGCCGCCGAGCAGCAGCAGCCCGCCGAAGGTCAGCGCGTAGGCGTTGACCACCCATTCCAGGCCGGACCCGGAAAAGCCGAGCGCTCGCTGGATGTGCGGCAGCGCGACGTTGACGATGGTCGCGTCCAGTACCACCATCAGCTGCGCGGTGGCCAGGACCAGCAGGGCGAGGCCCGGGCGCGGGACGCCGCCGGCCACACCGCCCGGTGCCGCGGCCTGTGTGCTCATGGATCGTGTTTCGGACATGACGGTTCTCCTCGATGCGTGTGCCAGGCGGCGCGGGCTGATTCCGCTTGGCGCCTACCTGGCGGGCGCGGGCTTGGTGAGTGCTGCGGCGAGCGGCTCCAGGGCGCGGTGGGCGATCCCGGTGTCGCCGTCGACGGTGCTGTGCCGGACGGCGTCGGTCACGGTCGTGTGGCCGATCAAGAGGCTGTAGAGGATGTCGGCGGACATGGTGATCACCGCGTCGCCATCCGGTGCCGGCCAGCGGCGGACGGTGAGCTTGCCGGCGGCGGCGCTGAGATAGAAGGACTCCGTTCCTACCCGGAGCTCGCACGTCTGCCCGTCGGGCAGCGCGGTCGGCCGGCCCGCGGCGCCGAGCAGTCCCCAGCCGGGCTGGGCCGCGTCGTCCTCGGACGGTTCTGGTCCGTAGCGCAGGCCCCAGTCCAGCAACTCGTTGAGTGCGGGCTGCAGCGCCCGGCCGGCGTCGGTCAGCTCGTACACGGTCACGTCGGTCGGCGCCGGGAGGGTGCGCCGGGTGATGACGCCGGCGGCCTGCAGGTCCTTCAGGCGTGCGGCCAGGACGTTGCTGGGGATGCCCGGCAGGCCGGTCGCGAGGTCGCGGTAACGGCGCGGGCCCAGACTCAGCTCCCGCACGAGGAGGAGACTCCACCGTTCGCCGACGACGTCCAGGGCTCTGGCGATGGCGCATGTCTGCCCGTATCGCTTCATGAAAGCAACGGTACGCTTCGTTTTTACAACTACCAAGTCACCGGTTATAGCGTCGTTGGGCTAGACACCGTGGACGCTGAGGAGTGCGCTTATGGATGGGCTTGTGCTGGTGAATCAACCCACTCCGGGGTCATCGCGTCAGCGATTGACTTGCTCGCGGCGTCGAGGTACGCGTCGAACACCCGAAGGTTCGCGGGTCCTGCGAGCTGAAGATCGCGCCGAGGTCGGCGCTCTCGATGGCCTCGGCCGAGCGAGTCCTGAACTCGTTGATGTAATCGACCTGGATCAGTGCGTCGTCGCGGGCGCCGAGGCGAGTCAGCTGTGCGCCGACGAGGGTGGTGAACGGGCACAGAGGGCTTCCTCGCCAACGCCACCCATCTCGCTTTCCCATGAACCGCTGAGTGAGGCGGAGCGTGCGGCACGAGCACAGGCATCGCACCGTGTGTGCCATAGCCCGACCCCTGGAGGCGGCTCCGGGCCCTTAGGTCTGTCCGCCGTCCAAGAGTTGGAGTGCGAGGTGGACGCGCAGTGTTCCGCCGGCGTCGACGAGCACGAGGACTACGCTGCCGCAGCTCGGGCAGCGCGCGACAATGCCCGGCGCCCGGGTGTAGACGTGAAGCTCGGCCACGAGGCCCACAGCGCCGCAGTGCTCGCAGACCCCGGTCCAAGTCGTCATCTCGCTACCGAATGTCTCGTAGAGCGCACCGGCGATCGCGTTGCCGTCCAGCGGTTGCATCCTCACCTCATCTCAGGCGCGCTCGGTCCGAATCGCTCGGTTCTGATGCGGCCGGGATCGTGGCCGGCTTCGACGAGCTGTCCGGCGATCGCCTCGACGAAGCCGGTCGGGCCGCAAATGTAGATCAGCGGATGTTCATCGGGCGGCCAGGACACCTCGCGAAGCAGCTCGCGGCTGACGCGCCCGCGATGTCCGTGCCAGTCCTCGGGCCACGCGCGGGTGAGCGCCGCGCGCACGGCAATGCCGTGGTCCGAGGCGAGGGAGTCGAGCTCGTGCCGTACAGCACCGCGTCCCGCGACCGGGCGGAGTACAGCAGCCGTGCTGCGGCGTCGCTGCCGCTGGCGACGTGGTGGCGCAGCATGGCCCGGAACGGGACGAGCGCGGAGCCGCCGGCGATGAGCAGCAGCGGGCGGCCGGATGGTGGCTCCCAGACGAAGTAGCCGCCGATCGGTCCGCGGAGCTCGAGCTCGTCACCGGGCCTGAGCTCGTCGGCCAGGTACGGCGAGACCTTCCCGTCGTCGAGCCGCTCGATCGTCAAGGCCAGCTCGGCGCCCTGGGGACCGGACGCGATCGAGTAGCTGCGCTGCGCCTGATAGCCGTCCTCGGCGGTGAGCCGGACATCGACGTGCTGCCCGGAGCGGTGGCCGGGCCAGGCCGGCGGTTCGAGCAGGAGGCTCGTGCACCGGGGGGTTTCCTCGATGACATCGACCACCCTGGCGAACTGCCAGTTCAGTCGCCGTGGTAGCGCTGCTCTAGCCATGGGTCACCGTGGTGGTAGCCGTAGCTCTCCCAGACGGCGGGCTTGTCCGCGGGCGTCAGCGTCAGCCCGCGCACCCATTGGGCGCTCTTCCAGAAGTAGAGGTGCGGGATGAGCAGCCGGGCCGGGGTGCCGTGTTCGGGCCGCAGCGGCTCGCCGCCGAACTCGTAGGCGACCCAGGCCCGGCCGTTGGTCACGTCCTCGAGGGCCAGGTTCGTGGTGTAGCCGCCGTCGCACCGCGCCGTCACGTACTGGGCCCCGCCGCCGACTCCCTCCAGAAGCGTGTCGACTGATACGCCCTTCCAGCTGGTGTCGAGCTTCGACCACTTCGTCACGCAGTGGATGTTGCGGGTGATCTCCTCGCTCGGGAGGGCACGGAACTCCTCCCACGGTCAAACGCGCGGCTCGTCCAGCTCGCCGACGATCGAAAAGTCCCGTCATCACTGCCCTCTTTCGGCTGGCAGCCGCACCCGGAGCATCCACAGCTCTTCGTGCGCGCGCACGTGGCTGTCGAATGCCGCGGCGGAGCGATCCGGGCTTCTTGCTGATTTGGACCTCTCGCTCATGGTGTTTCTCCTTTATCTGGGTGCCGTCGCGACGCTGTCGAGCGGCAGTTGAATTAGACGAGTCTCGGGTCAAGCGACGCGTCAAAGATCGTTCGCTCGAGCGGCGCCGCCAGCGATTCCGGCAGCATCGCCATCACCTTGTGCACCTCCGGACGTGACTCCTGTCGTTCGAGAGCAGCACCGTCCTCGTAAACCGCGGTCGCGATGAACGAGTCAGGCTCGAGCAGGACGCGGGCGATGTCGAGGCTGATGACGCCCTCCGTGGCTCGCGCCGGCGCGATGATCTCGGCGAGCGCGGCCATCAGCTCGTTGCTCTTGTCGGGTTTGGCACGCATCTTCTGACGAAGAATGAGCATTGCTCCTCCAGTTGGTTGTGACGTTGAACGAAGTGGCCGTCGCTCTGGGTGACCATCTGCCGGATGGTGCGCGCGACGGCAGTGCGAGGCGCCGGTGACGATCGCGACCGTCGTCCGACGAGGTATGTCTCGGAGATGACGCCGCCGGGCCGACGACCGCCGACGCTGATGAAGACGCCTTTGTTCAGCCACTCGAGTGCGGGTCCGGCGGTCTCGATTTGGGTCGAGGTGCGGAAGGTGTGTTCGCTCGTGTCGACGCCGAATGGCGTTTCGAGCCCGCATCTGCGACCGGGGTCGAGACGCCGGTGTTCTTACGCCGCTCGATTGACTGCGCTTGCGATGACGGCGTCGCGAATAACGCCGGCGACGATGTCCGGCTGCGACAGCATCACGAAGTGGGAGGCGCCGTCGACCACGGTGACCGTGGAGCCGGCGCGCTCGTAGGAGAAGCGGTGCAGCTCCGGTGCGACCGGGTAGTCCGCGGTGCCGAACACCGCCCAGGACGGCTTCGTCCGCCATGCGGCGGCGGTGGCGGGGTCGTCGAACGCCGTGGCCGAGACGGGGCGCTGCGAGATCGCCATGAACGCGGCGTCGGCGTCCGCAACGTCGGCGGCGAAGACGTCGTGGAACCGCGCAGGATCGATCGACACCTCGACGCTGCCGTCGGCCAACTGCGCCGGGCGCACGAGCGGGCCCATCGCGAGCGACGGGAAGCGCGACTGCAGGTCAGTGACCGATTCGCCCTCGTCGGGCGCGACGCCGGCGACGTACACGAGCCCGGCGACCTTCTCCGAGGCGCCGGCGACCGTAATCACTGCGCCGCCGTAGGAGTGGCCCACGAGCACGACGGGCCCGTCGAGTTGGTCGATGACCGCCGCGATGTAGGCGGCGTCGTTCGCGAGCCCGCGAAGCGGATTCGGCGGCGCGAGGACCGTGTACTCGTCACCGTCGAGGAGGTCGAACACGGGCCGCCAACTCGACGCGTCTCCGAATGCCCCGTGAACGAGGACAACCGTTGGTTTGGACATGAGATTTCCCTTTCGTGGTTCGGTGAATGAACTCTTGCCTTGGCGACGCTAGAGGTTCGGTCACCGAACTCGCAAGCGGCACGGCGGCTTAGTGATCCATCTCTCTAAGTAAACGGTAACGTTTACTTAGAGCGGTCCTCGGAGCTACCTTCCAAGTACACCTGATCGTTTACTTAGAGGAAGGACGAAGACCGTGGCGCACAAGACATGGTTCATCACGGGGACGTCGCGAGGCTTTGGGCGACTCTGGGCGACTGCCGCGTTGGAACGAGGCGACAAGGTGGCCGCCACCGCTCGCGATTCCAGTGCGCTGGCCGACCTCGTCGACAAGTATCAAGACGCGGTGCTGCCGATCGCCCTCGACGTGACAGATCGGGAGGCCTCGCACGACGCGGTGAACGCCGCACACAAGCACTTCGGCCGCCTGGACGTGGTCGTGAACAACGCGGGCATCGGCCTGTTCGGCGCAGTCGAGGAGACCAGCGAGGCCGAAGCTCGCGAGCAGTTCGACACCAACTTCTTCGGCTCGCTGTGGGTAGCCCAGGCGGCGCTACCGCTGCTGCGCGGGCAAGGCGGCGGCCACATTCTGCAGGTCTCCTCGGTCCTGGGCGTGACGACGTTCCCGTATGCGGGTCTCTACAACGCCAGCAAGTGGGCAGTCGAGGGACTGGCCCAGACACTGGCCTCGGAAGTGGCGGCGTTCGGGATCAAGACGACGCTCATCGAGCCCGGCCCCTACGGGACCGACTGGGCCGGATCAGCCCGCCACGTGACGCCGCTGCCGGCGTATGACCAACTGCGCGAGGCCTTCTCCAACAGCGGCCTGGTATTCGTCGATCCGGCCAACACCCCGAAAGCGATCCTCGCAGTCGTCGACGCTGAGAATCCACCGCTTCGGGTGTTCCTGGGCACCGGACCCCGCGAGACGGTCACCGCCGACTACCAAACCCGCCTCGAGCAATGGACCGCGTGGGCCGACGTCGCCACATCGGCGCACTCTGGACCTCGACCCGGACTCCCGACACCGGCCTGAGGACAGACATCGTCTCCGTTCTGCGGACCCAGGCCGTCGCCGAATACCACCCAACCGACGGCGGCCGGAACCGCGCGCACGATCGGCCACCTGCTCACCGGGTCGGATCTGGTCGAGAACCCGAAGATCCTGTTGAGGCGAGAATCCGCGACACCCTCGCCGCCGTGCACGGCTGCCGCCGCCATCCGGCAAACACCAGGTCGGCTAGCTTGGGATCGTGAGCAGTCCGATAGAACCGATCCGCAAGCGCGGGGAGGCAGCGCGCCAGCGCATCCTGGATGCCGCCGAACAGCTGTTCTTCAACAACGGCATCAACGCGACTGCACTCGAAGAAGTGGCCGACGCGGCCCGCGTGTCGAAACGAACGCTGTACGCCTACTTCGATAGCAAAGAGGACCTCGCCCGGGCCTACCTCGATCGGCTCAAGGCCAAACCCGACACCGTGGATGCCGCGACAACCGGCCCCGATCTGGACCCCAAGACGCGGCTGCTGCAGATACTCGCTGACGGCCCGCCGGGCGACCAGCCGCTGCGCGGCTGTGCCTTCCTCAACGCCGCCGTCGAGGAACCTGACCCAGACGCCCCCATCCATCAGCTCGTCATCGAACAAAAACAGGACTTCGCCGCGCGCATCAGCGACCTCGCCCGCGAGCTAGGCGCTCGCGACCCGGACACGCTCGGGCGGCGACTGGCGCTGCTCTATGACGGCGCCGCCGCGGGGATGACAGCCCTCAACAGCCCAGCCCCCCTAGACACCGCTCGGGAGCTCGCCGCCGAACTGATCGACAACGCTCTGGCGCCTATCCGCGCAAAGACCCGCAGCAAGTAACACCCAGGGAGTCCGCAAGGCAGAACCTCGCGAGGGCGCCACCCGCCGTGGCGGTGATCTCGGGTGGACGTAGCAGCCCAGGCGAGACCGGCTCTCGCCCGCGAACGTCGGCCTACCACGTACTTCATCGCGGCGAGCGCCTAGCGTTCGACGCAAGGAGCTGGCCGGCGCCTAGCCGGCCACCATCGAGCTGTTGCGCGAGCGTGGCGTGCGGTGCGCCGGCACCGATGGGCTAGCCGATCGGCCCGGCCGAGAACGGCCCGCCGACCCACCCGGCCGGCCTACCGCACGTCCTTGAAAGTCGTTGAGGCACTCACCAACCTCGGCAGGGCCCCGGCAAAGTCGCGATCTTCGGCGTGTCGGTGGGTGACACGCCGGTGTTGGTGTAGGCGCAAGCGCGGGCACCGCGCGCTGGATCGTGAAGGTTCCTACACCAGACTTGATCTTGGATCATCGCCGTGCCCGCATCGCCACGGCCCTGATCGCGTCCGCGGCGTCGCGCAGCATTGCCCCGCTCGTGTTTGGAGGAGTGTTCCCGACGACCTGCTGTCGGCGTTGCGGGCGATCCGATCCGCGCTGCCGACGCGGGTGCGCCCTCAAATCGTGGCGGTGCTCCGCCGCGCTGAGCTAGCGCGGGACGAGGACGGGGCGCGTCCGCCACGCCTCGACCGCGACGATCAGCGCGATGCCGGCGACGATGCTGCCGAAGATCTCGAAGGTCATGTCGAGACCGAGGTGGGTGACGACGAGGCCGGCGATCACGGCGGGCAGCGACAGCGAGGCGTACGCGACGACGTAGAACGCCGCCATGACCGCCGCCCGGTGCTCGGGCGGGATCACGACGACGAGCTGCCGCAGTCCGCCGAGGAAGGCGACGCCGAAGCCGAAGCCGGCCAGCAGGGTGCCCAGGACGAAGGCGGTGCCCGAGCCTGCCGCCGTCGCGACCACGATCAGGACCATGCCGGCGGCGAGCCCGATGGACCCGGCACTCGCGCCGAGCCACGGGGTCGTGCGGTGGAACAGCAGCTGGGAAAGGGCACCGCTCAGGCCCAGCAGGACGCCGGCGATCGCGCCGAGGATCACATTGGTGGTGCGGAACAGCTCGTCGGGAAGCTGGGCGCCGATGGAGAAGAACAGCCCGGCGATGGACCAGGACGACAAGGTGGCGAGGCCGGCGAGCAGGAACGCGCGGCGGATCCCGGCCGGTACCCGCGGGCGTTGCGGGGTGAGCCGGAACGCGGAGCGGTCGAGCACCGGTTCGGGCATCCAGTACGCCCCGGCCAGCGCCACGGCGAGCAGGACGAGGACCACCACGTAGGGCAGCGTGCGCGGTGCCACGCCGGCCTGCACCAGCGCCGA
>JBKPQM010000076.1:0-6729 GCA_046734095.1 Actinomycetota bacterium | reverse complement strand
GGATATAGCGACTTTCCCGCCGGTTCGCGAGTCGACCTGAACAACGCTGCCCACGGCGCGGCGGTACTCGTGCATGGGCAGGCGACCGACCTCCATCGCGTTAGCTATCACGGCAGGCCCGCACTCGACGCCCGGATCACCAAGGCCGCCGGCGGGCAAGGCGCTGGCTTCCTCCGAGTGGTCGTCGTCGACAATCGCTTGTACGAATTACTCGCCGCCGTCGATGGCCCTAACGTCAAGAGCGCACCGGTGGAATACCCCTCATGCGCGATTTCCTGATGTTCTAGGGCCTTGGCTTTCCCAAGGCAATTAGCGCCACACGGATTGTGGAGGTTGAAATGTGGCATAGGAAGCCAAAGCGCTACACGGTCGCAGCGGCGATGGCTACGAAGTGCTGGACACCGATGCGGCCGCGCGCGCGTGTACTTCTCGGGCTCGCACAAGTCGGCCCGCGAGATGTCGCGGCAGCTAAACCACGCCCAAGACAACACAGAGAAGCCACCGGATCCATGGGCAGGGGGCAACTTCGGTGGCGCCGGGGGTGGGTAACTAGTAGGGCTGCAGCGGCACCTCGTTCATTTGCCACGCTTGACGCCGTCGTGGCTCCCCATTGGCTGCAAGTGACCGGGCGCCAGTTAGGGATTTTCTTACAGTTAGGTGCGAGTGTGTTCCGCTATGACGCGCGGGATCGCTTTCCGCACCTTAGTCGCAGCCGTGCTCGCGGTCGTCGACGGAAACATTACCGCGTTGCGTGCTGGGCCCCCGTGCTCAGACGACCGTGTCCAGCTATGGGCGCGGTGGGCGACCAGGATCGTGAGTACATCGCCGGCTGGGGGGCGGGGCGACCGGCGCCTCTTGCGATCCTGGTACCGCTCGTCATCGCGCTGTTCTCGTTGACCGTGCGTCGGCACGTGACCACGTCGAGCACCGCCCGTCAGGCGCGGGACGCGCCCGCGGCGAACTTCGCACCGGGCGTGAACCGCCTTTCGTCAAGCGGAGGCGTCATCACCGGCACAGCCCCCATCATGATGTCCGTGTTCGGCATCTTCTTACTCGAGGCAGGACCAGTCGGATGAGCAAGGCACGCGTCCTGGTCGTCGATGACGACGAGGTGATCGTTGACTCGCTGCGGCGCGGGCTCGAACTCGAGGGATACTCCGTCGTCACTGCGATCGACGGCACCCGAGCCCTGGCCGCCGTATCGGCAGGCCAACTCGACGCGGTCGTGCTCGACGTCGGCCTACCGGATCTCAACGGCCGGATCGTGGCCGCCCGCATGCGAGCCGGCGGCTTGGCGACACCGATTCTGATTCTTTCCGCGCTCGATCAAGTCGACGACCGCATCGCGGGATTGGAAGCGGGTGGGGACGACTACCTCGTCAAACCGTTTGCGATGAACGAGTTGACGGCGCGGCTGCGGGCGCTCCTGCGCCGCGCCGCATATCACTCACAACACTCAACTGGTGTCGACCCTCCGCTTCGGCTGGGCGCCCTGCTCATTGACCCGCAGGCCGCCGTCGCCACCTGGGAGGGTCGCGACTTGTGCCTGACCCGGCGTGAGCTCACGTTGCTAGAGACGTTCGCCCGCAACCCGGGGGTCATCCTCAGCCGGGACCGGTTGCTTGAACTGGTCTGGGGCTATGACTTCGCGCCGGACAGTCGCGCGCTGGACGTATTCATCTCCTACTTGCGTCGCAAGCTGGACACCGCCGGCGCGCCTCGCATACTAGAGACCGTGCGGGGGGTGGGCTTCGTGTTGCGGCGACCGTGATGAAGTCCTCGCTGAGCGTCCGAGTCACCGCGGGCGTCCTCGTCGTCGTCGCTACTGTGCTCATCGGCGGCGGCTTTCTGATTGTCAGGACGACCGAGCAGCGCGACGGCCGCGACGCCGGTGGAGAACTAGAGCGGATCGCCAGAAACCTCACGCCGGGGGTCGCGGGCACCCTCGGCATCGGCCGGCCCGCCGATGCGCCGGGCGATGCAGCGCCCGTGCAGATACTCGACGCCCACGGGCAGCCGGTCCCGCTGCCAATGGCCCAGAACCCGCCACCGCCACCGGCACGGAACCCGCCACCCCCGGCTCCAGGGCAGAATCCGCCACCGCCCGCTCCGGGGCAGAATCCTCCGCCGCCGGGCAACCTTGCCCTGCAACCCCTCCGTGACGCCTTCGGCGCAAGCGGGGATACGGCGAGCCCGGTCGGGCAGATCGCGTTCGTGCGCGCTCTGAATACGCAAACCGGTGAGCGGCTCATCCTCGGCACGGTCCCGGCCGGATTCCCCGCAATTGCCACGCAACCCGGGGTGCGCGCCACGACAATCGCGGGCGCCCACTGGCGCAGCGCCGTCGTCAGCGGTCCCGCCGGTCTGCTGATCGAGGTCGGAGCTCCCGAACGGATCTCGGAGCGCGCCGCAAGCCTGCGCACGACCGTCATCTGGACCACCGCCGCCGGCCTTGCGATCGCACTGGTCGGGACGCTGCTCGTGACTCGCCGCGCGCTACGTCCGCTCACGGTCCTTCGTCGCAAGGCAGCGCGCATCAGCGACGCCGACGACCTCGACATACGCGTCCAACAGGCTGGACAACCCAGCGAGGTCGCCGCGCTCGCCCGGGAGCTCGATGGGATGCTCGCGCGCCTCGACACCGCGATTGCGGCGCGAGAACAAGCGCTCCTCGCAGCGCGACGCTTCGCTGCTGACGCCGGACACGAATTGCGCACGCCGCTGCAGTCCATTCGCTCTAACCTCGACATCGCCCGCTCCGCGGACGCGAGGCCCGACGAACGCAAACTCGCGGTGGAAGTTGCGACCCAGCAGTCGGAGCGGATGAACCGACTCGTCGAGGGACTGCAAAGCCTGGCCCGAGGCGAAGCCGGCCTCGTGCCGTCCGGCACCGAGATCGACCTCGGCGACATCGCCGACAGCGCCGTCTACGTCACCCGCACCCGCCACCCGGACTTATCCATCGACGTCGATCTGCCCGAGTCCGGGCCAACCGTCGCCGGGGACGCCGACGGGCTCTGGCGCGTGATCGAAAACCTGCTCGAGAACGCCGCTCGGCACGGACGTCCCGGTGGGCACATCACGATGCAGGTCCGCCCGCTCAACGGCGGAGCCGAGATCCTCGTCGACGACGACGGCCCGGGCATCCCGCCGGCCGAGCGTGACCGTGTCATGCGCCGTTTCCAACGCGGCCCGGGTGCGACCGCCGCCGGCAGCGGACTCGGCCTCGCTATCGTCGAAGCCGAAGCCAAGCGCCACGGCGGGAGGCTGTCGCTAAGTGACTCCAAACTCGGTGGCCTTCGCGCCCGAGTCACCATTCAAACCCTCTAGCGCACTTTCGCAAAGCCACCGTCGCCGTGCGTGCATCATGACCGTCCACTGTGGACGGCCGTCGATTACGACTGCGCCGCAACGCCAGGCTCGCCGGGTCGCGCGTATGTCGTTAGCCGCCGTCCTGAGCCGAGAGCGTGCACAGGTCGGAGTTGTTCTCGCAGAATCTGACGTACGAATCAGTGTCGACAGGTTTCGTCATTTCGATGCTCAGCGCCTCGGGGTCGAGGGGCGAGGAGCTCGCCACCGCGGATGCGGTCGGCGCGCTGGAACCTGATGGCCCCGTGGCCCCCTGCGCCAACCCGAGTGCCACGCTGACGAGGACGACGGCGCACACGGCAACGGCCTCGATCCGCTCGCGCAGCGCTGTCGCGCGCGGCGGTACGGACTTCCGATGACGGCCGCCGCGCAGTTGCCCGATAACGTCGTCGGCCTCGAGCGTGCCGACCGGCTCCGGCTCGGTCGGTGCGATTGGATATGACTCCACCCATTCGTAGCCCATGGCCCCTCCAGAAGCGTTGACGCTTTGCGACTTTGGCGTCTCTGATCACGGCCGAATGACGCAGATGCGCGCCGCTAGGGCCGCGGGCTGGCCTGTGTCGGCGCTGACGCAGGCCCGCGACGATCACCAACGTCCAGCCGTGACGTCCGCGCCAACTTGGCCGCGCGTTCCAACTTGCCCCACCCTGTGGGTCCAGGTGAGCTAGCTGCGGTTGAAGGGCGCGATGTAGGGATTAGTGCCGTTGTAGATCCCAGCGGGATTCGGATACCACAGCCACACGTGCAAGGTGACCAGGTCCGGGTGCCAGAAGTTGAAGGCGGCACCGGACTCGGAGCTGCGACTAGGGCAGCCGTCCTGACTGGGGGCGAAGACAAAGGTGCCATCCTGGTAATGGCAGGCCGCGCCGAACGACCCATAGGTCGCGCCAGGCAGCGGTGGCGACGCGGGCTTGGTGGGAAAGACCCACTCGAAGGCGGCTAGTTGCCAGGCGCTGCCGCGCCGCTCGTAGACCAGGATTGGAGGTTTGCGGATGTCGAAGCGCTGGATGGCCGGATTCAGAAAGTGCCAGCCCATGTCGGGGATCATGCGGGTGAGGATGTGGTAGCCGTCGGCCTTGGCGGCGCGCAGGTTGGTTGCGTACCTCGCAGTGGCCAGCCGCCCGGCCGCCAGTTGATCCGCCAGGTTGCGCACGTCGGTGGTGATCGCCGTCGCGGCGTGGTGGTGATGCAGGTTGGCTGCGTCTGGGTAGGTGGGGGTGGATCCGGTGGATGCACTGTTGGCCGCACACGCCGCGGTACTTAGCAATGCGAGGCCGAGCGCGATGATGATGATGCGTCGCATCGTTCCCCCTGGTTAATGGTGGAAGTACGGATCGAGAACCCGTACCTCGGTGATCCGGTCGACCGGTTGGCCGTTGTGCTCGGCAGCGCTCCGGATGGCCTCAGGGTTGGGGCCGTCGTAGATGCAATAGGTCCTGGTGCGGTCGCCGGTGACGTAGGAGTGGATCCAGGTCACTCCCTCGGCGGCGTTACCGTCCACCACGGCCAGGCACGCCTTGGCGCCTTCCTCGTCGGCCGTGATCTGCAGGCCATCGACGAATACGCGCTCAACCAGGTAACGCGGCATGCTCTCTCTCCTGTTCTGTTGGCCGCCGGGAGGTCCGGCTCTCAGGAGTGTCGAGTAGGTGTGCTCGCGTTGCATCCGAGGAGGGTCCCCATGTTTGCGGGACCGGCTCCCCATTTTTGGGGCGCGGCCCGACCTAGCGGCCGACCGTCAGCTCAGCCGCGACCCGGGCGGCGTCGCGCCGGGAAGGAACGCCGAGCTTGGCGCAAACGCCCCGTGGCGGTACAGGCGTTTCGAGCCGCGTGGGGCCGGATCTTCGTGGAACCCAGCGCCGGACACGCGCGTTCGTCGAGGCATATCAGCGGATCCGCAGATACGGATGGAGGACAAGTCATGACAACTGAGGTTGCGCAGACAACAGATGCCGTCGATGCATTTGCGGACCGGGTGTTCGCTTCGGCGCTGGGCATGGCAGAGACGCTGTCCATCCACATCGGTGACCGGCTCGGCTGGTATCGGGTACTTGCGTCCGCTGGGCCGATCACATCGGAAGCGCTAGCCGATCGGTCGGCGACTGCCGAGCGGTATGCCCGGGAGTGGCTGGAGCATCAGGCCGTGGCGGGATTTGTCAGCTGCGATGACACGGATGATGCCCGGCAGAGAACGTACTGGCTCGCGCCTGCGGCGGCGGAGGTGTTGACCGACGTCAATAGTCGGTCCTACCTTGCCCCGCTGGCGCGGATGTTCGCCGCCACGGCGGTCCAGACGCCGTCACTGCTCAACGCTTACCGGACGGGTGGCGGCGTCGGCTGGGTGGAATTCGGTGCCGATGCTCGTGAGTCTCAAGCCGACATGAACCGGCCGTGGTTCGAGCAGATGCTGGCACGCGCATTGGCCGGAGTGCCGCTCGTCCATGAGCATTTGAGTCGTCCCGATTCGCGGATCGCAGATATCGGATGCGGCGGCGGGTGGTCGAGCATCGCATTGGCACGGGCCTATCCAGCAGCCGTCGTTGACGGATACGACGTCGATGCCGCATCGGTGGAGTTGGCTCGCGACAACGCCGAGCGGGCCGGCCTGGCCGATCGGGTTCACTTCACGGTGATCGATGCCGCCGGAATGACCGAGAATAGTTTCGATACTGTGTTCGCATTCGAGTGCGTGCACGACATGCCGTATCCCGTCGACGTGCTCACGGCCGCCAGAAAGTCGTTGCGTCAGGGCGGGTCAGTCATCGTGATGGACGAAGCCGTCGCCGAGGAGTTCCAGGCCCCGGCGGACGACGTAGAGCGTCTGATGTACGGATTCAGCGTGCTCTTGTGCCTTCCGGACGGCATGTCGCACCCCGACAGTGCGGGCACTGGCACAGCTATGCGCCCCGCCACGTTGCGTGGCTACGGAGCGCGGGCCGGGCTCAACACATTCGAGATCCTGCCGATCGAGGACTTCGGCTTCTGGCGCTTCTACCGCCTGGCGCCGTAACACCGAATCGCACCCGGCCGCCCCGGTTGGTGGGCCGTCGCGGCTGACAGGCTGCCGCGGCTGACGGGCTGCTCGCGGTTGGCGGGCTGCTCGCGGTTGGCGGGCTGCTCGCGGCTGGCGGGCTGCTCGTGGTTGGCGCGATCAGTGGTAATCAGCTCGTGGCTGGTGGCCACTTTGCCCCTCGGCGGCACGCTGGGACCGACTCGCAGCGTGTCGTCCGGGGGCATGGTCGCGTTGAGTGGCCACCAGCCCGGCGGTGATCACGTCGGGGGCCGCCACTTTGCCCCTCGGCGGTACGCTACGGCCGACTCTCAGCGTGTCGTCCGGGGGCAAAGTCGCGATGCCAGCCCGAC
>JBKPQM010000075.1:0-11082 GCA_046734095.1 Actinomycetota bacterium | reverse complement strand
GATCAACTCTGGAAGGGGCAGGAGTGCCGGCGTGCAGTGGGCGCGGGTCGGTCCGGTACCGGTCGATCCGGCCACATCGGTCTCACTCGAACGCCGATAATCGACATTATGTCAAGTTAGCGGTGCCGGCCTGGGGTCAGCACCCGACGGCGACCGTCGTGGTCCGGGTCGCCGGGCGCGCTCGCCCCGACGCATTGGTCGAGATCGAAGCCTTCGCCGCCAACCGGGCTCGGTCAATCGCGACGGCGCCGTTCTACAGCTGGGCTGCGTGATCGGGGGCCGCTCCCCATCATGATCAAGACGAGGTCCGGTCGCCAAGAGCGGGCCGCCGGACCGCGCCGGCCGTTGCCGGCGGCAGAGAGCCAGCGCGAAGAGGGGCCACGCGGAGACCCGGATGGCGAGTACATGCCTTGACAGGCATATGTGGGTTGCAGCATATTACAGGAGTGCTGGCAATGACCTGGACGGCGTTGATCGATCCGACGCGGAGAGCCATGCTGGACCGGCTGCGGCGACATCCACTCTCGGTCGGCGAGCTGGCCGTCGTGCTGAGACTCAGCCAGCCGACGACGTCCAAACATCTGCGGGTACTGCGCCAAGCGGGCCTGGTTCAGGTGATCCCCGATGCGCAACGGCGCATCTACGCCATCGACCTGGCCCCACTCGCGGAGCTCGACGAGTGGCTGCGTCCCTACCGCGCATTGTGGAACGAGAGCCTCGACGCGTTGGGACGCCATCTCGACAAGACGAAGGAAACCTGATGGATCTTGGCACTTACGTCGAATACGATGGCCGTCCGGCTATCCGGTTCGAACGCACGTACCCGCATCCGATCGATCGGGTCTGGGCGGCGGTGAGTACGCCGGTAGGACTCGCCGGTTGGTTTCCCTCCAAGGTCGACATCGAGCCCCGGGCGGGCGGCACAATCGCCTTCTCCGGTGACCCAAACGTCGACGATTCCACCGGCGTCGTCCTCGCGTTCGACCCGCTCCAGCGATTGGCTTTCACCTGGGGCAATGACGAACTGCACTTCGAGCTGGAGCCGGTCGGCCGTAGCACGTGCCGGCTCGTCCTGATAAACGTGCTCGGCGATCGGTCGTCGGCCGCGCGCAATGCCGCGGGGTGGAGCGTGTGCCTGGCCGAGCTCGACAAGACGATGGCCGAATCGCTTACCTGGCAGGACTACTACGACGCGTACGTCGCGAGCGGGCTGCCGTCGGGCGCGCCCATTCCGGGCCGGTGAGCGTTACGCGACGCCGGCAGCGGTCTCCAGCAGCTGCAATTCGTCGTCGAGATGGCCGAGCAGTCGCTGCAGGTGCGGGACGCTGCGCCGGCATCCGGTCAGGCCGAAGGCGAGCGCGTCCGAGTAGCTCGTGCACGTGATGTTGAGGGCCTGGCCGTCGAACGGGATGGACAGCGGGTACAGCCCGTCAAGGCGCGCACCGTTGTAGTACAAGGGAGATCGTGGCCCCGGCACGTTTGAGATCACCAGGTTGAACGGCGGCCGCAGCCGGTTCTCGACGTGAAGCAACGGACCAAGCGCGAGCGGGCTCATGCCGAGCGCACTCATGGCGACGATCTGCAGAGAGCTCATGCCAGCCAGCGCCGCCTTGCCGTCGGCCATCGACGCATTGATCGTTGCGAGTCGTGCTGCCGGGTCGGTGAGGTGCGTGGCCAGGTTGCACATCACGACGCCGATGGCGTTGCCGGCTTCGCGTTGACGATCGTCGGCATGCAGCGACACCGGCACCATCGCGATCAGCGGGGAATCGGGCAGCGCGTCTAGCCCGCGCAGGTAATCGCGCAGGGCCCCGGAGCACATGGCGAGCACGACGTCGTTCAGCGTGGCGTCGGCCGCCTTGCCGACCCGCCGGATCCGCTCGATCGGCCATGATTGCGCTGCGAAGCGCCGGGAGCCGGTGATCGGCACGTTGAACATCGACCTCGGCGCGGAGAACGACAGCGGGGCCGGCTGTTCCTGGATCCCGCGGTTCACCGTCTTGACCAGCGCGGCCGGCAATCCGGCGGCTTCGCCGAGAACGCTGAGAGCAGAACGCAGGGCGCCTCCAACATCGGGCCCCTCCTGCCCGGCCCGCAGGGGTTGCGGATGTGGCTGCTCGGCCCATGGCGGTGGCATGTCGCGCGCGTCGGGATCCTCGCTGAGTGCGCGCTCCAGGAGGCGCAGCGCCGAGACGCCGTCGGCGACCGCGTGGTGCACCTTGAGGTACATCGCGAAGCGGCCGTCGGCGAGGCCCTCGATCAGGGTCGCTTCCCAGAGCGGACGGTGCCGATCGAGCAAGTTGCCGTGCAGCCGCGAGCACAACGCGAGCAGATCGAGTACCCGGCCCGGACGCGGCAGTGCGGTGTGCCGCACGTGATGCTCGATGTCAAAGGCGTCATCGCGCTCCCAGCCCCACAGCCCGGCAGTCGTCAGCGTCCGACGGGCCCGCTGCCGGAACAGCGGGGCGACGTCGTCGACGTCGATCATCTGCTGGAAGATCTGCCGCACGTCATTCCGGTCGGCGCCCTCGGGTGGCACGAACAGCTCCAGGCCACCGACGTGCATCGGATGGTCGCGCGTCTCGACCATCAGGAACACCGAGTCGGCCGGCGACATCGGCACTAGCACGGCGACCTCCGGGTCCGATCCACTCCTGCGCCCATGATGCTTGAGCGGCGCACCGGTTGCTACTCGGCTCCGCGCTCGTACCCGACGCAATCGCGCACCGGCAGCCGCGGGTACCGGACGAGGCGCTCGTCCCAACTCGCCCGGGCACACCGAAGGTAGGCCGGGCCGCGTCGGGTCACGTTGACGCGGGCGTGCACGCACTCGCCGCACAGGCCAGGCGGAACGGCGAGCGCGCCGGGTTCATCGGGCACGCCCTTATTCTCGTCGAGTACGCGTCAGACCCGGCCGGCTGGTTTCGTTCGCTTCCGTCGTGTGCACCGGACCGTGCGCGTCCAGGCAGTGGTCCCCGCCGTCGGAGACGTGATCGATCTGAAGCGTGACGTGCTCTATGCCGTAGCCGTCGGCCAGTTGCGCACGGAGCGCGTCGCCGATGACATGACAATCGTCGGCCCGATCGACCAATACATGGGCCGATAGCGCCGCCTCACCCGCGGCGAGTTCCCACACGTGCAGGTCGTGAACCTGGGCCACGCCGCGCCGCGCGGCCAGGTCCGAGCCGATCAACATCGGATCCATGCCGGCCGGCGCCGCCTCCAGGAACACCCGCCCCGCGGCGCGGATGAGCGCGACGCCAGTCACGATCATGAGCGCCGCCACGACGAGCGACGCGACCGCGTCGGCGCGCGTCCAACCGGTCGCGATGATCACAATTCCGGCGACAAGCGTCGCCGCGAACGCCCAGATGTCGTTCACCAGGTGGGCAATCGCTCCGCGGATGTTGAGGCTCCGCTTGTCGGCGCGGACGGCGAGGGCGGTCGCCACAAGGTTCACGACAATTCCGATGGCCGCGACAACGACGATGACCGCGCCCTCGGCGTTCGGTGGAGCGATCAGCCGACGGACGGCCTCGGCGGTGAACCACAAAGCCAGCAGGACCAGTGTGATGCCGTTCGCCTGACCGGCGAGCGCATCGACCCGGGTGAAGCCGTAGGTGTACGCACCCTTTGGCGGGCGCTCCGCAATCCGTGAGGCCACGATCGCCACCAGCAAAGCGGTGGCATCGGTAAGCATGTGCCCGGCGTCGCTCAGCAGGGCCAGCGAATTGGCAAGCAGCCCGGCGATCACCTCGCCGATCATGAATGCAGCGATCACGGCCAGCGCCGCGAGCAACCAGCGGCGATCAGCTCGCCCCGACCCAGCACCGTGCGGGTGCTCATGGTGGCGAGGCCGTCGCCGCCCGCCGCCGGCTTCGCCCGGGGGTGACCGATGATCATCGGCGGGCCGGCGCGGGTCCGCGTCGGCCGGCAGCGCCTGACTCATCGCGGGCTGCCCGGAATGCGCTCGGGATGCGCGAGGCCGCTGTGCCCGGCGTGCTCGAGCGCGGTGTCGAGCAGTACCCGGACGTGCGCGTCGGCCAATCGGTAGTACGCCATCCGGCCGGCCCGGCGAGCCTGCACGATTCGGTGCGCTCGTAGCAGTCGTAGCGCATGCGAGGTCGCCGACTCACTCATGCTGGCCAGGGTGGCGAGTTGCCCGACGCTGGCCTCGCCGGCCCGCAGCACCGTGAGCAGTCGCAGCCGCCCCGGGTCGGCCAACAGGGAGAACACCTCGGCGCTGTCGACGATGTCGGCGTCGGCCGGCAGTAGCACGGCGCGGCTCGGGTAGACGACGTCCCGTGCCACTCCTGAAGAACTGTTCACATGTTCAATCTTGCAGGAACGCACCCGGTCCCGGCAAGCCGCGCCGGCCCGTCGCCGCAGGCGGCCGCCGTCCGCTACGGCAAGCGGCGGCCGGCCCGCGACGGCACGCTGCCGCCGGCTACGGCGAGGCCACGACCAGGGACTAGGCCACGAGGTCGTAGTGCATGCCCATGGCAGACCGCACCTGGGCGAGTGTCTGATCGGCCAGCGTGTTCGCCCGCTGCGCGCCGCGCCGGAGCAGCGCCCGCGCGTCCGCGTGATCGAAGCGCGCCCGTCGCGCCCGAATCGGCTCGAGGAAGGCGTTCACCGAGTCGGTGACCATTCGCTTCAGCGCCACCGCTCCCCCGCGGCCGATCTCTTCGGCCAGCTCACCCGGGTCGCGTCCGGCGCACAGGCCGGCGATGCGCAGCAGGTTCGCGACCTCGGGTCGACGGTGCGGATCGAAGGTGATGTACCGCTCCGAGTCGGTCCGCGCCGCGCGAACTTTCGCGACCACGTCGTCTACGCCGTCACGCAAGGATATGCCGTTACCGAGGCTCTTGCCCATCTTGCGACCGTCCAGGCCCAGGAGCACAGGTGTCTCACTTAGCAGGGCATCGGGCAGCGGGAACACCTGACCGTAGCGGTCGTTGAAGCGGCGCGCGATCGAACGGGTCAGCTCCAGGTGCGGCAACTGATCCTTGCCGACGGGAACGAGATCCGCCTTGCAGAACAGCACATCCGCAGCCTGGTGCACCGGGTAGGTCATCATCAGCCCGCTGACCGACGACCGGCCCGACAGGGCGATCTCCTCCTTGATCGTGGGGTTGCGCGCCAGCTCGGCAAAACCCACGAGCGACAGGAACGGCAGCATCAGCTGATTCAGCGCGGGCACCGCACTATGGACGAAGACTGTGCTCCGGTCCGGGTCGAGCCCACACGCCAGGTAATCAAGGACGATCTCGCCGACCAGTCGGACAAGATCGCCGGGATGATCGCGATCAGTCACCACTTGGTAGTCAGCCACCACGATCAACAGATCGTGCCCGTGGCCTTGCAGGGTGACCCGGTTGGCGAGCGTGCCGAAATAGTGCCCGAGGTGCAACGGACCGGTGGGGCGATCGCCGGTCAGTACGCGCGCCGCGGCCGGCGCGACGTCGGCCGACGACGGATCGAGAGCAGGAGCAGTCGACATGTAAGTCTCCGAGAAGTCGAGGGCCGGCCAGGCCGAGCACACAAAACGGGCCGCCCGGCAGGGACGGCCCGTTGATGGGGAACGCGCAAACAGGGTCGTCCTACGTGGACGACCACCACAGCCCGCGACCCGAAGTCATGCCCAGAGCGTAACAGCTGCTCGCTCACCAGCTGGTGTACTGCGGACGTCCCTCCGCATAACCGGACGCGCTCTGTACGCCGATGAGGGCCCGCTCGCTGAATTCGGTCAGGTTGCTGGCGCCCGCGTAGGTACAAGCCGAACGCACGCCCGCGGTGATCGCGTCGATCAGGTCCTCGACACCCGGACGCGCCGGGTCGAGGTACATCCGTCCGGTCGAGATCCCCTCGTCGAACAACGCCTTGCGGGCCCGTTCGAAGGCGCCTTCACCGCTCGTGCGGGTGGCTACTGCCCGAGCCGAGGCCATGCCGAAGCTTTCCTTGTACGCACGCCCCTCGGGCGTCTGATGCAGATCGCCCGGCGACTCGTACGTCCCCGCGAACCACGAACCCACCATGACCGCCGACGCGCCGGCGGCCAAGGCCAGCGCCACGTCGCGGGGATGCCGCACTCCCCCGTCGGCCCAGACATGCCGGCCGAGTTCGCGGGCCGCCGTCGCACACTCAAGGACGGCTGAGAACTGCGGGCGCCCGACCCCGGTCATCATCCGGGTCGTACACATTGCTCCCGGGCCTACGCCCACCTTCACGATATCGGCGCCGGCCGCCACCAGATCGCGGACGCCGTCGGCGGACACCACGTTGCCCGCCACGACCGGC
Organism: Actinomycetota bacterium; assembly: GCA_046734095.1. Taxonomy (GTDB): domain Bacteria; phylum Actinomycetota; class Actinomycetes; order Mycobacteriales; family Jatrophihabitantaceae; genus DASXRA01. The sequence continues at coordinate 4,782 of JBKPQM010000075.1, read as the reverse complement.
ACCGACGGCGACACCGAGCGGACCGCGTCGAGCGCGTCGAACATCCGCTGCTGATGACCATGGGCAGTGTCGACCACGAGCACATCGATGCCCGCGTCGAGCAGCTCGCCCACCTTCGTCGGTACGTCGCCGTTGACCCCGACCGCCGCGGCCACCCGCAACCGGCCCGACGCGTCGACGGCCGGCTGATACAAAGTCGCCCGGAGGGCGGCCGTCTTGGTGAGGACGCCGAGGAGCCGTCCGACATCGTCGACAACCGGGGCCAGGCGGTGGTTTGCGGCATCGAGCAGCTCGAACGCCTTCTGCGGCGATGCGGTATGGGGCAACGTGAGCACCGGAGAGGACATCACGCGACGCAGCTGCGCGAACCGGTCGGCCCCCAGGCAGTCAGCCTCGGTCACGATGCCCACGGGTCGTTCGTCGTCGACGACAATCACCGCGCCGTGCGCCCGCTTGGGCAGCAGGGCCAGTGCATCGCCCACCGGGCTTTGCGGCGTGAGGGTGAGCGGCGTGTCGAAAACGGTGTGCCGCCTCTTCACCCAGCCCACCACATCGCGCACGACCGGGCCCGGGATGTCCTGCGGCAACACGACCAGTCCGCCCCGCCGGGCGACTGTCTCGGCCATCCGACGTCCGGCGACGGCGGTCATGTTGGCCACGACGATCGGAATCGTCGCACCGCTGCCGTCCACGGTGGACAAGTCCACGTCGAAGCGTGAGCCGACGTCCGAGCGGGCGGGCACCATGAAGACGTCGTCGTAGGTGAGTTCGAACGGTGGAGCCGGGTCAACGAAGCGCACGAGGCAATCAGTTTAGCCGTCGAGCCCGACAGATTCTGCCTCGCGAGCGGAGGCGCATCCACGACGGGCTCAGGAAAAGCCCAACCGGCACTCAGCTCGGCCGATTACGCTGCGAGATATGACCGTGGCCGTGTTGGACATCGACGGTGTCGTCGCCGACGTCCGGCATCGCCTGCGCCACTTGGAAGGCCGCCCCAAGGATTGGGGCGGCTTCTTCGGTGCTGCCGCCGACGACACTGCACTGCCGGAAGGGGTGGCGCTGGCCGGCGAACTCGCCCAGCAGCACGAGGTGGCGTGGCTGACCGGGCGACCCGAATGGCTGCGTGTGGTCACGACGCGGTGGCTGGAGCAGCATGGATTAGCGTCCGGCGAGCTATTTCTGCGCGGCAACGGCGACCGACGTCCAGCTCGGCTGTATAAGCTGGGCGTGCTGCGCCGCCTGTCGTCGCGGCAGATCGTGGCATTCGTCGACGACGACGCCGAGGTCATCGAGGCGGCCAAGCAGGCAGGCTATCCGGCGGTGCTGGCGGATTGGATGCCGCGGGCCCCGTCGCTGCACGAGGCGCAGGAGCGCCTCGGTCGAACCTGAGTCGTGATGTCGGCCAAGCAGGCGCTCGAGTCGGGAGATCACCACGTCAGGCTGCTGTGGCGGATCTTCCTCACCGTCGTCGCGGCCAGCTCGCTGATCCTGATCCCGTGGGTCGCCTACCTTGCCACGTCCCTGCCCGACCGTTATGTGGCCGGTCAGTGGAAGGCCGCCTGGGTCGGCTTCGACATCGCCCTCATGGGCTTCCTCGGCTGGACGGCCTGGAACGCCTGGCAGCGCCGGCAGATGCTCGTGCCCTCGGCGTTGATCACCGCCACGTTGCTGGTCTGTGACGCCTGGTTCGACGTCGTGCTCGACTGGGGCACCGGCGACATGTGGTGGTCGATCGTCACAGCCGCGTTCGTCGAATTACCGCTCGCCGCACTGCTGGCCGGCGTCAGCGTGCGTTTGATCCGCGTGATGCTGCGCGTTCGCTGGGCCGAGCTCGGCCATCACGACCAGGCCCCCCCGCTGCGGCGCGTTTCGCTCCCCGAGTTACTCGACCGTGATCGGATGCGAGCGGTGCGTGAACAGAACCCGGCATCCTGATGACACTGACACCCCCGTGCACCACCTTATGGGTGATATAGGTAGCGACACACCATGTCGGCGGTCTTGAATAACTGGCACATCCACAACGCAGAGAGCACACTCGTGTCGAAGGTCACTGCAAGCGATTACAGGAAAGAGAAAATGCTCACCGACGCTCAACCCGGCCGTCCGGTGCGCGCGTGCACGCACACTCCACCGTGCCCGTCCGCTGACGCGCTCGACCGCGATGCCGCCCACGTCATCGCGGCGCACCCTGAGCAGGGCTGGAGCCTCCTGTGCAACGGCGTCGTCCTTTTCGAGGACACCGGTGAGCTACTTCCCGATGGTCAGAGCGTCGCCGCCCGCCGCACCGAATTGACCGCGGCGGCCGCACACCGCCAGGCCAGCTGACTGACCCTGCTCGCGGGGCCGCGGCCGCCTTTACGTCTTCTGTCCTGGTCAGGCGTATTCGCCCACCGGTGGGCACGCGCAGACCAGGTGGCGGTCACCGTAAGCCCCGTCGATCCGGCGAACCGGGGACCAATACTTCGTGCCCGGGTTCACGCCGTCCGGGTAGGCCGCCACCTCCCGAGGGTACGGGTGCCCCCACTCCCCGATCAGTGATGCCGCGGTGTGGGGGGCGTTGCGTAGTGGGTTGTCGTGCACCGGCCATTCTCCCGCTCCGACGCGATCGATCTCGTCCTTGATCGCGATCATCGCATCGACGAAGCGGTCGAGCTCCGCGAGATCTTCCGACTCGGTCGGTTCGACCATCAGCGTGCCGGCAACCGGAAACGACATCGTCGGAGCATGGAAGCCGTAGTCGATCAGCCGCTTGGCCACGTCGTCCACCGTCACGCCGGTGTCGTGGGTGATCTGGCGTAGATCGAGGATGCACTCGTGCGCAACGAGCCCGTGGGCGCCGGCGTACAGCACCGGGTAGTGCGGCGCCAACCGCTTTGCCAGGTAGTTGGCCGAGAGGATGGCCACCGCAGTCGCCCGGGTCAGGCCCGTCGGTCCCATCAGCCGCAGATACGCCCACGTGATCGGCAGGATCGACGCCGAACCCCACGGCGCCGCGGCGATGGCGCCACTCCCTGTCTCGGGGCCGGCGTCGGGCTGCAGTGGGTGGTTCGGCAGGAACGGTGCGAGGTGCGCGCGCACCGCCACCGGGCCGACGCCCGGACCACCGCCACCGTGCGGGATGCAGAACGTCTTGTGCAGGTTTAGATGGGAGACGTCCGCTCCGAACTTCCCGGGACGAGCCAGGCCGACCATGGCGTTCAGGTTGGCGCCGTCCAGGTACACCTGACCGCCGACGTCGTGGACCAACGCGCACACCTCGGCGATGTGATCTTCGAAGACGCCGTGCGTCGACGGGTAGGTGACCATCAGCGCGGCCAGCGACTCGGCGTGCTCGGCGATCTTGGCGCGCAGGTCGTCGAGGTCGATCTCGCCTTCGGCGCCCGCTGTCTTGACCACCACCACGCGGAGGCCGGCGAGCACAGCACTGGCCGCGTTCGTGCCGTGGGCGCTGTCGGGAATGAGGCAGACGTTGCGGTGCGGCTGGCCCTGCGAGCCGTGATAGGCCGCGATGGCGAGGAGTCCCGCGAACTCGCCCTGGGCGCCGGCGTTGGGTTGCAGCGAGACGGCGTCGTAGCCGGTGATCTCGGCCAGCCACCGGGTCAGGTCGTCGAACAGCTGCGCGTAACCGTCGTACTGTCCGGGCGGCGCGAACGGATGCACGTTGGCGAACCCGGGCAGGCTGATCGGTTCCATCTCGGTGGTCGCGTTGAGCTTCATCGTGCACGAACCGAGCGGGATCATGCCGCGGTCGAGCGCGTAGTCGCGGTCAGCCAGCCGCCGCAGGTAGCGGAGCATCGACGTCTCGGAGCGGTGCGCCGAAAATACAGGGTGGCTGAGGAACGGCGAGTTGCGGACCAGTGACTCCGGCAGCGGGTCGTCCGCGTCGAGCCGCTCGACGTCGGCGAAGCCGAGGCCCAGCGCGAAGGACCGCCACACGGCAGCGACATGCTCGCGCCGGGTGACCTCGTCACAGGAGATCGACACGGTGTCGTCGTCGACCAGCCGCAGGTTGATGCCCTCGGCCAACGCCGCGGCCACCACGGCCGGGGCGCGGCCGGACACGCGTGCGGTGACCGTGTCGAACCGCGGCCCGTCGCTGACCTCCACGCCGCCCTCGCCCAGTCCGGCGGCCAGTATGCCGGCCAGCCGCCGCACGCGCTGCGCGATCGCGGTCAACCCCTCCGGCCCGTGGTAGACGCCGTACATACTGGCGATGTTCGCCAGCAGCACCTGCGCAGTACAGATGTTGCTGGTCGCCTTCTCGCGGCGGATGTGCTGCTCGCGAGTCTGCAGGGCCAGCCGATACGCGGGCTGGCCGTCGGCATCGACGGAGACGCCCACGAGTCGTCCCGGCAGCTGTCGTTCGAGACCGGACCGGATCGAGATGTAGCCCGCATGCGGGCCACCGAAGCCCATCGGCACGCCGAACCGTTGCGTCGTGCCGACCGCGACGTCAGCGCCGGCCTCGCCGGGCGGAACCAGCAAGGTCAGCGCGAGCAGGTCAGCCGCGACCACAACCAGTGCGCCCCGCTCGTGCGCGGCGGAGACGATCGGACGCAGGTCGCGGACCGCGCCGGACGCGCCCGGGTACTGCACGAGCACGCCGAAGACGGCCCCCGGCGGCAGGGGTTCTGCGAAGTCGTGCGTCACCACGTTCAGCCCGAGCGGCCGCGCCCGCGTCTGCACGACCGCCAGCGTCTGCGGCAGAACGTCGGCATCGACCACGAAGGTGTCACCCGCCTTGGCCGCCCGGTGGGACCTGTCTCTTATACACATCTG
>JBKPQM010000074.1:0-6763 GCA_046734095.1 Actinomycetota bacterium | reverse complement strand
GTGGAGTGTCTGCCACTGGTGCGGGTGCTCCCAAAGGGCCCCAGCCTCGATCCACAACTCTGCGGCGGCCGCTGAGCTGCCGAGTCGTTAGCCGGTCGAGATAACCCGCGTGCAGAGCACCTCACGCATCGGAGTGCTCTGGTAACCCGTCGGACCGGGCAACGTTGGTGGTTGCGTTCGGGGAGAACGTGTGTCAGCCGGCGTGCAGTCCGAGGGAGGTCCCGTGAAGCTAGACGCCCTCTGCTACGAGTCCACGGTCTCCCTGGCGCGCCGGATCCGCGCCGGGGAGGTGTCGCCGCGTCAAGCGGTCAACGCGTATCTCGAGCGCATCGAGGGTGTCGATCCACGGGTTCACAGCTATCTCCACGTGGCCGCCGACCACGCCCTTCAGGCGGCACGGCGGGCCGAGAAGGCGCTCGCGGGGGGCCGTGAGCTCGGCGCGCTGCACGGGGTTCCCCTGGCGGTGAAAGACCTCTTCGACACCGCAGGCATCCCGACGACCTGCGGATCGCCGCGCATCCTCGGCGGCAACGTGCCCACGCGCACTGCGACCGCCGTCGAACGGCTCGAGCAGGCGGGGGCGGTGCTCCTCGGCAAGCTCCACATGACCGAGTTCGCCTTCATCGCCCACCATCCCGACACGCGGCCCGCCCAGAACCCGTGGGCCGCGGACCGCTCGCCTGGTGGCTCTTCCAGCGGCTCGGCAGTCGCGGCGGCGTGTGGGCTGGCGAGCGCGACGCTCGGAACCGACACGGCGGCGTCGATCCGGCTGCCTGCCGCCTGGTGCGGCTCCGTCGGTCTCAAGCCCACGTGGGGGCGGGTGTCGCGCGACGGCGTCTTCCCGCTGGCGGCGTCATTCGATCATGTGGGTCCGATCACGCGAAGCGTCGCGGACGCAGCGCTCGTGCTCCACTGTATCGCCGGTCCCGATCCCCGCGACCCTTCGACGCGGCGACAAGGCGCGCCGCATGCGGAGCCGGCGCCGCGAGACGATTTCAAGCGTGTGCGAATTGGCTGGGACGAAGACTACGTGACGATGGGCGTTATGCCCGAGGTCGTCGCGGCCGTACGCGCGGCGCGAGACCGCATGGAGGCGCTCGGGGCGACGATCGTCCCGGTCGAGTTGCCAGATCTGGAGACCACGTTGACGACCTTCACCAACGTGTTCGACGTCGAAATGCGGGCCGCGCACGCAGCGCTCTACCCGGATCGCGCTCCGGACTACGGCCCGCTTGCGCGCCACGCGCTTGCCCACTTCTCGACTCGCGACCCGCTCATACACGTCGGGGGCGCGATCGAAGCACGCGCGTTTCGCCAGCGGATCGATCAGTTGTTCGACGAGATCGACGTGCTGCTCTGTCCGGTGTCGTCCATCACCGCACCGCCGCAGGTCGATGAAGAGACGATCATCGAGATCTTCGGAAACGACCATCGCAACATCATCCGCCTGACGCGCTTGACCGCTTTCTGGGACCTGGCTGCGACGCCCGCCATCTCTCTGCCGTGGGGCTTCGATGGCGATGGGCTGCCGCTCGCCGTCCAGCTCGTGACCCGAGTTGGGACGGACGAAGCGCTCCTATCGATTGCCGCGCGCCTCGAGGTAGAGGCGCCGGATCGCGGACGGCGTCCACCACTCGAATGACGGAGCGAGACCTACGGGGTCTTTCCCAGCGTCAGCCGGGAGCACGCGATCGCAGTGCTGGAGCTTGTAAAGTCGGCACTTCTCGCCAAGGCCGTCGCCGCCTGATCGCGCGAGGCAGCGCATGCGAGTCCTCCTTGACGCCTGTGTGCCAAGGGGTCCACCAAGCGAGAGGAGGGGAGATGATTGCTTCCACGTACGACAACGTTCCACCGACTCACGACCCATACCGTGCCGCCCCGGCTCGCTACCGGTACTTCAGCTATCGCCGGGTAGGCAGTTCGGGACTTCGCCTGCCACCCATATCACTCGGCCTGTGGTACAATTTCGGCGACAACCGGCCGTTCGACACGCAGCGCGAGATCCTCCGGTACGCCTTCGACCACGGGATCACGCACTTCGACCTGGCCAACAACTACGGGCCGCCGTACGGCTCAGCGGAGGAGAACTTCGGTCGCATGGTCCGCAAGGACTTTCGACCGTACCGCGATGAGCTGATCGTCTCGTCGAAGGCCGGTTGGGACATGTGGCCGGGCCCGTACGGACAGCTCGGAACGCGGAAGTACTTGCTCGCCAGCCTCGACGCGTCGCTGCGGCGATTGAACCTGGAGTACGTGGACATCTTCTATTCGCACCGATTCGACCCCGATACTCCCTTGGAGGAGACGGTCGGTGCCCTCGACACGGCGGTGCGGCAGGGCAAGACCCGCTACCTTGGTATCTCGTCGTACTCCGCCGCGCGTACGCGGGAGGCCGCCGCCGTGGCGCGCAAGCTCGGTACGCCGCTCGTCATCCATCAACCGTCATACTCACTGCTCAACCGGTGGATCGAGCGTGGTCTGACCGATGTTCTCGCCGAGGCCGGAATGGGTGCGATCGCGTTCACGGCGCTCGCCCAGGGCCTGCTGACGGACAAGTACCTACACGGAACCGCGGAGGCGCATCGGGCGACGGCGCGACCGACGTTTGACACGTCTGTGCTCACCGAGACCACGCGAGCGCGACTACGGGGTCTGAACGAGATTGCCAAGCGCCGCGGTCAGACCCTGGCCCAGATGGCGCTCGTGTGGGTGCTGCGCGACGCGCGCATCGCGTCGACGTTGGTCGGAGCATCGAGCGTGGAGCAGCTGGCGGAGAACCTGGCGGCCTTGGAGCACCCGGATTTCACGACCGCGGAGCTTCAAGAGATCGACCGGTATGCGGTGGATTCGGGGATCGACCTGTGGAGGGCATCGTCGGACCTCTGAGTCCACCGGAGGGCTCGAGGCCGGCATCCTACCGGAACGCAACTCCCGTGCCGGCAGCTTGTCGGCATCCCGTTCGAAGGGAGGAGCGCGTCTGACGAATGGTGGACGATCCGCGCGGCGAGTGAATGAGCCGGAACGCCGAGATCTCGGCGGCACGCCGAGATATCGTCACCGTGGCTGACATCCGCCTCCGTGCTCCCCGAACGCGGACCCTGGGCAGTCGTGCTGCAGGCGATTGAGGAAAGCGCTTCCGCCGTTTCCGAGACGCCTCACCGCAGCGAGGGGTCGCTCGTCGCTGCCGCGTCGCGGAAGAGGTTGCATGCGCGTGCGACCGGGGCGAACGCCCTACCGCCGATCGTGTAGTAGCCGACACGGCGGAGTGATCAGCCCTGCGTGCGCACGCGGCGGTAGCCAATTCCGAGTGAACGCCCGCGGCGCGCACGCGTCCCAGAACGAGGCTGGTGCGAATGCGACGGTTCGGTTAGAGATGAATAGGCATGGCGCTCGCAGTCGCCCGTGGCCGGGGAGGACTCCTCGTCGCCGCGTGCCTCCTTGCCGCCTGCTCGGTCACGCGCCAGCGGGTGGACCTGGCCGTGCGGGGCGACGTTCCCGCCGCGGACTCCCAGGGGAAACGTGTCAATTCGAGGGCCCGCGGGGTATCCGACGCGACGTTCGCCCGGCGGATCACCGCGGCCTTCCGGTGCCCGAACGATGGCCGCGGCGACTACGGGCCGCAGGCCTGCTGGGAGCTCGGTGAGCGCCCCGATCGTGAGATCGTGGGGGGTCCGCTCGGGGTTGCTGCCAGCGTGCTGCCGGGCGTGGAGTGCTCCGACCTGTGTACGCAGAAGCGGATTTCGATCGCCCCCATTGTGGCAAAGCTCGGCCGACCGCCCGACCCCGCCGAGATCGCGCGCCGAATAGCCCCGTCGGGTCCGGCCAACTACCGGGTTCGCGACGTCGTTCGCCGCACCTACGAGGAAGCGGTCCAGTCCCGCTACCGCAGCTACGCCCAGTATCTGTCCGAGGAGCTTTCGGACGCAGACTATGTCGAGATCGGGCCTGCGAGCGGCGGCGGGACTCGTCGCTACAGCAGTGGCCACATCTACGAGGGCGTGGAGGAGGCCCTGAGCCAGATCGCGGACAGCTACGCGGCCCTCGAGTGGACGCGGTTCGAGCGGGAGTGGGGGCGCGTCCCGGGCACCACCCGCGCCGGAGCGCCACGTGGCTCCGCGCCGCGCCCCGATTCGCAGGCGGCACCGGCACCGACCGGGGAGGGCGACGCGGAGGGCGCCGCGCCGGTCCCGGACGGGCGTCCCAACGCACCCGCGGCTCCGCCGGGCTCTGTGCATCAGGCCGAGAAGCCTTCCACCACGCCGGCCTCGACCCCCGTCGCCCGGGCCGACGAGGTGACCTGCCGTCGGTCATGCAGCCTTCGCTACAGCGCCTGCCTCGCTCGTTGCCGCGACCAGCCGATCACGGGAGGTGCGTACGACGCGTGCTCCTACGAATGCAGCGGCAGCTCGCTCAGCTGTCGCGGCGCGTGCGGCACGGTCGCCTCACCCTAGCAGCCCTCGCTATTCGATCCCGTAGTGGGCGATCCGGCGATAGAGGGTCGCCCGGCTGACGCCTAGCAGCGCCGCCGCGACCTTACGGTCCCCGCCGGCGCGCGCGAGCGCCGCCACGATCCACTCGCGTTCGTCGGCGGGCAGAGCACGCGCGGCGGCGACGGGCGACGAGCGCTCGAGCACCTCGGGCGGCAGGTCCTCGAGGTCGATCGCGGCGCCCGCGCAGTGAATGACCGCGTAGCCGAGAACATTCTTCAACTCGCGGACGTTGCCCGGCCACTGGTATGCCACCATCGCCTGCATTGCCTCGTCGCTCACAGGCTTCACGGGACGGCCTGTGATGGCCCGCTGCTCGCTGAGGATGTGCTGGATGAGCAGCGGAAGGTCCACGCGGCGCTCGCGCAGGGGCGGCAGATGAATGCGCCCGACGCGGACTCGGTACAACAGATCGGAGCGGAATCGGCCAGCCGCGACCTCTGTCGCCAGCTCGCGGTTCGTTGCGGCGACGATCCGGACGTCCACGGGCCGGAGCTGGGTCTCGCCGAGCCGCATCACGGCCCGCTCCTCGAGCACGCGCAGGAGCGTGGTCTGGACGCGCGGCGGCAGATCGCCGATCTCGTCGAGGAACAGCGTGCCGCCCCGCGCCGCCTCGAACACGCCGGTGGCATCGGTAACCGCGCCAGTGAACGCGCCGCGCCGGTGGCCGAAGAGCTGGCTGGCGGCCAGCTCCTCCGAGAGTCCCGCGCAGTTGACCGCCATGAATGGACCCTTCCGCCGCGCGCTCTCGTCGTGGATCGCCCGCGCCACCAGCTCCTTCCCGGTACCCGTCTCACCCTCGATCAGCACCGTGACGTCGGTTGGAGCCACTTGCCTCACCAGCCGGACGACCCGCTGGATGCCCTCGCTTCGCCCGACGAGATCGCCGAAACGGCCCTGCTCGTCGAGCAGCCGGCGGAGGCTGTGCAGCTCCGAAACGTCGGTGAGGAAGAAGATCTTGCGCTCGGGGGCACGCGGGTCATCCTCGATCTCGATCTCGACCACCGAGCCACCGGGCGCGTTTCCCGGCAGGCTGGCAACGACCTTCTGCCTCCGCGCGGGCGCCGTCCGCAGGAGCGTTTCGACGCGACGCCGGGCGTCGCCCGACAGCCGGAGGCCCTCCGGCCAGGGGAGGTCGACCAGTGTGCCGGGGTCGGCGCCGAGGATGCGGCCGGCGGCGGCGTTGGCGAAGACGATGCGTCCGGCTGCCTCCACGAGGACGTTGCCCGTCCGCTGGACGTCGAGGACCGCGAGCAGGTCGTCGTGGCTGCGTCGCAGGGCCCGATCGAGGCCATCGCGATAGAGCGCAATCTCGATCGTCGCACGCAGGTCGCGCCCGTCGAAGGGCTTGACGATGTACCCGTGCGGCGACACGCGCTTCGCACGCTCGAGCGTGTCGACATCGGCGAACGCGGTGAGGAAGACGACCGGCACGGCGAGCTCGGCGCGCAGTCGCTCCGCAGCGGCGATGCCGTCGGGACCGTCGCGCAGCGCGATGTCCATGAGAACCAGGTCGGGCCGCAGCTCGGCCGCCTGTGAGAGGGCGCTCGCATACGAGGCGGCGGTGCCGACGACCTGGTATCCCAGCCGGCGCAGCCGACCCTGGACGTCGAGCGCGACGACGGCCTCGTCCTCCACGATCAAGATGCGCGCAGGCTTCGCGGGGTCCACGGGCTCAGCTCCGAGCGACTGCCGCGACCGGTCCGTGCACGACGGGGAACGTCAGCGTGAACCGTGTCCCGGCGTCGCCCTCGATCGACGAGGTTCCTCCCAGCTGCTCCACGAGCGCCTTGACCAGCTGCTGCCCGAGCGACCCGGGATGCTCCTGGCTATTCGGCAGCGCGGGCAGCCCAATGCCGTCGTCGGCCACGATGAGGGTCGCGGAGCCGTCCGCGCAGCGGAACGCGACGCTGATCGTCCCGCTCCCGCCGTCGGGGAACGCATGCTTCAGAGCGTTCGAGAGCAACTCGTTCAGGACCAGCCCGCAGGCGATTGCGATGTCGAGGTCAAGAGGGACTGGCTGAACGTCGAGCGCGAGCCTGATCGGCCGGTCCACTTCTCCCGCCGACGCGAGCACGTTCCGCGTGAGCCCGTCGACGTAGTCGCGGAAGTCGATCCGCGCGAGGTCGCCCGATCTGTAGAGCTGCTCGTGGATCAGGGCCATCGAGCGAATCCGGTTCTCGCTCTCGTGGAAGAGCCGCGCGGCTTCCGGCGATGCCGAGTCGTCTTCGGCCTGGAGGCACAGGAGGCTGGAGATCACCTGGAGGTTGTTCTTC
>JBKPQM010000073.1:0-14818 GCA_046734095.1 Actinomycetota bacterium | reverse complement strand
GGTGTCGGCCGGTCCGGCCAGCACGGCCGCGGACTTGCCCGAGGTCATGGTGGCTGCGCTGTTCGAAGCGTCTGGCGTCATCCGCGTCGACACGTTGGGTGACCTCCTCGAAGTCGCCCTCCTGCTCACCACACAGCCGCTGCCGGCGGGCGATCGCGTCGCCGTGGTGAGTAACTCCACCGCCGTCGCCGTCCTCGTCGCCGACGCCTGCGCGTCCTCGCAACTGCCGCTCGCTCGGCTGACCGACGTGGGAGTCTCGGCCCCGCCCGATGCGTTCGAGGCGGCCGTGCGGGACGCTGCCCGCACCGACGACGTGGACGCGGTCGTCGCCGTGTTCGTGCCGCCGCTGCTGCACATCGCGGCTGACGACTATGCCGCCGCCCTGCACGCGGCGGCGGCGAGCGCCGAGAAGCCGGTGCTGTCGACGTTCCTGGGATTCGAGGGAGTGCCCTCAGCGCTGGCCAAGCCCGGACCTTACGCGCCGACGCGGGGATCGGTGCCGTCCTACCCGACGCCGGAGCGAGCCGTGCGAGCGCTGGCCAGTGTGATGCGATACGGGCAATGGCGTCGCCGTCCAGTGGGCCAGGTGCCCGTCTTCGCCGTTGACCTCGACGGGGCGAGGTCACTGGTGTCATCCAGGGTGGTCGACGCGCCCGCGGTGCTCGCGTGCTACGGCATCGCCGTGGACGACTCTTCCGACGGGGTGGAGGTCGTACTCGGCGTGCACGACGACCCGTCGTTCGGGGCGCTGGTCTCGTTTGGGGTCGGCGGCGTGGCCACCGAGCTGCTCGGCGATCGCGCCTACTCGACCGTGCCGCTCACCGACGTGGACGCGCACTCGCTCATCCGCGCGCCGAGGGCGTTCCCGCTGCTCTGCGGCTACGGCGGCGCTCCCCCAGCGGATCTAGTTGCACTCGAGGACCTCGTGCTGCGGTTGTCGGCCCTAGCCGACGACCTTCCCGAGGTGGCGCAGTGCGCGTTCACGGCGCGGGCCACCCCATCCGGCGTTCACGTCAATTCGGCGCAGATTCAGGCGATCGCCCCGCCGTCCGCACGCGCGGATACGGGGCCACGCCGGCTACGTGGACTGTGAGGTACTCAATCGGGCTGGTAGATCATGAGAAATACGATCGCGGCGAAGATCAGCCCGACCACGCCGCCTCCGGCGGCAACCCGACCGGTCAGGGCGCGCGCCGAGTTGCCGGCCTTGATCAGCTTGGTGGCCTGGTCGAGCGTCGGGACGACCAGCGCGAGTACCAGCGCCGTCGCGACCGCCCATAGCACGAGCGACAGCCACACCCAGACATCGCTGAACTCGACGTGCCACTTGGGCCGCACCAGCGAGAGGCCCAGAACGACGACGACAATCGAGGCGTAGCCGTAGATGCGGGCCGTGCGGGCACTGGCCGCGGTGACCTCGGCATTGCCGCCTCGGATCCCGCGCGACGCCGTCGTCGCGGCATGCACCAGCGGTCCGATCGCGAAGACCGCGGTAAGCACATGCAGTGCCAGCAGGAACTTGTGCACCCCGCGAGGCTAACTGTCCGGCTATCAGCGCTTGTGGAACGAGCGGCGACAGCCCTAAGCGACCATTAGAAACGCAACCATCAGGCGATGAGCGCTTGCGCGAAGAGCCCGGCCCGCGCGCGCCCGAAGGGCGCTTGCGCTCGGGTCTGCGACCGGCCCCTTGCGGGCCGGAAGCAGACGCGAATTGGGCCGGATAAGTCAGTCAGCTTGCTCTTCGCTGGCGGCGGCCCTTTCGGGAGCGCAGGTAGTCGGACACCACGTACTCGCCGAGTGATCCGCGGTTGGGGAGGAACACGCGGCCGCCGTTGCGCCGGCCGAGTTCGTGCATGAACGAGACCAGCCGCGGCTCGTCGTCGAGCATGAAGACGTTAATGGTCGCGCCGAGGCGCGTGCACCGCTCGACCTCGGCAAGGGTGGCGGCGATCGTCTCGCGGGTCGGCGGCCAGGCGAAGTCGGCAAACCCGTCGGCGGCCAGATGCGCGGTCGGCTCGCCGTCGGTGATGACGAGGATGACCGGCTCGGCGTCCCGATGCTTGTCCAGGTGGCGACGCGCGAGCATCAGGGCGTGCTGCAGATTGGTGCCTTGCACGCGGTCCCAGTCGTGGTCGACGAGCGCGCGTGGAGTCAGCACGCGGGCGTAGTCGGAGAAGCCGATGATCTCGATGGAATCCTGCGGGTACTTCGTGCTGACGAGCGAGTGCAGCGCGAGTGCCGTGGTCTTCGCTTCGCCCCAGGTGCCGCGCAGCTCCATGGAGTAGGACATGTCGACGAGCAGGGCTACTGCGGCGGAGCTGCGCCGCTCGGTCTCGTCCACCTCGAAGTCCTCCGGCAGCAGCCGGATCGGTCGCCCGCGCGCGACAGCGTTGCGCACGGTGCGGACCACGTTGATCGGCTGTTCGTCGCCGAAGTGCCACTCGCGGGTCGCGCCGGTGACCTCGCCGGCCGCGCCGGCATCGCGGACGTCGTGATCGCCGCGCCGGCCTGACTCCAGTGCGGAGAAAACGCGCTTGAGTGCACTGGCGCCCAGCCGCCTCAGCGCGCGGGGTGTCAGCTGCAGGCCATCACCGCCGCGTTCGAGGTAGCCCTGGCGTTGCAACTCGCGTTCGATCCGGCGCAACTGCTCCAGGTCGTCCACGGCCTGTCGGCCCAGGGCCCGCTGCACCAGCTCTTCATCGATGTCGTCAAGGCTGGCGCCGGGGTAGTCCTGCAGGGTGAGCTCGGCCAGGTCGTCCAGCTCGGCGATCTCGGCGAGCGCTTCGGTGGCGTCGGCGTAACCCATCGGGTCCGAGCCGTCCATCCGCTCGGCGCCGCCCCACTGCAGGTCCGGACGCGCGGCGCGCAGCCCGGCCTGCAGCCGCGCCATCTCCCCGGCCAGCCCGGCGTTATTCATCGCCTGCGCCATCAAGCCGCCGAGTTCGGCTCGCTGCTCGGGCGTGAGCGAGTCCATCAGCCGCTGCGCGGCCGCCGCCCGCCGGGCCAGCGAGTCGATCAGCTCGGCGAGGTTCTGGGGGTTTTCCGGAAAGAAGTCGCCGTACTGGCGCATGAACTCGTCGAACTGCTCCTGGGTGTGCTCCCCCCGGGCGTCGGCGTCGAGCATGTCGTTCAGGGCACGCATCATGTCGCGGATGCGCGCGAGATCCTCCGGGGTCGCATTGGCCAAGGCGTTGCGCATGCCGGCGAACTGCGCGTCGAGCACCTCGGAGCGAAGCAGGTCCTGAATCTCCTGGTACTTCTCCCGGGCCTCGGGCGAACGCCACTGGTAGTCGGCCAGCTGGCGCACCGCGCGGGCGGTGTCATTCGGCAGGGCGTCAAGCTCGGCCTCGGCCAAGCGCGCCCTGTCGTCCGGATCGGGGAACAGCGCCCGGCGTTCGGCCTCCACCGCCTGGTCGAGCAGCTCGCGGACCTGCTGCAGGGTGCCGTCGAGCCGGCCGCTGCGACGCAGCTCCCGAGCGCGGTCGCGCGACCGGCGGCGCAGCGAGTCGAGGCCGTTGCGCCCGCTGGGCCCCCGGCGCAGCAGCCGGTTCAGGGCATTGCGCGGGGACATCCCGGCCAGGAGGTCCTCGCCGATCTCGTCGATCGCCCGCCGGATGTCGTAGGGCGGCTCGAGTGGATCTGGGCCGCCGTGGTACGCGCCGTATCTCGCTCTGCTCATGTCCCCTGCCTCGCGCGCGCAGCGCCCCGCGCCATGATCAAGCCCCGTAGACCGTGCGGTTGCCGGAGGATTCCTTCGCCAGGCGCTTGTTCAGGTACAACCCCTCCAGCGCGAACTCGACCACGGCCGCCGCCACGCCGACCGCGGCCGGACCCTCGCCGACGCCGTCGGGCTCGAGCCGGTCGAGCAGCTCGGACAGGCCCGGCACCGATCCGATCTGGCTCAGGAGCCGATCCGCCGACACGGTGTCGCCGGACTCCACGAGCAGTCCGCCGTCGAACTTCTCTTGCAGTGGCCGCAGATCCAGACCGGCCAGCCGGGCCCGGGACGTCTCGGCGATCGCGCGGCGCAGCAGGTGCTCGAGCACCTCGAATTCGCGTCCCTCATCGGCGTCGTCGAATTCGACCTTGCCCAGCGACGCCGGGACGATGGACGGCAGGTCAGCCACCCGGGCCACCGCGGCCGTCTCGCCGGTGATGACCGCGCGGCGCACCGCGGACGCCGCGACCGTCTCGACCGCGGCGATGGCGAACCGGGCCGATACGCCCGAACGCTGGTCGATCTGCGGCGCGTCGCGTACCGCGCGGGCGAAGCGTCCCACCACGTCGAGCAGATGCGAGGGCACGAGCGGCGCCGCGTGCGGTGAGTCGTCCCACAGCACGGCGGCCTCCTGAGCGACCATCGCCAGCTCGTCCTCGAGTGACAGGGGGTAATGGGTGCGCACCTCGGCCCCGAACCGGTCCTTGAGCGGCGTGATGATACGGCCGCGGTTCGTGTAGTCCTCCGGGTTTGCGCTCGCGACGAGCAGCACGTCGAGGGGCAGCCGCAGCTGGTAGCCGCGCACCTGGATGTCGCGCTCTTCCAAGACGTTCAGTAGCGAAACCTGAATACGCTCAGCGAGATCGGGCAGTTCGTTCACCGCGAAAATGCCGCGGTTGGTGCGCGGCACAAGTCCGAAGTGGACAGTCTCCGGATCGCCGAGCGTGCGGCCTTCAGCGACCTTGATCGGGTCGATGTCGCCGATGAGGTCGCCCACGGACGTGTCGGGTGTGGCGAGCTTCTCGCCATACCGCTCGGAACGGTGCTTCCACGCGACGGGTGTGAGTTCGCCATCAGTGGCGACCAGTGCGATGCAACGAGAACATACCGGTGCGTATGGATGGTCGTTGATCTCGCATCCGGCGATGACCGGCGTCCACTCGTCGAGGAGCCCGGTCAGCGTTCGGATCAAGCGAGTCTTGCCCTGGCCGCGCTCACCGAGCAGCACCAGGTCGTGGCCGGCCAACAAGGCGCGTTCGACTTCCGGCGTGACGGTCTCGTCGAATCCCACGATGCCGGGCAACGAAGGCTCGCCCGCCGCGAGGCGGGCGATGAGGTTGGTGCGGATCTCGGTCTTGACGGTTCGGTGGACGTGCCCGGACGAGCGAAGCTCGCCCAGGGTCGCGATTTGGGGCGCAGTCACCCATTCGACGCTACGTGCCGCTCGCGGCCCCTGCCAGGTGTTCGCTGGCCGGGAAATCCTGAGAGCTCCCAGAAAGTGCACAGCGATTTGTCAGTGTCGCCCGATACGTTGCCAGCATGAGCAACGCCGTAGTGGCCGAGGCGCTCGTCAAGTGCTTCGACCAGACCCGGGCCCTCGACGGGCTCGATCTCGCCGTCCCGGAGGGCACGGTGTTGGGACTGCTGGGTCCGAACGGTGCCGGCAAAACCACGGCGGTACGCGTCTTCTCCACCCTGCTCCGGGCTGATTCCGGCCGAGCCGAGGTGCTGGGGGTCGACGTCACCCAGCATCCCCAGCAGGTGCGACGCAGTATCGGACTGACCGGCCAGTTCGCCGCCATCGACGACTACCTCACCGGACGAGAGAATCTGCTCCTGTTCGGGCGGCTTTATCACCTGGGCCGGGCCGCGGCGGCCAAGCGCGCCGACGAGTTGCTCGAGCGGTTCGATCTCGTCGATGCCGCCGGCCGCATCGCGAAGACGTACTCCGGCGGCATGCGGCGTCGGCTCGACATCGCCGCATCGCTGATCGTGCGGCCGCCGGTGATCTTCCTCGACGAGCCGACGACCGGGCTGGATCCGCGCAGCCGGTTCGGCATGTGGGGTGTCATCGAGGATCTGGTTCGTGAGGGCACCACGATGCTGCTCACGACGCAGTACCTGGAGGAGGCCGACGCGCTGGCCACCTCGATCGCGGTGATCGACCGCGGCAAGGTGATCGCGCAGGGTACTTCGGAAGAGCTGAAGTCGCAGGTCAGCGGTTCGCGGCTCGAGCTCGCGGTCGATGCCGACGACGTGGTCGGCCAGGCCACGGAGATCATGCGCAAGGTCGGCGATGGTGCCGAGCCGACCGTTGACGGGCGAAACATCTCGGTGCCGGTCAACGATGGTGCGAGCGTTCTGGTCGAGGCGGTGCGACAACTCGATGTGGCGCAGGTCACCATCGCCGACCTGGCAATACGGCGACCCACTCTCGATGACGTCTTCATGCGACTGACCGGGCACGTGGCCGAGGAGAGCGAGGTAGTCGAATGAGCGTGGCCGTAAGCGCACCGCGGGTCACGGCCGGGCCCCGGGTGGTGGCCGACTCGTGGATGATGGCCTGGCGACTGCTCAGGGCCACGCCGCGTCAGCCCGAGCTGCTCATGTTCTCGACGGTGCAGACGATCATGTTCGTGCTGTTGTTCCGCTACGTCTTCGGCGGCGCGATCCAGACGGGCGGTGTCCCGTATGTGCAGTTCTTGATGCCGGGCATCTTTGTGCAGACCCTCGCGTTCAACGGCGCCGTCACGGGCATCGGCATGGCCGACGATATGGCGAAGGGCATCGTGGACCGGTTTCGCTCCATGCCGATCTCGCCGGTGGCGATGTTCGTCGGGCGCGCGATATCCGACTTGGTCCGGTCGGCGTTGATGCTGATCATGATGATCGCCGTGGGAGTGGCCACGGGGTATCGATTCCACGGCACGGCGGCCCACATCACCGCCGGTTTGGCGCTGTTGCTGGTGTTCAGCTTCGCGTTCAGCTGGATCGGCATCTGGATCGGGTTGGTCGTCAAATCGGTCGAGGCGGCCCAGTCGGGCGGCTTCATCTGGCTGTTCCCGCTGACGTTCGCGAGCGCCGCGTTCGTCCCGGTGGCCACGATGCCGGGCTGGCTGCAGGACTTCGCCAAATACAACCCGATCACGCTCATCGTCAACGCGTTGCGCGGTTGGTTCGACGATCGGGTCGCCGAGACCCTGGATCTTCATCCGGCGGTCAGCGCGCTGCAGTCGCTGGGGTGGATCGCCGGCGTGCTTCTGGTGTTCGTGCCGCTGTGCGTACTGCGGTTCCGGCGCCTATCGCGCTGATCGCGGGCTAGCCCAGCGGCCCCACCGTAACCTTGGCGCTCGCGCTGATCGCGGGCAAGCCCGGCGCGCCGCCGTAACCTTGGCTCTCGCGTTGGTCCCGGAGAAGTTTGCGCTCTCCGATGTGACCTTGGCTCGCGCTTGGTCGCCGACAAGCCGAGCTCTCTGAGGTGATCTTGGAGTTCTGGACAATTTTCAGCCACAACTCCAAGATCATCGAGCCATCGGCTGCGGCCGGCTTCGCCCGCCAGCAGGGTTGGGCCGTCCGACCACGCGGGCCGCTAGCCGATGAACGCGTTCGCGGAAACCAGGGTTACCTCGACGGTCTTGCCGTTCGGTGTCTCGTAGGAGACGGTGTCACCTTCGCGGGCACCGGTCAGAGCCTTACCGAGTGGTGATGCGGCCGAGTAAACCTCGATGTCGACGGTCGCGGCCTCTTCCCGCGATCCAATCAGGAACGTCTCCTCATCGTCACCGGCGAAGCGGACAGTAACCACCATACCCGGGCCAGCGGTGCCATTTGATGTCTGCGCCTCGCCGACCTTGGCCTCGCGCAACAGTTCCTGCAGCTGCCGGATCCGGCCCTCCTGCTTGCCCTGCTCCTCACGAGCCGCCTGGTAACCGCCATTCTCGCGAAGATCGCCCTCTTCGCGACGAGCGTTGATCTCCTTGGCGATAGCCTGACGGTTGGCGATGAGCCGTTCGAGCTCCTTCGACAGGCGGTCGTAGGCCTCCTGGGTCAACCAGGTGACCGTCGGGGCGCTGTTGACACTGTCGGTGGGCGACACGAGCTACTCCTAGTGCTACGGACAGACGAACGTCGAACGTAACACCGCACCCCCCAGTTCCGCGAAGTTGAATCCGATCACTGGGCGCGTCGGCCGCGCGCGAGACCATCGCCGAGAGGCGATCCACATCGGGCCCAGCACTTCGCGACGGTCCGGTGTTTCACCCGCTACGCCGGTGCATAAACACTCTCGCGCTATCGGCCACAATGGATCGTGTGACCCACAGCGATGCACTTCGGCTGATGGCAGTGCATGCCCATCCGGACGACGAATCCAGCAAGGGCGCCGCCACGATGGCGCGGTATGTCGACGAAGGGGTCGACGTGCTGGTCGTGACCTGTACCGGTGGTGAACGCGGCAGCATTCTCAATCCGGCACTGCAGGGGCGCGCCGACATTGAGGCCAACATCGCCGAGATCCGCGAGGCCGAGATGCGTCGCGCCCGCGAGATCCTCGGCGTACGCCAGGTTTGGCTGGGCTTCGTCGACTCCGGACTGCCCGAAGGCGATCCGCCGCCTCCGCTACCCGAGGGCTGCTTCGCGTTACAACCGGTCGAGGTGGCCGCGGAGCGCCTGGTCGCGGAGATCCGCCGCTTCCGGCCGCACGTCATCACTACGTACGACGAGAACGGTGGGTATCCACACCCCGACCACGTCATGTGCCACAACATCTCGGTCGCGGCGTTCGAGTCGGCGCCCGATTCCGAGGCATATCCGGACGCCGGCGACCCGTGGCAGCCCTTGAAGCTGTATTACGACGTCGGGTGGAGCCGCGAGCGCATGCTGGCTCTGCACCGGGCCATGATGGAGAAGGGCCTCGAGTCGCCGTACGAGGAGGTCATGCACCGCTGGGAAGAGCACGAGCAGAAGCGCCGCGAACCGAAGATCACAACCCAGGTGCCGTGCGCTGACTGGTTCGACCGCCGCGATGCGGCGCTGATCGCCCATGCGACCCAGGTCGATCCGGACGGCTGGTTCTTCAAGGTGCCGCTCGACGTGCAGCGCGAGGCGTGGCCGACCGAGGATTTCGAGCTGGTCCGCTCACTCGTCGATACCTCCATCCCGGAGGACGACTTGTTCGCGGGAGTCCGGGAGAAGGCGCTGACCTGATGCTCGGGCCGGGATTCGCGACCCTGTCGGCCGCCTCGGTCCTCGCCGACAACGCTGACGGCGGCGAGTCGAAGAAGGCCGGGCCGATCGGCCTAGTCGTGATCTTGCTGCTGGTCATCGCCTGCTACTTCCTGTTCCGGTCCATGTCGCGACACCTGCGAAAGGTGCGGCAGGAATTTCCGGGTGGCGACGGGCCCCCGGCGGCCGACCGTCCGGCCGACGACACCGGCCCGACGGCCGAACCACGGGCGTCCGAGCCGCCGCCGGGGCGGTCCGCGAATGGCGCCCAGAAGCCCGAGTCCGGCTAGTCACCGCGCCCGGAGGCAGGCAAGCACCGGCGCGAACAGCGCGGCTGGCTACCCAGAAGCCGACGCGGCCGGCGCTGCGCGCTGGGAAACGTCATAGTGCGCAGCGAGTGCTTGCACGGCCGCCGTCATCTGCTCGCGCAGCGCCGGCGGACCGAGTACCTCCACGTCCCCGCTGAGCTGCAGCAGCGCATGCACGCCGTGGCGCACCGACTCGATCGGCACGGTTGTGATCGCCCACCCGTCCTCGTCCGGCGGACGCATTGCGGCTCGGGCCGCCCGGGCAGCGATCGGCCCGACCAGGAAGAGCAATTCGCGGCCGGCCGGCGACAGACGTACCGTTGCGCGTTCCCGGTAGACCCGCTCGGCGTAGTCGCGCTGGTAGGAATCCCAATGTTCGCGCAGGTCGAAGCCGGTCGGGCGCTCGAACGTCTCGTCGAGCGTCGTGACGTCACGGATCCGCGACACCCGATAGGTGCGCGCAGAGCTCGATCCGTCGGCCAGCGCCACGAGATACCACGTCCCGGCCTTGAGGACGACGCCGAGCGGGTCGAGCACCCGGTCGACGACCACGCCACCGGTGCGCTCGTAACGCACGCTCAGCCGGCGCTCCGCCCAGGCGGCATCGGCGATCACCGTCAGCGCGGGCGGCGCCTCGGGATCGCGCAGCCAGCCGGGCGCGTCGAGGTGGAACCGGTCGCGGATGCGCGACGCACGTTCCCGCAACGGTGGAGGCAGGGCCGCGAGCAGCTTCACCTCGGTAGCGGCGAGCACACTGCCGAGTCCGAGCTCAGCGGCGGGTCCGGGCAGCCCGGTCAGGAACAGGGCATCGGCCTCGTCGCCGATGAGCCCGGTGAGTCCGCTGAGCCCGGGTCGGTACCCGGAAACCAGCGCGAACCCGCCGGCCCGCCCGCGCACCGCGTATACGGGGACGCCCGCTGCGCTCAGCGCTTCGATGTCGCGATACACCGTCCGCAGCGATACCTCGAGCTCCTCGGCCAACTGCTGGGCGCTGACCCGGCCCCGCACCTGCAACAGCGACATGATCGCCAACAGCCGACTCGCGCGCACTCAACCCACCCGCCGCTCAAACGGGGGGAAGGTCCGGCACCGCATAGACTAAATCCTGCCGCACATTGGCAAGTTTTCGCGCGACGATGGTGGACATGATCAGAGCCCAGGTACGCAAGACTGCGACGGCCACCGTAACCGCAACCTCGTGGGAGGAAAGGCGCTACGACGCTCCCGCCGGGCAGCCAGCGCTGGCGCACGCGGAGTTTCCCCTTACCTACCAGGGAGATCTCGTCGGTGAGTCGACGACTCGACTGCTCCTCGCCTACACCGGCGGCGACCCGGCAAAGCCGGCGACGTTGGTCGGCGACTACGTCGGCCTCGAACGCGTCACCGGCACCCTCGACGGGCGTACCGGCAGCTTCGTCGTGCAGCAGCAGGGACGGCACGAGAGCGGCGTCGCGCGCACGAAGGGGCGGATCCTGTCCGAATCCGCGACGGGCGACCTGGTCGGCCTACAGGGTGAGGTCGAGTCGGCGGCGAGCGACACGACCTACCAGGTGACGATCTCCTACGCATTCCACGATCCCGCGGTGCACTGATGGAGCTGACCCGTCAGCACGTCATCGCCTACCGCGTCGGGGCGCAAGGTTTATTGCGCGAGAAAACGTCCGCGGATGAGCTTGCCGTGCTGGACATCGGCCTGCAGGACACCTCCGGCTCGGCCGCGTTGTCCCTGGACGCGCGGCTGCCCAAGCCCGAGCCAGTGCCTGGTTCGTTGGCACTGGCATGGACGATGCGCGGTGCACCGCACCTGCATCGGCGACGCGACCTGGACCGGCACGCCGCCGGGTTGTTCCCGCTGTCGGACGCTGACGCGCTGGGGCGGGTCGACGCCTCGGCGAGCATGCGCAAAGCCGGCATCGCCGGACTCGACGGCTTCCGTACCGCCCTTGAGGCATTGCGGAGAATCGTCACCACACCAACCGGCAAGGGCGCGGCCAGCACTGCCCTCACCAAGGCGACGCCGGACGGCATGCATCGCTACTGCCGAAGCTGCCGGGCGACGCACGTGTTCGAGATGGTCTTACGGCTGCCGACTGCGGCGGCCGGCATCGAACTCGAGCCGGATACCGCACCGCCCGTGCTGGTGCCCCGCGCCGACGCCGCCCAGCCGGACGAACCGGACCTCGACGCGTTGCGCGGCCTGGTCCGCGCGTACCTGACTCTGCTCGGGCCGGGCACGGTCAGCGACGCGGCCGACTACTTCGGAATCCGCCGCGCGGACCTTGAAAACGCCTGGCCGGACGATCTGGTCGAGGTTGGCGTCGAAGGGCGCCGGAGCTGGCTGCCACCAGAGGTGGCGAGCTCCATCCGGCGTCGAAGCAAGACACGGCTCACTCGGCTGCTCGGGGCGTACGACCCGTACCTGCAGGCGCGCGACCGCGACCTGATCGTCCCCGACGCGGCCGTGCAGAAGGCGCTGTGGCCGATCCTCGGCCGCCCGGGGGTGCTGTTCGTCGACGGGGAAGTCGTCGGAACCTGGCGGCCGAAATCCGCTAAGTCGCGGCTTCAGCTGGCCATCGAGCCGTTCGCTCCGCTCCCTCCGGCCGTGCATCGTGAGGTCGAGGACGAGGCCGCGCGGGTCGCCGCCGCGCGAGGCGCGGCCGATGTCGAGGTGCGCTGGTCCGTCTGACCGCGTCAGTCCTCACGCACGCGCCGCGAGGCCTTCAACGCGCTGCGGCGGCGCTTGGCGTCCAAGCGGGCCTGACGGGCGGCCCGAGATGGCCGGGTCGGGCGCCGGACCGGTTGTGGGGCGAGCGCCGCAGCGACGAGCGCCACCAGCCGTTCGCGCGCCGCGACGCGATTGCGCAATTGCGCTCGATGCTCCGAGGCGGTGATCGTGAGCACGCCGTCGACCAGCCGACCGTCCAGGCGGGCCAGCAGCCGGGCCCGCTGCGGTTCACTCAGCGCGGCGGAGTGCGCTATGTCCCAAGCGAGCTCAACCCGGCTGTCCGTGGTGTTCACGGACTGCCCGCCCGGCCCGGAGGAGCGGCTGAACCGTTCGACGAGCTCGGCATCAGGAATGATCAGGCCGTCCGGCAGCCCGCGACGCGGCGGGAGCCGCAGGTCGCCGCCGGGCCGAGTCACGGCACCGCGGGCGTCGCCCGGACCTCCCGCATCCACGCAGAGACCTCGGCCGCCTCACGGGGCAGCGACGCCGACAGGTTCACCGCAGCGCCATCGGTCACGAGGATGTCGTCCTCGATGCGCACCGCCAACCCTCGCCACGAGGACGGCACGGTGCGGTCGTTCGGCTGGAAGTACAGCCCCGGCTCGACCGTCAACACGTGTCCGGCAACCAAGGCGCCCTTGCGGTACACCTCCTCGCGTGCCAGCGCGCAATCATGAACATCGATGCCGAGCATGTGCGACGTGCCGTGCAGCGTGTAGCGGCGGTGCAGGCCGGCGCCGGGGCGCTCAGGGTCGTCGGCGCACGAGACGTCGGCCGTCACCGGCAGCACTCCCCACGAGTGCAGATGGTCGGCCAGTACCCACATGGCGGCGTTGTGCGCGGCCAGGAAGTCGGCACCGGCCTTCACCTCGGCGACGCCGGCGGTTTGCGCGTCATAAACCGCCTGGTACACGCGAAGCTGATCAGGTGTCCACTCCCCGCCGACCGGCATGGTGCGAGTGACATCGGCCGTATAGAGCTCATCAGTCTCGACACCCATGTCGGCGAGCAGCAGTTGGCCAGCCTCGACGCGCCCGTCGTCCCGCCACCAGTGCAACGTGGTGCCGTGCGCTCCGGCGCCGACGATCGAGGTATAGCCGACATCGTTGCCCAGCAGGCGGGCGCGCCGCCAGAACGTGCCCTCCAGCCAGCGCTCTCCGCGCTCACCGCCGCGTTCGAGCAGAGTGGGCAGTTCGCGGACTACGTCGGCGAAGCCGAGGGCCGTGGCGTCGCACGCCGCGTGCAGGCGAGCAACTTCCCATTCGTCCTTGACCAGCCGCAGCTCGTCGAGGACCTCGCCCAGTTTCTTGCCGTCGCCCCGCGGGAACAGGGCGTCTATCTCGGCATCGAACCCGGTCAACAGCGCGCAGTCGCGGTCCCGCCAGGCGGCGACGTCGCTGGAAAGGTCACGCCGCGGCCGGGTCGTGATGCCGAGAACCTCGGCTGTCTCGGCGGGGGAGGGCACATTGCCCACCCAGAGCGCGCCGTGCGTGCGGTCGGTGAAGTACTCGACCTGTCCCGCGGGTGCGTACTCGACGATGTAGAGCGTGCTGGCATGCCCACTCGCGGTGGGCGTCATGACGAGCACGGCGCTCTCCACGGTCTCGCCCGTGAGCCAGGTGAACGAACTCGCGGCGCGGAACGGGTAATAGGTGTCGTTCGCCCGGACCTTCGGGACGCCGGCCGGGACAACGACCAACTGGCCCGGGAACGCCGCTGACAACGCAGCCCGACGCCGCGCGGTATAGGGGCGGCCGTCGGGTCGGGCGGGATGCGGCAGCACCGGGGCCGGGTCCCAGTCCGCAGCGATAGCCGCTCGCAATTCCGCCGACATCGGTACGTCGTGCGAGGCGCGTCGTTCGGCTTCGGGCTGGGTGTTGACGTCGCTCGTCATGGCGTTGAGTTTAGGAGGCGAGCACTAGTCGAATCACCATGCATACGAAGAGAAGCGTGCTTCGCAGCGAGATCGATTCGCTCTATGCTCAGGCGAATGCGACGTGTTCCCACGTTCGTGGTCGCGCTCAGCGCGGCCCTCGCCGAACTCGTGATCTTGGCGGCGGCCGGCAATCAGTGGGTTGTCGACCACCTCATCAAGAACGCATCGGTCAGCGAGGCCGCGCGCACCCGTGACCTGAAAGCAGTCCTCACGGCCTTTCCCTGGCGGTGGACCGCCGAGAACGACCAGCGCATGATCTGGCTCGGCGAAATCGTGGCCGGGATCGGCATGGTGATCCTGGTGTTCCTGCTCGTGTACGCGTTCGTCGCGCCGATTCGTGCGCCGCGCAGCTTCGTCTCGGTGTGGCTAGGCGTCTGGGGACTCGTCCTCGGGATCACCCAGGTGGCGGCGATCGGGCGCACGATGATCGCCTACAGCGAGCTGCCCGACGCCGCGAACCCGCAACGGCTGGGAAGGTTCTCGTTTGCGATATTCGACGGCCCGACCGCCGAGACGGTGCTCTTCGGCGGCGTGTCCGGGCTGATCGTGGCGATCGTCGCCGGCGTCGTCGCATCCGTCACCAGTCGCCGGGTGGACGAGGCCGCGGAGATCGCCGAAGAGGACGAAATTCCGGCCTGGTCGGCCGCGATCGGGATGCCACCGCCGGCGGGCGCGACCCAGGTGATCGGGTCAGAAGGATGGCCGGGATCCGGCGAGCGGGTCGGCTCGACGCAGACGGTCGGCGCGGGCGCTGAGACGACCGCGAGCTGGCCACCGCCCGATCCGGCCGATCGCGTCCCGGACTGGCCGGCGCCCGGGTCGCCCGCGCGGGCCGGATCGGCGTCGGGGCAGCCCGCGCGGTCCTGGTCGCCACCAGATGCCGAACGGCCTCAGTGGCCGGGTCGCAC
>JBKPQM010000072.1:0-35884 GCA_046734095.1 Actinomycetota bacterium | reverse complement strand
CGTCTGGGCTTCGGCGTGCGGATGGGTGGCGACCGTGCGGACGTCCGCCGTGGTGGTGCCGGCGCGGACCAGCAGGTCGAACATCACGGGCAGGTACGTCTCCTCGGCGATGATCAGGGGCGCGCCGTTGCCGGCCAGCTCGTCCAGGGTGGCGGCAACCGCCCCCTCGACCGAGTTCTCCAGCGGCACCAACGCCCCGTCCGCGTTGCCGGCCCGCACCTCATCTACGGCAAGGGTGACATTCGCCTGGGGCAACAAGACCGCGCCCGCCGCGATCGGCAGGGTGCGCAGGGCCGCATGGGCGAACGTTCCGGCCGGGCCGAGGAATGCCAACCGGGGCGTGTTCTCCTCCACGAGCGCCGAGCGTATCGCCGAGGGCATGGCCATTTCCTTGGCGCATCCGATCACTTGAACGAGAGCACCCGGCGACGGCCCAGCGCTGCCGCCACCGCCTGCTGCTCCTCGGGCGATAGCGCGTGCTCGCCCGCACCGCGAGTGATGCCCTTTGCGTACAGGCGTGTATCGGAGCGTCCCGTGATCGCGGTCAGCGCCACACCGTCGCCGTCGTCGTCGAGCAGCGCCAGCGAGAACGAGAGCCGGCCACTTACGTCGTCGAACGCGTCGTAACGCACGAGCGCGATATTGCGTAGTGACCGTGCGGTCTCGGTGTTTCGGGCCCGGACGGCTGCGGACATCTCGGCTCGCGTCGCGTCGACGTACGTCCGCAGCGCGCCGAGCTGCGTGGCTACCGCGGTCGCCAGTTCGATGTGCCGTTCAGTGGCTTCGAGCATGGTTTCCCGCCCCCGGGCCCCGCGGCCCAGTACGACAGTGGCCCGGCGCAGCCGCGCAAGCGTGCGCAGCGCCAGGTAGGCGGCCACCAGGCCCAGATACCCGAGCACCAGCGCGAAGACCGCGACGTAAGTCGTCATCGCGTTCAGATTAGGGCGCGCCGGGTGCCCGCTGAGGCAGACACGTCGGCCGGAAATAAAGGACGATGTCACTTCGTGCCCTCAGGGGCTAGCTTGCGCTTGCCAACCGCTCCATCGGTCGGCGTCGAGTGCGAGCACCGGTCCGGAGGGTCGGCGTTGGGTGTACTGCGCGTACTTCGCCGCCAGTGCATCGACGGCCCGGCGCGCCTCATCCGAGTCGGCGACGACCCGCGCGTGGGCGTCCAGCCGCACCCACCACAGGCGCGTCCAGTCCTCGTCGTACTCGTCAACCAGCAGGCAGGCCCGCCCGGTCGCTCGGATGTTGGCGATTCGGCGCAGCCGTGGACCGCGTTTGGGTTTGTGATCGACCGCGCTGTACGCGGTGTCGCCGACCAGCGCGAAGCAGATCGGCACGACGTGCGGATCGGGTGCGGCGGTGCCGAGGTGGGCCACTCGCGCGGACTCCACCCGCAGGCGCATGAGCAGGGCGTCCATGCCCCACTAGTGTCGTCTGCATGGAGATCGGTATCGGCCTACCCAACACCCTTCCCGGCACACCAGGCACGCTGATCGTCGAATGGGCGCGACGTGCGGAGGAACGGGGATTCGCCGGCTTGGCCACCATCGACCGCGTCGTCTACCCGAACTACGACTCGCTGGCTTCGCTCGCGGCCGCAGCCGGTGCCACCAGCCGGCCCAGGTTGGTCAGCAACATCCTGGTCGGTCCGGTGTACCACCCAGTGCTGCTGGCCAAGGCGGCCGCGAGCATTGACCAGATCTCAGGCGGACGGTTCACCCTCGGCATCGCCGCCGGTGGACGCGCGGACGATTTCGAAGCGACCGGCCACGACTTCAACACCCGCGGGCGCGACTTCGACGACGGCCTTGACCTCATGCACCGCATCTGGCTCGGCGAGGGTGTGGCCGGCAGCGAATTCGCCGTGTCACCGACGCCGGTGCACGACGGGCGAGTGCCCATTCTCTTCGGTGGCACGGGCGAGTACACGCTTCGCCGGGTCCGCCGATACGGCGAGGGCTGGACGTCGGGTGGCGCACCGCCGGCGTATGCCGCGCCGTTCGCGGATCGGGTCCGGACCACCTGGACGGAGGCCGGCCGCTCGGGCCAGCCTCGATTGGCGGCCCTGAACTACTTTTCTCTCGGCGACGACGACGCGTCACGCCGCTACCTGCACCACTACTACCGTTGGCTCGGCGACTACGCCGAGCCGATCGCCGAAGGCGCGCTGCGCACCCCGCAGGCGATCCGCGACGCGGTCAAGGCATTCGAGGACAACGGCTTCACCGAGCTGTACCTCGACCCGACGGTCGCGTCGCTCGAGCAGGTCGACCGGCTGGCGGACGTCGTTTTCTAGTCAGGTTGCCTAGCCGCTTGGCGAAATGACTGCACGGACTGGGCACTCTGCCGGGTTTTCCATGCCCGGTTGCCGTGCTGCCGGATGCGTCGCAGGGTGACGGGTATGTCGTCCGTCGAACTGACCCCGCAAGAGCGTGCCGCTGATCTCACTGCAGAAGGGCTCAAACAGCTGGTCGGGCTCGTCGAGTACGACGCGTCCGCCGACCCGTTCCCGGTGACGGCGCTGGATGCCGTGGTGTTCGTCAGCGGCAACGCCACGCAAAGCGCGCACTTCTACCGGTCGGCGTTCGGGATGCGCCTGGTCGCATACAGCGGTCCGGAGACGGGCAACCGCGACCACAAGGCGTTCGTGCTGCGTTCGGGCTCCGCCCGGTTCGTGATCATCGGGGGGGTCGAACCCGCTTCGCCGTACCTCGACCACAACCGCCGGCACGGCGATGGGGTCATCGACATCGCCCTCGAGGTGCCCGACGTCGACAAGTGCATCGATCACGCCCGCCGGCAGGGCGCCACGATCCTGGACGAGCCACACGACGTCAGCGACGAGCACGGCACCGTCCGCCTGGCGGTGATCGCCACCTACGGCGAGACTCGGCACACTCTCGTCGACCGTTCGCGGTACGACGGCGTGTACCTACCGGGCTATGCCCAGCTATCCGCGCCGGACCTGGGGCCGCGGCTCTTCCAGGCGGTGGACCACTGCGTCGGAAACGTCGAGCTCGGCCGCATGGACGAATGGGTGGCCTTCTACAACCGGGTGATGGGCTTCGTGAACATGGCCGAGTTCATCGGCGACGACATCGCGACCGACTACTCCGCGCTGATGTCGAAGGTGGTGGCCAACGGCAACCACCGCGTCAAGTTCCCGCTCAACGAGCCCGCAGCCGGCAAGCGCAAGTCACAAATAGACGAGTACCTGCAGTTCTACGCCGGCCCGGGCTGCCAGCACATCGCCCTGGCGACGAACGACATCGTGCGCACTGCCGATGAGATGCGCGCTCGCGGGGTGGAGTTCCTCGACACGCCCGACTCGTATTACGACGACCCCGAACTGCGCGCCCGGATCGGTGCCGTGCGCCTGCCTATCGAGGAGCTGAAGAAGCGACGCATCCTCGTCGATCGCGACGAGGACGGCTACCTGCTGCAGATCTTCACCAAGCCGGTGGGCGACCGGCCCACGGTGTTCTTCGAGCTGATCGAGCGCCACGGCTCGCTCGGCTTCGGTAAGGGCAATTTCAAAGCGCTGTTCGAGGCGATCGAACGCGAGCAGGAGCGGCGCGGCAACCTCTGATTACGAATCGCGCAACGTTTGGCATGCTGACGCCAGGTTGCGCGATCGGGAAGGTGGACGACATGACGGTGCGGCTGCGAGCGGCGATGGCCAACATGCCGGGCTACGTACCGGGGCGTACGGTGCCGGGGGCCATCAAGTTGGCAAGCAACGAGACGCCGCTGCCGCCGCTCCCGCACGTGCTCGAACGCGTCGCCCAAGCGGCTGGGGCGGCGAACCGCTACCCGGACAACTGGTCGACCGAGCTGGCCGAGGCGCTGGCCGCCAGGTACGGGGTGCCGGCCGAGCACGTCGTCGTCGGCTGCGGATCGGTGTCGCTGTGCTACCAGCTCGGCGCCGTCGCCGCCGAGCCGGGCGACGAGGTGCTGTACGGGTGGCGGGCATTCGAGTCCTACCCGATCGTCGCCGCGATCTCCGGCGCCGACCCGGTCGCCGTGCCGCTACGCGATCACGTGCACGATCTTCAAGCGATGGCCGACCACATCACCGAGAAAACTCGGCTGATCTTCATCTGCAACCCCAACAACCCGACCGGCACGGCGGTTCAACACGACGAACTCGCCCGGTTCCTCGACGCCGTCCCGGACGACGTCGTCGTCGTGATCGACGAGGCGTACCACGAGTTCGTCACCGACGCCGGCGTCAGCGACGGCGTGACGCTGCTCGACGAGTACCCCAACGTGATCGTGCTCCGAACGTTCAGCAAGGCATACGGCTTGGCTGGCCTGCGGGTCGGTTACGGCATCGCCGGCAACTCCGACGTGCCCAAGGCGCTGCGCCAGACGCAAAGCCCCTTCGCGGTGACGACCATCGCGCAGCAAGCGGCGCTGGCGAGCCTGGAACCCGAGGCCGAATCGCAGCTCATGGACCGGGTGAAGGACATTGTGATCGAGCGCGACCGGGTGCAGTCCGAGCTCGTCGCCATGGGCTACGACGTGCCGACAACGCAGGCGAACTTCGTCTGGGTGGCGATGGGCAGCGACACGATGCCCTGGGCGCACGGCTGTGCGGAGCGCAAGGTGATCGTCCGCCCCTTCGACGGCTTCGGGTTACGCGTCACCATCGGCACACCGGAGGAGAACGATCAGTTCCTGGCCGCCGCTCGGTCGCTCGCGGGCCTCCCGGCCTGATCAGGTAGTGGCGCGGGCGGCTTCGCGTACCGCCCCGGCCACCGCAGTGGGCACGTGCGGGTCGAAGACGCTCGGGACGATGTAGGTGGCGTTGAGCTGCTCGTCGGTCACGCAATGCGCCAGCGCGTCGGCCGCCTTCAGCAGCATCGGCGTCGTGACGTGGTGGGCGCGTGCATCGAGCAGTCCGCGGAAGACTCCGGGGAAGGCCAACACGTTGTTGATCTGGTTTGGGTAGTCGCTGCGCCCGGTTGCGAGGACGGCTGCCAATTGCGCAGCGGCGTCGACGTCCACCTCCGGATCGGGGTTCGCCAGGGCGAAGACGACGGGGTCGGCCGCCATGTCGGCGATCCACTCGGCCGGGAACACGCCTGGCGCACTCACCCCGATGAACACGTCAGCGCCCCTTACCGCGTCGTGCAGGTCGCCGGTGACAGCCTCCGGATTGGTGATCGAGGCGAGCGCCCGCTTGGCCTCATTCAGCCGCGGGTCGGACGGCGACAGGATCCCCTCTCGGTCCCACACGAGCACGTGCTTGACGCCGGCCGCGAGCAGCAGTGACACGATCGCCGTGCCGGCCGCACCGCCGCCCGCGACCACCACGCGAGCGTCCTCCAGCGTCTTGGCCACACAACGGAACGCGTTGGTCAGCGCGGCCAGCACGACGATCGCCGTGCCGTGCTGGTCGTCGTGGAACACCGGGATATCCAGCTCCGCCCGCAGCCGACGCTCGATCTCGAAGCAGCGCGGGGCCGAGATGTCCTCGAGATTGATGCCGCCGAACCCAGGCGCGATGTGCCGGACAGTCGCGACGATCTCGTCCACGTCCTGGGTGTCCAGGCAGATCGGCCACGCATTGATGTTGGCGAACCGCTTGAACAGCGCGGCTTTGCCTTCCATAACCGGCAGCGCGGCACCGGGTCCGATGTTGCCCAGCCCGAGCACGGCCGATCCGTCCGTGACCACCGCCACGGAGTTGCCCTTGACCGTCAGCCGCGTGACGTCCTCTGGGTGCTCGGCGATCGCGAGCGACACCCGCCCCACGCCCGGGGTGTAGGCCATCGACAGGTCGTCACGGGTCTTCAACGGGACGCGCGATTCGACCGAGATCTTGCCGCCCAAGTGCAGCAGGAACGTGCGGTCGCTGACCCGGTGCACCTCGACGCCGTCCACGCGTTCGATCGCGGCGACGATCTCCTGCGCGTGCTCGCCGTTCGCCGCCGAGCAGGTGACGTCGATCGTGATGCGATCATGCCGTGACTCGCTGACGTCGAGCGCGGTGACGAGTCCGCCGGCAGCGCCCACGGCGGTGGCGATGCGGCCCACAACCGTCGGCGACGGTGCCGCGTAGAGCCGCACGGTGATCGCATACGACGCGCTCGTGGGAAGCGGACGGGGACGGGCCGAGTCAGGCAGGCTCACAATGACATCGTGCCAGGCCGAGATGCTTGACTTCAGCCGGGACGAGATCCGCGCCAGGCCCCGATTGATGATCTCTGCCCGCTGGCTCGTCCGCACATGATCGCCGCATCGCGCGCCTGTCTCGTGCGTCACAGGGGGCATGCGTTCCGCCGTCTTCTGGCTTCCGCAAGTAGAACTTGATCGGGTTCTGCGAGCCAGACCGCCTGGCTGCGTAGGTCATGACGGCCAACGACTCGCCGATAGGAGCGCACCAGCTCCTGCACGAGGAGGTACGGGCCATGAGCCTGAAGTACGTGATCAACCTACTAGTCACTCTCGCCGGCGGCTTCCTGGTCGTCGCCTCCCGCACGTTCGCTCCGAACACCGCCGGGTGGATTGGCCTGGGAATCGGCATCCTCGCCGTCGTGCTCGGCGGTGCCGGCCTGGCCGCGACCGGCCTGCGGGCGCAGTCCATCGGCTACGCCGTGACCGGCCTGGTCGGCCTGTGGACGATCGTGTCGTCCAGCCTGTTCTCGGGCACGCTGCTCGGTTGGCTGATGCTCGCCGACGCACTCGCTCTCGTCGCGGTGGCGCTGGCCGATCTGACCGCTCACGAAGTGACCACGGAGCGCGTGGTGCACACCCTCGAGGTGCGGGAGCGTTCGGGTCTGTCGGCCGCTGCCTGAGCCGATTGCTTAACGGGTGGGGCGACCTTCGGGTCGCCCCACTCGTGTGTTGGTGGCCACTTTGCCCTTGGGTAGCACGGTGCGGCCGCCCGCCACAGTGCACCCGAAGGGCAAAGTCGCTGCATGGCTGCCAGGTGGTGCCGACGTGGAACTGGGAGTCCACGTAGTGTCCGCGGGACTTTAGCCCACGCCCGCGGTGCTCACCCGCTTGGCGGATGCCGGCGCACTGGGCAGGGTGTCGCTGCGCAGGTCGGTCGACACCGGCAGCCGTTGCAAGCTGATCGCCGGGCTGCTCGACAGCGCGCTACGCAGCGCCTGCCAGGACGCAGCCGGGGTCAGCAAGCCCTTCAGGTCGCACCCGCTGCCGGACGGCTGGCAGGCCGCATACTCGCTCAGCGCGCCGATGAAGCGGTCTGTTGCGCGGCGAAGGACATCGCTCCGGCGTTGGGCCGACTGCCGCCGTCGGCCCACGCGGTAACTCCGCCGGTCGCGGCCGGCCCCAGGACGGTGATCGTCGCAAGGACCGCCGTCACGTTGGTGGTGGGCACGCCGGCAAGCCCCGCGATCGGGAAGGCGTAGGTACCGAATGCTGGCAGGGCGCCCGGATGACCACCCACGGTAGTACGCGTATCGAGCGCGCGCGCTGGCGTGCCGGCCGTCGTGGTGCCGCCCTCAGCAGCCGAGCCGCCGAGAACGTAGCCGTCGACGTCGATGATGAGGTGCAGCGCCTTGACGCTGTTGTTCCAGATCGAGATCGCGCCGTTGGTGCCGAGCGGCACGACCGCCAGATCCGACATCGTGCGACCCACGTTCAGCGCGATATTCGCCGTCCCCGGCCGGGTAGTGCCCGCCTTCCAGACCGTCACCGTGCCGGTCGCGAACGGGTTGAGCGGGCTGACCGTGACGATCACGGCCGCTGCGTTCGCCGGCACGGCGTGGCCGCCGATCGGCAGGCTGAATCCCGAGTTCGGGGCTACTGGCGCTTGATGCCCGCCGAGGGTCGTGCGGGTGTCGAGCGCGCGCACCTGCGGTATGGCGGCGGTGGTGCCCGGTGCGGACGGTGTTCCGCCGATGTATTAGCCCGCGATCGCCCCGACCACGTCCACCGTGCCGGGCGAGTTGTTCGCGAAGCGGATGCGACCGCCGCTGCCGACCGGCACGACCGCCAGGTCCGACGTGCTGACCCCCTTTGGGAACGCCACGCTGGACGTGCCCGGCTTGGCCGCCCCGTCCGCCCAAACCGTGAGGCTACCTGGGGCTGTCCCCGCCACCGCGGTGATCGTCACCGCCACGGCCGCGACGTTCGCGGCTGGCACCCCGGCCCGGCCGAGTACGGTCGCGACACGCTGGGCGTTGGGGGTGAGCGCACCCCCGCCGGTGTTCAGCCCCGAGCGGGTGTCGAACACAAGCGACGGAGTCAGGGCGTTGTAGGAGCCAGGCACAAGGCCGCTTGGCATCGGAGGCGGTTCGGCCGCCCCCGCGGCGCGGCCCGACACCACCACGACCACCAGCACCGCAACTACCGACACACCTAATGCACTGGCGACAAGGCGCACTGCAACCCCCGTATCCGACGAAGCGGCCGGACGGAGACTACTGCGTGCGGCAACACGGCTATCCCGTGACGCTCGGCTTGCCGGTCTCGACGTGACCGGTGAAGCGACGCTTGTAGGCGCCGTCTTCATCCAGTGTGACCGTGATGTCGTACCAGCCGTGATCGCGGGCAATGGGGTCGACCGCGATGGACGAACGCCCCGGCCGGATCTTGATCGTCCGGATGCCGTTGCCCACGCCGTCGACGCGTGCCGTCACCTGTCCGGTCGTCGCATTGCTGAAGGTCACCCGCAGCGCGTGGCCCTGGAGGGTGGCCGCGACCTCCACGCCGGCTGATCCGCTGCCTCCGGCGGCCTCGCGCAGGAACCCGTTCGGGCCGTGCACCGCGAGGTCATACGCTCCCGCGACCGGGACGCTGACGGCGGTCTGCGCTCCAGGCCCGACGTCGACCCGCTGCGCGTCGTCCGGGCCCGAGTAGACCTGCATCTGCAGGGCGGCCGCGCCCGTGTTGCTCAGCGCCACCGTGGCCGTGCCGGCACCGACCGTCACGTTGGCCAACGGCTGGTAGGGCAGCGCCCGG
Source organism: Actinomycetota bacterium (assembly GCA_046734095.1). Taxonomy (GTDB): domain Bacteria; phylum Actinomycetota; class Actinomycetes; order Mycobacteriales; family Jatrophihabitantaceae; genus DASXRA01. Next base: position 26,941 of record JBKPQM010000072.1, on the reverse strand, counting down.
GCCGGCGCCGTGCCGGGTTCCGGCACCGGCGCGACCTGCTGGCCGGGCGGTGGTGGGGTGGGCGTCGGCAGCTTCGACTCGGTGTCATCGGCGATCTTGCGCAGCGCGGCCGTGTCAGGAAGCAGCGGGATCGACGCGTCGTGGCGGGCGAAGTCGAAGCAGGACATCAGGTCGCCGGCGATCGCCCGGCGCCACGCCGAAATGTTCGGCTCGCGGACGCCCGTCCACAGCTCCAGAAAGCGAAGCACCGACGTGTGGTCGAACACCTGCGAGTTGATCCAGCCGCCTCGGCTCCACGGCGAGACGACGGTCATCGGCACTCGCGGGCCCAGGCCCACCGGCAGCCCGAGCACGAATTCGTCGGCCGTGCCTGGTGGTGCGGTCGGCGGAATCAGGTGGTCGTAGAAGCCGTCGTGCTCGTCGTAGTTGACGAAGACGACGGTGCGCTCCCACAGGGCGGGGTTGGCCCACAGTGCGTTCAGCACGCCCTGGGTGTAGGCGGCACCGTCGACCGGACGCGCGGTCGGATGCTCGGAGTAGGCGAAGGGTGCGACCACCCAGGACACAGCCGGAAGCGTTCCGGACGCGCAGTCGGCGATGAATTGGGCCAACACGTGGTCGACGTTGTGGCCGAGGCCGGAGTTCGGCCTCCAGGCGGTGCGCAGTGAGGCCCGTTCGGCCAATTGCCGAACCGCCGGGTCAGGAGAGCCGAGCGCGTCGTGGTAGACCTGGAACAGCACAGCGGGTTGTCGCCGAAGTCGCCGACCCACCCGTCCTCGCCGCCGCCGTCTCCGACCTCGTCGTTGGCGTACACCTGCCATGAGATGCCGGCCGACTGCAGCCGCTCCGGGTAGGTGGTCCAGTTGTAGACCGGGAGGTAGTCGTCCGGGTTGAAGAACGCCGGGCCACCAGCCCGGCCCTGGGGGTCGATTGCGCCCGACCACAGGAATAGCCGGTTCGGAGTGGTCGGGCCCTTGATCGAGCAGAAATAGTGGTCACAGAACGTGAAGGCCGCAGCCAGGGCCTGCTGGAACGGCACGTCATCGCGGGTGAAGTAGGTCAGGGCGCCTTCGCCGGTATTGGCGATCCACCCGTCGAGGTTGCCGCCGTCCCACTGGGCGTGAACGCCGCCCCAGGTGTGGTCGTGGCCGCCGAGATCCTGACCGTCGACCGTGGACGTGTCGACGTGCCAGGGCAGCAGGAAGCCGCCGTCCGGGCGCGCCGGGTCGGGGTGCCGGAACACGCCACGCAGCGCCGCGCGGTCCCCGAAGCCGCGCACGCCCCGCATCGTCCCGTAGTAATGATCGACCGAGCGGTTCTCCTGCATGAGGATCACCACGTGCTCGACGTCGTCCAAGCGACCCTTGCGGCGGGGAGATACCGCATTCGCGTCGGCAGGGCGGCGAACAGGCCGGCGGCGGCCGCGGCACCGGCCGCGCCGCCCATGAACGTACGGCGGGTGAGTTCGGGCATTGCGCGAGTGTGCCGGGACGGCAGAACCGCAAGTCAGCCGCTCGGTGAACGGCGGATGAATGCAACGTTAGTGGGGGTTTGCCGGCGCCGTGTCTTTTTAGCTGAACCGAAAGTGTCGCGAGCACGTGGTAACGGCCGTGCCGAAGGGAAGCATGGTGAACTCACGAACGGGCCGGTCCTGGCCAGGCCACAACAGCCCCTCTACAGCGGGCGCCAAGCGCAGTAGGTTGCGCCCATGACGTTCTCGATCGTGGCGCGCAGCGCGGACGGCGCGCATTGGGGGGTGGCCGTCGCGTCCAAGTTCCTGGCCGTGGGCGCTGTCGTCCCCGGCGCGCGGGCCACGGTCGGCGCGATCGCGACCCAGGCGTACGCCAATGTCGCCTATGTGCCGGACGGCCTGCACCTGTTGCGCCGCGGCCACTCAGCGCAGCAGGTCGTGGACGCCCTCACGTCAGCCGACGGTGCGCGCGCGCAGCGGCAGCTGGGCGTTGTCGATGCCGCCGGGCGCTCCGCCACGTTCACGGGCCCCGAGTGCATGGACTGGGCGGGCGGCATCGTCGACGAGGGCGTCGCCATCCAGGGCAACATCTTGGTGGGCCGGCGGGTGGTCGAGGCCATGCACGAGGCGTGGCGCTCCTCCGACCCGGCGGCGCCCCTTGCCCGGCGGCTGCTCACCGCGTTACAGGCCGGCGATGGCGCCGGTGGCGACCGGCGGGGCCGGCAGTCCGCCGCGCTACTCGTTGTGACCGAGCGAGGCGGCTACGGCGGCGGCAACGACGTCTATACCGACCTGCGGGTTGACGATCACCGGACTCCATGCCTGGAACTCGCCCGGTTGCTCGACCTGCATCACGTCTATTTCGAGGCGCCGGCCGACGAGGCGCTCATCGCGCTCGCCGACGTCCAGGACGACGTCGACCGCTGGCTGGCCGCGCTCGGGTACGCCGACCTCGATGCCTGGGTGGGCGTCGAGAACTTCGAGATGCGCGTCGTCGACGGCATGATCGATCGCTACGTGCTGGACGTCCTGGAGAAGCAAGCCTCGGCCGCCCAGGGCTGAGCCCGCCGCTCAGGTCCCGGTGATGTGCTCGGGACGCACCGGCACCCGGCGCAGCGGCACCCCGGTGGCCGCCCGGATCGCCGCGACGATCGCCGGCGTGGACGAGATCGTCGGCGGCTCGCCAACCCCGCGCAGCCCGTAGGGCGCGTGGGGGTCGGCCAACTCGAGAACGTCGACGTTCATCGGCGGCATGTCGAGAATGGTCGGCAGCAGGTAGTCGGTGAACGAGGGGTTCTTGACCACGCCGTCGACGATCTGGATCTCCTCCATCAGCGCCAGGCCGAGGCCTTGAGCGCTGCCACCGTGGATCTGCCCGACGACCGCCTGTGGGTTCATGGCGCGGCCGACGTCCTGTGCCGTGGTGAGCTCGACGACCTTTACCAGCCCCAGTTCGGTGTCGACGTCCACGACGGCGCGATGCGCGGCGAATACATACTGCACGTGCGCGGCGCCCTGGCCGGCTTCGTCGAGGCGCTGGGTCGGGCGGTGCCGCCAGGTCACGATCTCCTCGATCGGCTCGCTCAGCCCCTCGACCTCCATCCGCGTGCGTACCGCCTGGCAAGCCGCCTGGACCGCGCCGCCGGTCACGTAGGTCTGCCGGGACGCCGACGTCGAGCCGGCTGACCCGATGGACGTGTCCGGCGGTACCAACACGACGCGCTGCACGCCCAGTTCGGTACGCACGATCTGCTGGATCACCGTGACTAGGCCCTGGCCGACCTCCGCGGCCGCCGTCTGCACCGATGCGACCGGCTCGTCGTTGACCAGCTCGACGCGAACCCGAGCGACGGCGAAGTCGTCGAATCCCTCGGAGTACCCGACGTTCTTGATGCCGATGCCATAACCAATACCGCGGCGTACTGATTCACCGTGCGTGGCATTCGATACGCCGCCCGGCAGGTTGCGCACGTCCGTCGGATCGAAGCGTACGGGAAGCGGGGCCGACTTCACCCGGCGCAGCAGCTCGACCACCGGGGCCGCCGAATCGACTACCTGCCCGGTGGGCATCACCGAGCCCTCGTGCAGCGCGTTGCGGGCACGCAGTTCGACCGGGTCGAGGCCGCACGCATCCGCGAGGCGATCCATCTGCGACTCATAGGCGAAGCAGGCCTGCACGGCGCCGAATCCGCGCATCGCCCCGCACGGTGGGTTGTTCGTGTACGCGACGCGGCAGTCCATCGTCACGTTCGGAACCTCGTACGGGCCGATCCCCAGCGTGGCGGCGTTTCCGGCGACTGCCGTCGACGACGACGCGTACGCGCCGCCATCCAAGATGATCTCGGCGCGAACGTACTCCAGCCGCCCGTCGTGGTGGGCGCCGTGCTCGTAGCGCAGGACGGCCGGATGCCGGTGCACATGCCCGTAGAAGGACTCTTCCCGGGTGTAGACCATTTTCACCGGACGGTTCGTGCGCAGTGCGAGCAGGCAGGCGTGCGCCTGCATGGAAACGTCCTCGCGGCCACCGAACGCGCCGCCGACTCCGGCCAGGGTGAACCGAACCTTCTCAGCCGGCAGGCCGAGCGCGGCTGCGACCTGCTGCTGGTCGGCGTGCAGCCATTGCGTCGCGATGTAGAGGTCGACGCCGCCGTCGTCGGCCGGCACGGCCAGCCCGGACTCAGGACCGAGGAAGGCCTGGTCCTGCATGCCGACCTCGTACTCGCCGTGGACAACGACCTCCGCGCCGACTGCCTGGTCGCCCCGTTCGATGTGCACGTGACGTAGCACGTTGCCGCGGTCCGGCTGCACCCACGGCGCGTCCCGCTGGACGGCGACCACAGCGTCGGTGATGGCGGGCAGCGATTCGTAGCCGACGGCAATCTTCTTGGCCGCCTGCCGGGCGATCTCCGGGTGATCGGCGGCGATGACGGCCACCGGCTCGCCCTGGTAGCGCACTTCTGTGTCCGCGAGGACGGGCTGATCGGCGATCTCGAGGCCGTAGCGGTTCGCGCCGGGCACGTCCTCTGCGGTCAGAATCGCGTGCACGCCCGGAACCTTGATCGCCTCGGTGATGTCGATGGCGGCGATGCGGGCCCGCGGATGAGGGCTGCGCAGGGTGGCGCCCCAGAGCATGTCGTCCAGCCACATGTCCGAGGAGTACGCGAACTCACCGCGCACCTTGTGCACGCCGTCGGGACGGTCCGCGTCGGTTCCAACGCCGCCGCGCACCTGCGTCTGGGTCATGCGCGGGTCACCCGCCTGCTTGCGGCGGTTGCGTCCCGCGCGAGAGCGGCCACATCCGCTGTGCCCAACTCGCCGCGCTCGACGACGACCTGGCCGTTGACGATCAGCGTCTCCAGGGGCAGGCCGGCGAAAGCCAGCGTCCATACCGGATCAGCGCCGCCGGCGGCCCCCAGCCCGTCAACCCGCCAGACCGCGATGTCGGCCAGCTTGCCCGGTTCGAGCGAGCCGATCTCCGCCCCGCGGCCCAGGCAGTGCGCCCCGCCGAGTGTCGCCAGGCGCAGGGCCTCACGGGCGGTCAGGGCCTGGGCACCGCCACGCAGGCGGGCGATCAGCAGTGCAGCCGACATCTCAGTGACCAGGCGGTTGGCCTCGTTCGACGCCGAGCCGTCCACGCCCATACCTACCGGTACGGATGCATCGAGCAACTCTCGAATGCGCGCCGACCCAGACCCGAGGCGGCCGTTCGAGGTAGGACAGTGCGCAACGGAGGTCCCTGTTGCCGCGAATCTCTTGATCGCGTCGTCGTTGAGATGCACGCAGTGAGCGAGCCATACGTCCTCGCCCAACCAGCCGAGTTCGTCGGCATATTCGGCCGAGGTCTTGCCGAACTGCTGCTGGCAGTAGTGCTCCTCGTCGAGCGTCTCGGCTAGATGCGTGTGCAGCCGAACCCCTCGTCGGCGGGCGAGGTCAGCGGCTTCACGCATGAGCTCCTCGGTCACGCTGAACGGCGAGCACGGCGCGACCGCGATGCGCAGCATCGAGTCGGGCGACGCGTCGTGCCACCGGTTGATGGCCGCGTCGATCGCGGCCAGGATGCGGTCGCGGTTCTCGACAGTCTCGTCGGGCGGCAGGCCACCGCGTGACCGGCCGAGATCCATCCCCCCTCGGCAGGGGTGAAACCGCATCCCGACCCGGCGAGCCGCGTCGATCTCGGCCTCGAGCAGATCGCCGCCGTCGCGGGGAAACACGTAGTGATGGTCGGTAGTCGTCGTGCACCCGGACAGCGCCAGCCAAGCGAGGTTGGCCGCCGCCGCCGCGTGGACGGCTTCGGCGTCGATACGCGCCCATACCGGGTACAGCGTGGTGAGCCACTCGAACAACGTGCCGTCCTGGACGAAGCCACGGGTCAGCCACTGATACAGGTGGTGGTGGGTGTTGACCAGCCCGGGCGTGACGAGACAGCCGCCGGCATCGATGTGTGTGCTGCCCGCAGGCCCGGTCCCGGAACCCACCGACACGATCCGGTTGCCCTCGATTGCGACGTGGCCGGACGAGTACTCCTCGCCGGATACCGTTGCCACGTAGGCGTTCTCGATGACGATCACGGCGAAACCCGCCTAGCCGCAAGGTGCACCGCGTCAATGATCTTCTCATAGCCGGTGCACCGGCAGAGATTGCCGGCAAGTGCCTCACGAATGTCCACTGTGGACGGTGCCGGGTCGCGGGCCAGTAGCTCGTGCGTGGCAATGATCAGCCCCGGCGTGCAGAAACCGCACTGTACGGCCCCCGCGTCCAGGAACGCCTGCTGCACGGGGTCGAGCTCGCCGGTGCCGCCGAGGCCCTCGACCGTCAGCACATCGCGTCCCTCGGCCTGGCCGGCCAGGACGAGGCAGGCGCACACGGTGACGCCGTCCAGGTATACCGTGCACGAGCCACATTCCCCTTGCTCACAAGCGTTCTTGCTGCCCGGCAGGCCGAGGCGCTCGCGCAACACGTAGAGAAGACTCTCGCCCTCCCAGACGTCGTCGACCTGGCGCTTCTCACCGTTCACCGTGAGGTTCACACGCATCGGCGGTACTCCTCCCAGGCCCAGTGCAACGCGCGCCGAGCCAAGACGGCGATCGCGTGACGTCGATACGCCGCCGTACCACGCACATCGCTGATCGGTGCGGCCGCGCCGGCGGCCAGCTGGCCGAACCGGCGCGCGGCCATATCGTCCAACACGGCGCCACGGTCCCAGTCCAGCGCCGCGGCCGCGAAATCCTCGGCGTCCGGCGAGCGTCGCGGAGTGGGGGCCGCTGAGCCGATACCGGTTCGGACCCGGCGGGCTTCGACGTGCAGCGCCACGGCGAACGAGCAGACGGCGATGACCATCGCGTTGCGGGTGCCGATCTTGGCGAAGTGGCATGGCCCCGTACCCAGTGGTACGCGCACTGATCGGATCAGCTCATCGTCGGCCAGCGCCGACTTCTTGACGCCAAGATAAAAGTCGTCGATCGGGATCCGGCGGACTCCCCAGGTCGAGGCGGCCTCGACGGTCGCGGAGAGGGCCAGCAACACCGGGTGCGCATCGCCGGCCGGAGACGCCGAGCCGAGGTTTCCGCCGAGCGTGCCGCGGTTGCGGATCTGCGGGGAGCCGATCGTTCGCGAGGCGACGGCCAGGCCGGGCAGGTCAGTACCCAGCTCGTTGATCAACCGCGTGTACGGAACCCCCGCCCCGATGACGGCGTACCCGTCGTCGCGCTCCCATTCGGCCAGCTCGGTGACCGGGTTGAGGTCAAGCAGCGCGTCCGGGCGGCGCCGGTCGAAGTTGATCTCGACCATCACGTCGGTACCGCCAGCGATCGGCAGCGCGGCCGGTGCCTCGGCCTTGATCGACAGCGCGTCGGACCACGATGTCGCCCGCACGAACTCCACGCATTCACCCCCGGAACGACGGTAGCCGCGCCGACGGCCCGCGGGAGGGGGCAATAGGTGACACTCCGGGGCGGCGCGAGTCGTCAGCAGTCCCAGGCTAAGCCAGGATCGGGGGCGTTGTCGGCCAGAACGTGGCCTTCGATCTGCCCGAAAGGGCGATCGGCCGCGTAATAGACCTCGTTGTCGTTGGCCATCCCGAACGGTTCCAGGTCGACGAGGAAGTGGTGCTTGTTCGGCAGCACGAGGCGCACCTCGCAGATGGCCGGCACCGCGGCGAGGACGGCTGAACCCATCTCATAGAGCGTCTGCTGCAGTGAGTAGCTATACGTATCGACGAACGCATCGAGCAGCGCCTGCCGAGCGACGCTGAAGGCGCTCGCCCAGTCGTTGGCGTCCGATTGGAACCGCCACTGCGCGTTCACCGAGGTGGCCAGGATGCGGTCATGCGTTTCGCCCAGCGTGGTGTACTCGTCACGGGCGAAGCCCCAGAACTCGGAATCGGTCGTGTTGAGGACCATGAGATCGCGCACACCGCCGACGACGCTCGCTCCGGCCTCCGCGTCGCGCACCACGCGGCAGGTACGCACTTCCGCCGAGGCCCGCGCGAACGAATGCCGGCCGAGGCGTGTCCAGCCGAACTGCTCCACCGCGACGCGGGCGCGGGCAATCGGATCAGTGACGAAATGGGCCGCCAGTTCCAGGGCGAGCACCTCCGGCTCGACGTCGCCGAGTCGCTGCGTGAATGCGTAGACGGTGTTCTTCTGCGTGTCGGTCGGCAGCACGTGCGCGTTGTCACCGACCAGGTGCACGGCGTCCAGGTCGCCTGAGAGCGCCACCGAGACGTTCCAGTCACGCAGCTGGTGCTCGGCATCACGGGTCACCCGGACAACGCGCACTCCCGCTTTGCCGTACCGGTTGGGCCCGAGGGTCACCATCACGAGCCCCGGTACGTCGAGTACGCGAACGGGCTGAGCAGCAACGGCACGTGGTGATTCGACGCGCCATCCACAACCCGGAACGTGACGATCACCTCGGGATAGAACGTCTCGGCGCTCAGATAACTCTCGACGTCGAAGCGCAGCCGGTACACGCCGGGCTCGAGATGGCCCGCGAAGTCGCTCACCCGTCCGTCCCCGTCAGTCACGCCGGCGGCGAGCAACGTGCCGTCCACCCGTTCCAGCCGCACACCGACACCGCGCGCGGGCCCGCCCCGCACGGCATCCAACACGTGCGTGGAAACGCTCACGTCAGAACCTGCTCACCGGAATGATTTGGCTAGCCGTAAGCGGACGATCTTGCCCAGTTCCGCCCGCACCACGCCGCGTTCGACCTCGATGGAGTTGGTCAATCGAGATCGCAGGGCCTCGAGCATCGCAGCGGCCGACAGGCCGGTCGCACAGATCAAGAAGACGTGCCCGAACCGTTGTTCGTAGGCACCATTGCCCTCGCGCAGCGCGGCGTCCAGGTCCGGGTCAGCCAGCCGGGCGCCGGACTGCTCGGCCCGCGACCAGTCGGCTTCAGGACCGTCGCCGGAGATGCGCTGGCCGATGCGCGGGTGGGCGGCCAGCGCTTCCTCGACGTCCGGCCACTCCAACTGGGTGAGAACCCGGTCAGACCTTGCTATCAGGGCGGCGAGGTACCGGTACGGACGTTCGGCCAACACGCCGACGATCCAGCGCCGGCTCGCGCAGCATGCGTGCAACTCGGCGGCGGCGTCCGCCAGCGGCGCCGCGTCGAATTCGGCCATGCCCACCGGCGGCATTGCCGTCTCGGTGGGCCCGCGCCGGCCCGGCCCACGATGCTCACCCATCGCGCCACGCTATCGTCCGGCTACGGCAAAGAGGAGAGGGGAAGAGACGACGAGTCTCTCCCCCTCTAGCGTCAGGACGTCGGGGGGTTACGTCCTCACGCTCCCGAGCCGTGCCCACAAGCTCCGGCCACCAAAATTGGACTCGCAACCGGTGCGTGCGCGGAAGGGAACCTGTGTTGCAAGTAGGTGCAGTGCAGGAAATTGCGGGAGCAGACCTGGTCATTTCCGCCCGTCGGCTCGTGACCCCGCAGGGCGAGCGGTCCGGCCGGGTGACGGTTCGGGCCGGCCGCATCGTGGACATCGGGCCGTTCGGGCCGGCCGAGGTCGCCGTGCCGGCGCCGTACGTGCTGATGCCCGGACTCGTCGACAGCCACGTTCACGTCAACGAACCAGGACGTACCGATTGGGAAGGCTTCGCGACGGCGAGCGCAGCGGCGGCGGCCGGCGGTGTCACGACAATCGTCGACATGCCGCTCAACAGCATTCCCCCGACGACGACGGTGGCCGCTCTCGACGCCAAGCGAGCCGCGGCCACGGCGGGTATGCACGTGGACACGGCGTTCTGGGGCGGCGCCGTGCCGGACAACCTGGCTGACCTGTGGCCGTTGCATGACGCCGGTGTCGTCGGCTTCAAGTGCTTCCTGCTGCCGTCCGGGGTCGACGAGTTCGGCTTTCTGAACCGGACGCAGCTGCGGACAGTCATGGCCAGCATTGCGTCGTTCGGAGGGTTGCTCATCGCTCACGCCGAGGACGCGGACACCATCGCTGCGCCGAGCGGCCCCTCGTACCGCGAGTTCGTCGCGTCCCGCCCCCCCGAGGCGGAAACCCGCGCCGTCGCCGGGCTGTTGGACGCGGCCCGCGAAACTGGCTGTCGTACGCACATCGTCCATGTGTCGGCGGCGGCGGTGCTGCCGCTGCTGGCCGCGGCTCGCGCCGAGGGCCTGCCGGTCACCGCCGAGACATGCCCGCACTACCTGACGCTGAGCGCCGAGCAGATCGGCGACGCGGCGACCGAGTTCAAGTGCTGCCCCCCGATCCGGCTTGCGGCCAACCGTGATTCGCTCTGGGATGGCTTGCGGAACGGCCTACTCGACTGTGTGGTGTCCGACCACTCACCGTGCCCGCCCGCGCTCAAAATCGGCGGGTTCGATACTGCCTGGGGCGGCATCGCCTCGGTGCAGCTCGGCTTCAGCGCGGTGTGGACCGAGGCCGTCCGCCGTGGTTTCACGCTGGTCGACCTCGCCCGCTGGATGAGTACGGCGCCCGCGGCGCTGGCCGGGCTGGCCGACAAGGGTGCGATCGCGGAGGGCTTCGACGCAGACTTCGCCGTCATCGATCCGGACGCGACCTGGACGGTCGATCCGGTGCGGCTGCGCCAGCGCCACCCGGTTACGCCGTACGCCGGGGTTACGCTGCGCGGCGTGGTACGAGAGGCGTGGTTGCGCGGTGCGCGAGTCGACGGAGTGCGCCCGCGCGGCCGGCTGCTGACGCGGAGCACCCCATGATCGACTTAGCCAGCCGGGCCCTCGGGGCCACGGTTTTGACGGCGAGCGACGAGTTCTTCGCGGGTGCCGAGAACCTCATCACGCCCGGACCGCCAACGCACAATACGGTGGCGTACGGTCTGCGGGGCAAGGTGTACGACGGCTGGGAGACGCGTCGACACGGTGACGGGCACGCCGCCATCGTCCGCCTCGCCGCGCCGGGCATCGTTCGCGCAGTTGTCGTTGACACGGCGTACTTCACGGGCAATTACCCGCCGCTCGCGTCGGTTCAGGGCGCCTGCGTGCTCGCCTACTCCCAGCCGGACGATTGGTTCCCGCTCGTTCCGAAGTCAGCGCTCAAGGGCGACACCCCGAACGAGTTGCCCGTCGACCCGCCGGAACGGCTCGTCACGCACGTCCAGCTCACGATCTATCCGGACGGCGGCGTCGCCCGGCTGCGCGTGCTCGGCGAGGTCGTGCCCGACCCGCGCTGGCTGGGCGGGCGCGTCGACCTGGCCGCGGCCACGGCGGGCGGGCGCGTTGTCGATTGCAGCAACATGTTCTACGCCTCGCCGGCGAACGTGCTGGCGCCCGGGCGCGCTGGTGTCATGTCCGACGGGTGGGAGACGGCGCGTCGTCGTGATGACGGCAACGACTGGCTGGTCGTCGAATTGGCCGCACCGGGCGTGCTGGTCGATGCCGTGATCGACACGTCGCGCTTCGTCGGCAACGCACCGTTATCAGCGACGCTGCGCGACGCCGACTCGTCGGCCGAGTTGATGCCGCGTACCTCGCTCCTGCCGGATACCGAGCACCGCTTCCGACTGCAGCCGGCCGGGCCGACCACTCGGGTCCGGCTGGACATCTTTCCGGACGGTGGCATCTCGCGCCTGCGCCTGCACGGCACGGTCCCGACCGACGCCCAGGATGTGATCATCCAGCGCTGGCGGTCATTACTGCCGCCCAACCATCCAGCCGAGGAGTACTTCGGATGACCGAGGTCACCGTGTCGGGGCCGCCGCTCGAACACACCGACGAGATTCTGACCGCCGATGCGATCGACTTCCTCGCCATGCTGCACCGGCGCTTCGCCGCGACCCGCGACGAGTTGCTCGCCCGCCGGGGCGGCCATCGCTTCGAGTTCCTGGCGGAAACGGCACACGTTCGGGAGAGCGAGTGGCGCGTGGCCCCGGCGCCGGCCGACCTCATGGACCGTCGCGTCGAGATCACCGGGCCCACCGAGCGCAAGATGATGATCAACGCGCTGAATTCCGGTGCCTGCGTTTGGCTGGCCGACCTCGAGGACGCCAACACCCCGCACTGGCGCAACGTGATCGACGGCCAGGTCAACCTGATCGACGCCGTCCGCCGCGCGGCGACGTTCACCAATCCCGACGGCCGGGTTTACGAGCTGGGCGACACGACGGCCACCATTGTGGTCCGGCCGCGCGGCTGGCACTTGCCGGAGCGGCACATCACGATCGACGGCCGTCATGCCGTGGGCGCTCTTGTCGACTTCGGGCTGCACTTCTTCCACAATGCCCGCGAACTCCTCGCCCGCGGATCCGGGCCCTACTACTACCTCCCGAAGATGGAGAGCCACCTCGAGGCCCGGCTCTGGAACGACGTATTCGGCGCGGCTCAAGAAGCACTGTCCATACCGTACGGTACGGTGCGGGCCACCGTGCTCATCGAAACCATCCCGGCAGCGTTCGAGATGGATGAAATCCTCTATGAATTGCGCGACCACGCTTCCGGGCTGAACGCCGGCCGCTGGGACTACCTCTTCAGCATCATCAAGTACTTCCGTGACGCCGGCCCCGATTACGTGCTGCCCGATCGAGCCGCCGTCACAATGACGGCGCCGTTCATGCGCGCCTACACGGAACTGCTCGTGCGCACCTGCCATCGCCGCGGGGCGTTCGCAATGGGAGGCATGGCCGCGTTCATCCCGTCCCGGCGTGACCCGGCCGTCAACGAGCGCGCCCTGGCCAAGGTGCGCGAGGACAAGCTGCGCGAGGCGGGCGACGGCTTCGACGGGTCGTGGGTGGCGCACCCCGACCTCGTTCCTATTTGCCGAGAGGTCTTCGACACCGTGCTGGGTGAGCGTCCCAACCAACTCGACCGGCTGCGCGAGGACGTGACTCCCGACCCGCGCGCCCTGGTCGACCTGCACGGCGTCGGCGGAGCCGTGACGAGCGCCGGACTGCTCACCAATATCAGCGTCGGCGTGCGCTATCTGGAGTCGTGGCTGGGCGGCAATGGGGCGGCAGCGATCGACAACCTCATGGAGGACGCGGCCACCGCCGAGATCTCCCGCTCGCAGATCTGGCAGTGGGTGCATGGCGGCGTGCGGCTGTCCGACACCGGCGAGTTGGTGACGCCGGAGCTGGCCCGGGCGATCCTCGACGAGCTGGACTTCGCCGGGACGGCGCGTGACCTGTTCGAGCAGGTCGCCCTGGCCGACGACTTCGTGCCGTTCCTGACGCTGCCCGCCTACGAGCTGATCGACTGACCGCGCGGGCGATCAGGTTTTCCCCGCTTGTCGTCGAACCCGGCGCGGCGAACCGACAGATTCCGGGAAAACCCGGTCATCAGAGCGTGAGTGATTCGTGAAAGGCGGCGTGAGGAACTCGCATGTCGCCTACCGGTGGCACCGCGCCGGGCGTGTGATGACCTCGTGGTCGTCGCGAATTTCGTGATCGCGATGCTGATCGCCGTCCTGTTGGCCGTCGCGATCTACGACGTCCTCGCCCGCGGCTAACCCCCCGGCCGCACTCTCAAGGTTGAGTGGTGCGTTGTGCGTCGAGTGGTGCCCTATAACGCGCCCACTCGAACGACAGCGCACCACTCAACGAGAAGTTAGGCCGAGGCGCCGGCGAACGCGTTGGCGCGCAAGGCATCGACGGCCGCGCCCAGCTCGGCCACGCGCGTCATATCGGCCATCAGTCCGCACCGGGCGAGCCAGTTCGCCAGCAAGCGGTGCCCGCTTTGCGTGAGCACCGACTCGGGATGGAACTGCACGCCGTCGATCGGCAGCGTGGTGTGGCGTATTGCCATCACGAGGCCGGACGCCGTCCGGCCGTTGACCACGACCTCACCCGGCAGGGCAGATTCCTCGACGACCAGCGAGTGGTAGCGCGTCGCCGTGAAGGGCTGCGGCATGGCCGCAAGCACACCGGTCCCGTCGTGGAGCACCTCGCTCGTCTTGCCGTGCAGCAGCTCCGGCGCCCGCACGATCGGCGAGCCGAACACCGCACCGATCGCCTGGTGCCCCAGGCACACCCCCAGCAGCGGCAACCGCCGCTCGGCACATGCGGCCACCATCGCCATGCTGTTGCCGGCGTCCTGCGGAGTCCCCGGACCAGGCGAGATCAGCACGCCCTGCACGTCGAGGGCATCAAGATCGGACGGGTGCACGGCATCGTTGCGCCGAACCTCAACCTTGGCCTCGAGCTGGGCGAGGTACTGGACGAGGTTGTAGACGAAGCTGTCGTAATTGTCGATGACGAGAATGCGCGTCACTGGTTCACCGTAACGCGGTCGATGGGCAACGTGGGCTCGAGCCAGGGGAAGATCACGAACAGTAGCAGCGCGCTGACCGCGGCCACGAGCACTGCGGTCTGCAGGATCTTCCAGCCGAGGCCCCCGGGCAGGTGGCGCCAGATCCACACGTACATCTAGACCGTCCCTCCGGCGAGTTCCTTGGGCAGTGGGCCCGAACGCGGAACGGCCCGGCTCAGCATGCCGTGCAAGATCATCCGCTGGCTGGCGGTGAACTTCGGGTGGCAGGTGGTGAGTGTGATCATCTTCTCGGTCGGCGTGGCGCCCGGGTGGTCGGGCACGGGCGCGATCACGTCCGTGTCGCTGGGGCTGACGATCTCGCGCCCCGGAATGCCGTCGTTGCCCTTGTCGTTCAGGTCGCCCGTTCCGACGCCGCCCTTGACCCGGTAGACGTACCAGGTGCTTTTCGTCTCGATCACGATCGCGTCGCCCGGACGCAGATGGTCGAGGTTGAGGAACGGCTCACCCTTGCCGACGCGGTGTCCGGCGACGGCGAAGTTGCCGACCTGGCCGGGCAACGCCGTGTCGATGTAGTGGCCCGGGCCCTTCTCGAGTGAAGCGCCGTCGGTGCCCTGGACGATCGTGAAGTGGTAATCGGTGCCGAGCCGCGGAATGTAGATGTTGGCGATGCCAGTGCCGGTCGGGATGGTGCCCTGCTTGCCGCCCGGCAAGGTCAGCCTGCCGGTCACCAGCGGATCGTCGCCGCCGGCCCATTGCTTCTCGAGCGCGGTGTGAATCTTGTGCTGCTTCTGCTCGGCAAAGATGTTCGTGACCCACAGCTCGTACACCACGAACAGCAGAACGACCAGGCCGGCGGTGATCAGCGTCTGGCCGGTTCCGCGCAATACCAGCCGCGCCGTCTGCGCCCGGGACATGCGGCCACCGGGCCGACTGTGCCGACCGCCGGTGCCGAGCCGAGGTGGCTCAGCGGGCGATTCCTGCTCCTCGATGGTCATCCGTCACAACCTTGATCGTCGCGTGGCTATCGAACCACTTTCGCGTAGCTCTGGGTGATCGGCCCGGCATACGCGGGTACCAGGATGTCGTCGCGGCTCGCGACGGTGTAGCCGAGGCCGTAGTAGCTCGCGGCCTGCTTGAAGAGTGTGACGCCCGGGGCCTGATCGAGTGAGTTCTGCATCTGCGGGGCCGGGCCGATCGCCAGTACCCGGAAGGGTGGCGAAAAGACCCGTCCGTTGAGCAGCAACGTGTTGCCCACGCAGCGCACCGCGCTGGTGGCGATGATCCGCTGCCCGGCGACGGTCATCGCTTCGGCGCCCCCGGCCCACAGCGCGTTCACCGCCGACTGCAGGTCCGACTGGTGGACCACGAGCTGATTCAGGTCGACGGTCGGATCACTCGGCACCTCGTGGGCATCGTCGAGCACCACGAGCAGTCCTGGGCCATGTACAGCCGTCAGTCCGGCCGGCGCGTGCAGCGGCTTGCCCTGGGCCTGGGTCGCGGCCACTGCGGAGTCGTCCCGGCCGGCCCGGTCGGTAGCGGCTTGGAGCTCGCGTTGCAGGGTGTCGAGTCGCGCGGATCCGGCGCTGACCTTCTCCTCGGCGGCGCGCACCAGGCCCGCGAGATTGACCGACTCCGGCGAGCGCAGCTCGGTGCCGCGCGAGACCCGGGCGCTGGTGGCAAACAGGACGCCCGCCAGCACGCACACCGCCGGCACCAGCCATCGCCACGCTTTGGCGCTGCGGCCCCCTGGAAGGCGTCGCCACCAGCTCGGCATCTGCACCCCGAATGGCCCTTCCTCGCCCGCTCACACCTAAGCTGTGCATCGTCTTCTGTCGGCCGACTACGCTAGCGGCACGCCCCCGCGCTCGCGCGGCGTGGCTCGAGGATGTGCCGCTCTCGGCCGGGAGACACATCCGGCGGATAGATCAGGAGTGGCAGTGCCCAAGTCGAAGGTCCGGAAGAAGGACGACTACACGCCAGCGCCGCGGGCGTCGTCGTCACCGTCAGTGTCAACGTCGGCCACCAAGGGCGTCGCGCCCAGCCCGACCTGGTATCCGATCGTCATGGTCGTCGTGCTGTTGGTCGGTCTCGCCTGGATCGCCGTCTACTACATAGCCGGCGACAAGGTGCCCGTCATCCAGGACATCGGCGCGTGGAACTTCGCCGTCGCGTTCGGGATCATGATGGTCGGCCTGGTCATGGCGGTGCGCTGGCGCTAGTCGTCCACACCCTTATCCACGCCTGTGATTACATGGATGTAGTTCCCTCCCCAGCTGGGGATAAGGCTGTGGATGATCTCCGCCGTGCGCCGGTGTGCCGATTCGGGCCGGACCGCCGGCTCACCGCCGTCAGCGCCGTCCTGGCAGCAGCCGCGATCGGGTTCGTGGTGCTCTCCGGTGACGCCGCCGGACGGCTGCTCGCCGCAGCGGCCGCCGTACTGCTCGCCGCCTACGCCGTCACCGACATCGTGTTCTGGCCCAGATTGGTAGCCACCGCCGAGGGCCTGCAGATTCGCACGCCCACCGTGCGAGCGACGCTGCCCTGGCCCGAGGTGGACGCCGTCCGGGTCGACGAACGCGCTCACCTCGGCCTGATGAGCCGCACGCTCGAAATCGAGGGAGGCGATCACCTGGTCGTGTTGAGCCGCCGCACCCTCGGCGCTGACCCGCGCGAGGTGGCCGCGCTGCTCGCGGCGTTCAGCCGATGACGGCGGTGCGCCAGGCGATGCCCACGATCAGCACGACGAGCAGACTGGACAAGCCGGCGGCCTGAATGCGAGTGGACAGTCGCTGGCGATCCCACGGCAGTCCGGCGATGGCGATGGTTGCCAGTCCGCCCGCGATGAACCCGCCGATGTGGCCGAGCTTCGAGACACCCGGCACGCTGAACGTAAAGACGAAGTTCAGCACGATCGTGCCGATCAGCCACTGCGGGTTGAGCTGCAACTCGCGCACAAGCAGCAGCGCGGCGGCGAACAGCCCGTAGATGGCCCCCGACGCTCCCGCTACAGCGACGTAGCGCGAGTCGAAGGCGTATACGGTCACGGAGGACCCAAGCGCCGCCAGCAGGTACACCGCGGCGAAGCGCCACGGCCCGAGCAGCCGCTCCAGGAACGGGCCGATCATCACGAGCGCGAGCATGTTCACGAAGATGTGCAACAGCCCGTAGTGCAAGAACGCGGCGGTGATCAACCGGCCGAACTGGCCGAAGTGGCTGACTTTGTACGGCACGAGTACCCACGACTGGAACAGATGGCTGGTGTGGTTCTGGTTCCAGCCCCGAACGGATCCGGCCGCGGTGGCGATGTACGCGAGGACGTTCAGCCCGACGAGCGTCCACGTCACGTACGGGAGCTGCGTGTGTACCCGCGCACCGACCAGCGTGCGCGGCGCCCGCTGGCTGGCCCGGCCCATCTTCATGTCGTCCGGGCACTGGAACCCAACCGAAGCCGGGCGCATGCACTCCGGGCAGATAGGACGGTCGCAGCGCACGCAGCGCACGCCGGTTTCCCGCATCGGGTGCCGGTAACAGCGCGCCATCGGCTGGGACGGCGGAATTCCACCACCGTCGCCTTGCTCGCCGCCCGGTACCGGCGCCCTGCGCATCTCGGACATCAGCTGCCTGCGGGCTCCACGGTCACCGATGTGATCGTGATGTCGTTGACCGGACGATCATTACGTTCAGTCTTGGTGGCCGCGATCTTGTCGACGACGGCTCGGCTGTCGGCGTCGGCGATCTCGCCGAATATCGTGTGCTTGCGGTTCAGGTGCGGGGTTGGGCCGACCGTGATGAAGAACTGCGAGCCGTTGGTGTTCGGTCCGGCGTTTGCCATGGCGAGCAGGTACGGACGCTCGAACTGCAGGTCCGGGTGAAACTCGTCGGCGAACTTGTAGCCGGGACCGCCGTAGCCCTGCCCGAGTGGGTCACCGCCCTGGATCATGAATCCGCCGATGACCCGGTGGAAGATCGTGCCGTTGTACAAGGGTTCCGTCGTCTTCGTGTTGGTGCCCGGCTGCGTCCATTCGCGGGTGCCCTGCGCGAGCTCGACGAAGTTGCGCACTGTCTTCGGGGCCTCGTTGTCGAACAGGTTGACCCGGATGTCGCCCGCGGTCGTGTGCAGCGTGGCGGTCTGGGTTCCGGACACGGATATGCTCCCTGATTGTCGATGGCGTGCCCCAATCCTGCCACGCTTTCCCGGTGCGCCGACGGGTCGGCTTGAAGCACCGCGAAGGTGGGTGATCGGTGAGCTCAACACAGCAGCGTAAGCGCCGGCGTGGCTGGCGGCTCGTCCTTTTCCTCGTGTGTGCGGTGGTGGGGTATGCCGTGTGGCGGGCACGCAGGCCCGGCTGGCGGGCTGATGCCGTCTCGCCCTGGCCGGCGGCCGCGATCCCACGTGCGGCGTCCCCTCCCGCTGGGGCGGACAGCGCCACATCGTCGGACGTCGCCCCGCCGCCCGCCTCGGCGTCACAGCAGGCCGCCACGGAGCCGTCACCGCCCGAAGCCGGGGCGGAGCCACCAGCGGCGGACCCACCAGCCAAGAAAGCAGGGGCCGCGAAGGCACCGGCCAAGAAGGCTGCGCCAAAGAAGGTGCCGGCCGCGAAAGCCCCGGCCAAGAAGGCGGCCGCCGAGAAGTCCCCGGAGAAGCAGCCGCCCAAGAAGGCCGCCGCCAAGGCGGTGCCGGCCAAGAAGACGCCGGCCAAGAAGACCGTCGCGAAGAAGGCTCCCCCGGCCAGGAAAGCCACCCCGCCGCCACCCCCACCCGATCCAGACCGTTGAGTGGTGCGTTAACCCTTCGGTGGTGCGTTGTATCTCACCACTCGGGCAGTAACGCACCACTCGACGGGGAGACGTTCAGAACTTCGGCGCGATCAGCTGCGCGAGCTGCCGGGCGTTGAACGACACGTCGTTCTGGTTGGTATGGACCGTGACCATGATCCGGCCCTTGGCGAATGTGCAGGCCCAGTCGGTATTGCCGTCCGGTCCGTAGAACCTGGTCTGGTAGAGCACGGCCGCGACGCCCGGCACGAGCGACGCGATGCCGGTGACGTTCGAGCCCGCTTCACCGGTGCGCACCATCGCGTTGTAGGCATCGGTCGGGGTGCTGAACGTCTGCGGGAGGATGTCCATCGTCGCGTGGAAGTCGCAGCACCAGAAGTAGAAGCGGCAGCCGACCGGCTGCCGACTGGTGATGATCGTGCTGCGATAGATGCGGTTTCCCTCGGTGGTGGCGGCGTCTGCAGTGGTGAGGTACGGACAGGTGCTCTCCTGCTGCCCCGCGGCCGGCGACGCGCCGGGCGGCAGACCGGCCACCGTGGTGGCAGGCGCGGGCGTGAACGTCGGCCCGGAGGGCTTCGGCCGATGCGTGGTGATCGTCGTGACGATGGTGCGCGTCGAGTCCTCCGTGGCGGGTGATCCGCTGGTGCAGGCGGCCACGAGGGCAAGCATCGGCACGATGGCCAACCAGCGCTTCACGGTCGGACAGCCTAGAGGCGGGATGAGCTCTCGCCCGACGGGCCCGTTTGCGGACCCGTCTGGATCACCGGGGCCGGCCGACCGCCACCAACGCTGCCTGTTCTGCCAGTGAGTCGTCGACGGGGCCCAGGTCGGCGTCCGCGCCGTGGCGGGCCAGTGCCCGATGCAGCAGTTCGTCGGCGAATCGGGGGCTCTTCGCGAGGACCGGCCCGTGCAGATACGTGCCGAACACGTTGTCCCGAACGGCCCCCTCGGTTCGGTCCTTCCCGTTGTTGCCACGTCCAGGCACGGTCAGGCCGAGCGGTCGCACGCCGGGCCCCAGGGTGGTCATGCCGCTGTGGTTCTCGTATCCCACGAGTCGCCCGAACTCCGCGGTGTCGATGTGGTTGTTGCCGATCAGCCGGGTGGGCGTACCGCGCGTCGTCACGTCCAGCACGCTGGTACCGGTGATGCGCACGCCGTCCTGAGTCACGAACTCGTGGCCCAGCATCTGGTAGGTGCCGCAGATCGTGAGGAACACCACGCCGTCGTCGGCCATCGCCCGAAGTTGCGCCGCCCGCGAGACGAAGTCGTGTCCGATCTCGCCCTGCGCGGCGTCCTGGCCGCCACCGCCGAGGACGATGTCGGCCTCGTACGGCAGCGGGTCGCCGACGTTGATCGGGACGACTCGACACGCCAGGCCCCGCCATTCCAGGCGCTTGCGCAAGACGATCACGTTGCCGGTATCGCCGTAGATATTCATCTCCCGCGGGTACAGATGCACCAGGGTGATCACGGAACCTCCTGCTCGTCGCGCCGACGCATCCCGCGCCTCATCGGGGTTCCCCAATGCGCAACAGGATGGCGTGCAGCGCCCACATTGCGGTGTACGTGCTGAACACGATGACCTGCTGCCCGGCGTCCGCGGCGGAAACTGCCTGGCGCACCGCCTTCTCCAGGTCGGGCTCGACATCGACGACGTCGACATCGTCGTAGCGCAGCCGCACCGCCATGTCGGCCGCCCGGCTGCCCGATGTCGACGGCCGCGCGGAACGGCCGCGCAAGGTGCCGGTGAAGTCGACGTCCCACAGCCACGACACATCGCGACCGTCGGCGTACTCGTCGTTGATCGCGATGACGATGGCGGCCGGGTCGGCGTCGTCGAGCGTGCGCAGCGTCTGGCGGAAACCGGCCGGATTCTTCACGAGCTGCAGCACGACGCGCCGTCCCTCGACGTCGAACGACTGTCCCCGCCCGAACGCCGGCGATACCCGGCGCAGCCCGGCGGCCAGCTCGGCCGGAGTAAACCCGAAAGTCAGTGCCAGCGCGGCGGCCCCGGCGGCATTCTGCGCGTTGTGAGCGCCCTCGGCGCGAAGCGGCACCCGGATGTCCTCGTCGCCGATGCTCAACACCGTTTCGAGTGCGCCGTCCGACGGCAACGTGCGCAGCTCCGCGGCAGCCGGCACCGCGGAGACGTACATCGGCCCGCCGTAGAGCTCTTCGTCGTTGGGGAACCGCGGTCGCAACTCGGGGGCCACTCCGAAGTAACTGACCGTCGCCTTCGTCTCTCCCGCGAGCGCTGCCACCCGGGGATCGTCGCGGTTGAGCACGACCGCCTCGGTGGTCGCGGCCGCGACGCGGCCAAGCAACCGGGCCGTCGTGTCGATCTCACCGAAGCGGTCGAGTTGGTCGCGCATGACGTTGAGCAACAGCAGGCGCTGCGGCGCTACCACCTGGGTGAACCGCACCGCCCAGGCCTCATCGAGCTCGAACACGGCGACCTCGTAGGGCAGGCGACCCGACCAGCGGCTGTGCTCGACGGCCGTGGTGATCGCGCCCCGGACGAAGTTGCTGCCTGTGTCGTTGGTGAGGACGCGGTAGCGCTCGCCCAGGATCGTCGCGATCATCTTCGTGGTCGTCGTCTTGCCATTGGTGCCGGTGATCACGACGACACCGTGCGTCAGGCGCGCCATGGCTCGGGGCAGGTAGCGCGGGAACACCTTCTCGACGACCAAGCCGGGGAACGCGTTGCCCCGGCGCCCGATCAGACGCAGCAACGCCAGGATCAGCTTGCCCAACCAGACGGCGGCGATATCTGTCGACGCGCCTGCACGTCCAGACGGCGCCTCGCCCTCCGTGACAGTCATGATGCGGGCAAGGCTACCGGGCGGCTGTGCCTAACGAATCGGACGCCGTTTACCGGCCCCGGGCGCTGGGAAAACACCACGGGACAGAGAAGTGGTGCCGGCCTTCCCGTGGGTGGAAGGCCGGCACCCCTAGGCGCATCAGCGGGTGCGGGGGGAGGGGGTTCCCGCTGGCGCGCCGCCTGTGGGGGCGACTAACTCTGTTGTCGCCCAGGTGCAGACTCAGGCGTCGTCCTCGTCGGCAATTGATAAGGATAGCCGGAATCATGCGGTTCAGTGGTAATTGCACCGCTTGGCCACACCGGTGCGCAATACGCCGTCACGTTATCGTGCCCGCCCGCGGCTTTCTCCAGCGGGCGCAGAGCCTGGTCCACGTCGGACTTGTCGCCGCGGCTCTGGGCCTGCAGATACGCGGTGCACAGCTTGTAGCGCTCGCTGGCAAGCGATGCCGACGACGTTCGTGGTGCCGCAGATGTCGCCGCGGGGCGACGCCCAGGCCCGGACGGCGTTGGCCGAGGCGTGGGCGTCGTGACTGCGGTTAACGGGGGCTGGCCGGAGTTGCCCGCACCACCTGAACGCAGCGCCGTTGCCGTCGTCTTGGACCGCGACGCGGTCGATGCCGGCTGAGGATGCGGACTGCGGCCGTGCGGAGCACCGATGTGGTCATGCGCGAGTTTCTGGATGGACGACGGCAGCGAGCCGGTGTAAGCCGCGGCCGCCACGCCACCCATCGTCAGCGCGCCAAGCGCCGCCGCCGCTGCGAGCCCGTGACTGACCCGCGGCCCCACCGCGGATCGACGCCGGCGAATGGCGTGCCGAGCGTGTCTCGGAGCCGTGGTCGCCGGGCGGGACGCGGCGAACGCAGCCACCGCCCGGGGCTCTCCGGAAAGTTCGCTAGCCGACGGCGGCGCCGACGCTGCTGCGAGCAGCTCACTGATGACCTGCTCGGCTGGAGGGGCGCCCGGCGCCGGGCGCTGCCTGCGCAGCAGCCGTTCAGCAGTCACCTCGTCGAAGTACGGGTGACCGCCTGGCTGTGCGGGAGGTCTGGCCATGTCACTAGGAGAAGCGACGGTCCGCGCGAAAGCGTTACACCGCGCGGCTGAGTTTCGACACGAGCCCGCGCGGAGCGCCACCCGGTCCGGTCAGGGGCGGCGGACCGGATCGCGCGGCCGAGCGGTCAGCCGCGCGGCGAGCGTCCGCAGGCCGCGATGCGCGGCGACGCGGACTGTCCCGGGGCGCTTGCCGAGCAGCCGAGCCACGTCCTTCACTTCCAAACCGGCGATGACGCGCAGCGCGATCGCCTCGGCCTGATCGCGAGGCAGCGTCGAGATCAGCTCCAAAGCCCGCTGGGTGCTCATATGCTCGAGCGCCGACCCGGCAGTGTCGTGCCCGCCGGGACGGTCTAGGTCGCCGTGGTCGCTGGTCAGTTGAACGGGCGCGCGCTGCGCCTGGCGCCACGCGTCGATGGCCCGGCGCCGCGCCAGGGTGAACAACCAGCCGCGAAATGCCGCCTCGTCGCCGACGAACTTGTCCAGCCGGCGGGCAACATCCACCCAGACCTCGGCGGCGACGTCCTCGGCCAGGTTCTGCTCGTTCGTGATCACGCGTACGTAACGCAGCAGGGCTGGATGCACGTCGCGCCACAACGTGGCGAATGCCAACTCGTCGCCACTCGCGGCAGCGCCGAGCACAGCTGCGAAGTCGCCAGCGAGCACTCAGGAAGGCTACGCGCCTCGAGTGGAGCCATGGGGAAGCGCCTGTTAACAAATCACCCGCGCTGGGCTTGGTACTTGCTACCAAGCAGCTACGCACCTCGCCACCGACTGCGGCACCCTCGTGTTTCCAAAACCAAGGATATGCAGCCAGGCTGAGGAATTGGATTTGTTGCTGGAAGGGCTTGCGGTTAGGGACGCTGCTCGAAACGGCTTGGGTTAAGCGAACTGGCCCGGACGTCTACCTTCACCCGGTGGGCCGGCGAATGCCTGCGCGATGTCGAGCCACATCTCGGCGTGCTGACCGGTCGCCTGCACGGCGAGATCACGACGGTGCCGGCGCTGCGCAGCGAGCAGGCAGAAGTCGACGGCCGGACCACTCACACGCTCCACCGCGTCCTCCGGGCCCCACGTCCAGATCGCGCCGCCGGGCGCCACCAGCTCGACCCGAATCGGGACGTCGGGCGGCTCGAGGCCGTTCGCCGTGTAGGAGTAGCCGCGCGCCGCCACCGCGATGTGCGCGACGTGCCGCAAGCGCTGCGTCGGTTCGCGGGTGACGCCGAGGGCGTCGGCGACGTCCTGACCGTGCGCCCAGGTCTCCATGATCCGGGCGCTGGCCATCGACGCGGCGCTCATACCTGGGCCGAACCAGGCGATGTGCGTGCCCCCCGGCAGGTGCGCGATCGCCTCGGCCAGCTGCACGAGTCCGTCGCGCCATCTCGTCAACAGCTTGGCCGGGTCCTCGCTGGCCAGTTCTTGCGCGCCGGCGTCCACGAACTGTTTAGGGCTGACTGCTGCTCTCGCTGCTTCGGCGGCGAACGCCTCCTCGTCGGTGGCGGCGAGCAGCGCGAGCCGGTCGGTCCAGGCGAGGTGGGCGATCTGATGCGCGATCGTCCACCCCTCGGCCGGTGTGGGAGTGGCCCACATCTCTGGGGAGAGCGGCGCAACCAGCGCGTCCAGGCTCGCCGACTCCGCACCGAGGTCGCGAACTAGATCGCGAACAAGAGTGGCCGTCATTGTCTGATTCGACCCGTCCAAGCCGTCGCTGTCAATGAGCCGTCCACTGGTCGCGGACGCGTCGCGTAATCATAGTCATACGGTCCGCGACGCGGAAAGATCCTGAAGAACCCGATTTATGGGTTCTTCACACTGCGTTAGCTACTGCCCGGGAATCGGCATACGCGCCGCCGGCTGCGTGATCGCGTCCGGCGCGCCGCTCGCCACTGATTGCTCACCGGGGTTGTTACAGCGATGCCGACGCGAGTTCCTTCAAGAACGCGACGAGCCGACTCTGCCAGCGCCGCTTGCCCCTTCGGGCCGGCTCCAAGCAGGGCTGCGTGTTCGCGGGCCGCGTCGTCATCGTCTCCTACCCCTCCCGGTCAGCGGCAAGCGTTCAGCTTTTCTTGGCCGCCGGGCCCGATACATCGGCCATCGCACGCAGATATTGCGATGCCCGGGTCAGCAGCCCGGTCTGCGCGCTCGCCCACGAGCACGGGTGGGATCGTTGTGATCAGGTTATGGGCTGACCGCGCCCTTCGTGTTGTTCTCCGGTTACCTGTCTTGACTCGGTTTTATGTGCAGCACGGGTCCGAACGAGTGCACTCGCCGTACTTTGGACCATTCCTGCCGAGACTTCCAATATCAGTGTCACCACACACGAGAACACCGGTATCTCCGCCCCAATACGCGAACACGTCAGGTTTGGCCGCTTAACGACGGGTTGCCGGTGCGCTATCCGCGGGTGATGAGCAGCCAAACATTTCGCCTTCGGTCCTGGGCGGCCCGGCTGCGTGTCGTGCCGAGCCAAGCGCCTGATGTCCGGAGCCGGCTCCTGCCGGCGTCATCTAGGGACTCCGGTGGACGGACCGTGACGACTCCAGGAACCCCGCGTAGCGGAATGTCGTCCCGAGGCCGAACGATAGGTACAATTCGTTTCCCTTGCGATACCGACGGGGGGACACGCGATGAAGCAGCGGGCACTGGCTCTCGTCGTTGCGGTTACCGCAGGTGCGGTATTTCTCCCAGGCGTAGCGGCCGCACGCATGCCCGATCTCGCGCCATTGTCCCGCCAGGCGATATCTACCGGCGTGCAATATACGAAATATCATTGGCGCCATTCGAGTGCCGCGATTTATGTCGCTCAAGTAATGAATAACAGCGGCGCGGCGTTGCAGGTAATGTCGGCACACAACCTTATCGGTGCCGGTTTGGAAACCGTCCGTTCGATGTGCGCGCGAACGCGCGGTTGCGTCGCGGCGGTCAACGGCGATTTCTGGGACGTTGCTCATCCGAGCGCGGCCGCTCTGGGCGGCATGGTTATGCGCGGGGAGTTGTGGAAGTCGCCCAACTACACCGGCCAACAGGTCAGCGTCGCGCCGCCGACGCCGCGGCTCAC
Organism: Actinomycetota bacterium; assembly: GCA_046734095.1. GTDB lineage: Bacteria > Actinomycetota > Actinomycetes > Mycobacteriales > Jatrophihabitantaceae > DASXRA01. Next base: position 1,069 of record JBKPQM010000072.1, on the reverse strand, counting down.
GGCGAGGCTGGGGCTGACGTGGTCGGGCGAACTGACCGACAAGGCCGGCACGACGATCAAGCTGGCCGGGGTCAACACCGCCCCGGCCCCGAATGCGACCGTCCTGTATACGCCGCGCTACGGGCGGGCGATCGGCGCGGTCGGGAGCACGTCGTTCAAGGCGGCGGCGCCGTCGCAACTGCTGGGGCGGCTGGGGCGCAAGACGCCACTGTCTGGCCTGCGCGCGGGGGCCGGTGGCACCCGGGTCGGCGCCGGGCAGGCCGGCCTTGTCACGAGCGGCAAAGCGGCTACGGCGTTGAAGCAGCTGTTCCGCGTCGGCGGGGTGACGCTCGCACTGTCCACGGGCGAGCCCACCAGCGAGAGCATCGGCTACCACCCCGTGGTCATGCGCAGCGGCCACCTGACGCGAACCGATCCGCACGACCCAATGCTGACCAACGCGAACCCGCGAATTCTGCTGGCGTGGAGTCCCACCAAGACCTGGCTCGTCGCGGCTGACGGGCGAAAGAACAGCGGTCCCGGGCTGACGGTCGGCGAGGTCCTGACCCTGGTGCGCGACCTCGGCGCCACGAACGCCGTCATGCTGGACGGCGGTGGGAGCACGACGTTCGAGGCGGCGGGCCATGTCCTGAATCAGCCGAGCGACGGGCGGGAACGATCGGTCAGCAACGCGCTGGCCGTGGTCGTCCCGGTTCGTCCGCACACAGTGGTGGCCGCGCCTCGTCACCGGGCGCCGGCCCCCCAGCATGCAGCCCCGGCGACGCCGGCGGTCAAGCCGGCCGCCCGGCCACCTACAGCTCCGCATCCGAAGCCGGTGGTCACGGCGCATCGCCCGGCGGCGACGCCACATCTCACGGTGACGCCCAGTACGCATCCGAGCGCGAAGCCCAAGCCGCCGCCGATCCAGTACGCGACCCAACCGTCGCCAGCCAGACACCCGGTCACCCGGCCCACGACGCCGGCCGCTCCGCACCGCCCGGTCCACCCGGTCGCCGCGCTTCATCCGCCACCGACGCAACAGGTGCCGGCGCCGATGGCTTCGTCCGACGACTGGCACACAGTCGCCCTC
>JBKPQM010000071.1:0-9401 GCA_046734095.1 Actinomycetota bacterium | reverse complement strand
GGCCTGGCCGGTGTGTCCGGGACGATCCCGCCCGCTCGGACGGCGTCGAGGCCGGTGAAACGCGACGACCCGAAGGCGGCGCTGCGCGACAGCAGAGACACCATCGGGTGCGTGAACAGGAACACGACCACCAGGTCGAGGATCGTCGACAGGCCGAGGGTGAACGCGAATCCCTTGACGTCGCCCGCGGCGAAGTAGTACAGGACCGCGGCCGCGAGGAACGACACCGTGTCCGCCGACAGGATCGTTCGCCGGGCACGCACCCACGCCCGCGGCACCGCCACGCGCATGGACCGGCCGTCGTGCACTTCGTCCTTTATTCGTTCGAAGAAGACCACGAACGAATCGGCGGTGATACCGATCGCGACGATGAAACCGGCGATGCCGGCCAGGGTCAGGGTGAACCCGATCTCCCGTCCCAGGATGACCAGGCAGCCGTAGGTCAGCACGCCGGACACCATCAGCGACGCGATCGTGACGAGGCCCAGGGCTCGGTAGTAGATCAACGAGTAAATGACGACCAGCGCCAGGCCGATGCCGCCGGCGAGCAGTCCGGCCTTCAACTGAGCCGAGCCGAGCGTGGCCGAGACGTCGCTATTGGTCAGCACGTTGAAGTTCAGCGGAAGTGCGCCGTACTTCAGCTCCCGCGCCAGCAGGGTTGCCGACGACTGGGTGAAGTTGCCGGAGATCTGGGTCGCCTGGCCGTTGATCGCCTCCCGGTTGTACGGGGACGAGACGACGGCTCCGTCGAGGGTGAAGGCAACGTAGTTCGCGCACGGGGTGCCACTCGGCCCGCATGAGGTGATCGGGGTGTTGATGTCCTGCCCGCCGGTGTTGTGCTTGCCGGTGTAGCTCGCCCAGGCCTTCGAGCCGCTGCTCTTCAGGCTTAGCGACACGGTCCACTGCGCACTGCCGCCGTTCCCACTGAAGTCCGGTGCGTTGGCGGTCGCGCTGGAGATCTCCGTTCCCGGGACGATCACCGGGCCCAACAGGAACACCGACGTGGCCTTGTTCGGATCCTTGCTGTCGCAGGCGATGAACGCCTGCGTGCGCTGAGGCTGACCGTCGGGCTGGTCGGACGTGCAGTCGAAGTTCGCCAGCCGCGACTGCAGTTGCTGCTTCTGGGCCGCGCTGAGCTTGTTGAAGGCGGTCTCGTCCGTCGGTACCGCGAAGCCCAGTCCCTTCAGCGGGTCGGCGCTCTTCGAGTTCGCCGAGGCACTCGACGTGGGCGTTGGCGTGGCGCTCGCCTTCGGAGCGCTGCTGGGGGTCGCGGACGGGGTGGTGGTCGGCGTCGGGGTCGTCGGCTTCGTCCAGGGCACAGGCGGCATGACGAGCGGCCGGAAGTTCAACTGGGCCGCCTGCCCGAGTTTGGCGATATCGGCGCTGCTCTTGCCCGGGATCGAGACCGATATCTGGTTGCCGCCCTGGACGACCACCTCCGCGTTGGCCACACCGGAGCCGTTGACCCGGTCCTCCATGATCTGCCGGGCTTGGCTCATCGCCGTCGAGGACGGTGCCTGCCCACTCTGGGTCTCGGCCTGGAAGACGACCTGTTTGCCACCCTGCAGGTCGAGGCCGAGTTTGGGCGAGTGCCGCTGTCCGGGCAGGAAGACGAGGCCGTAGACCACGGCGACGATGCCGAGCAGGGCTAGGAAGTAGCGTCCGACGCGCAACGTTCCGGCAGGTGGTGGCACGGGGGTAAATCTCCTCGACGTGTTCAGGGTCGTTCCGCGCGGCGCGCGACGCGCACGCCGTGGACTGCGCACAGTATGACCGACGTCATCATGAGCGTTTCTGAAGTAACCCGGATCGGCTCACTTCGGAGGAGTGTCGTCGGGCGGGTCGTCGGCCTTCTCCTCCTCGGGTCCGAACGGGTCGCGGGGGTGATTCAGCTCGGGTTGCACGTCCCGAAGCGCGGCAAGCGCCCATTTCACTTCGACGCCTGGAGCGATCGACAGCTGCACGGTCTCGTCGCCGTTGAGGCCGACGACGGTGCCGTACAAGCCGGACGTCGTCATCACCTGGCTACCGAACGTGATCCGGTCCCGGGCTTGGGCCTGCTGCGTCGCCTGGCGCTGACGGGCGCGACGGGTGAACAGAAGCATCGCCACCAGCAGGGCGGCGAACAGGATCAGGGTCAGTGCGCTGGACACGGTGTACCTCGAACGTGGTGAGTAACGCCCGCGAGTCTAGGCGCTGCGTTGATTAACGCCTGCCCTGCGGTCGAGGTGCCCGGGTCAGGCGTCGAACAGGGTGGCGGCGCCGTCGTCACGCGGCCGGATCAGGCCCAGGTGCGTCCACGCGGCCGGGGTGGCCACGCGTCCTCGGGGTGTGCGAACCAGTAGGCCCGCGCGGACCAGGTACGGTTCGGCCACTTCCTCGACGGTTTCGACCTCCTCGCCGACTGCGACGGCCAGATTCCCGACGCCTACCGGCCCGCCGCCGAACCGCCGCACCAGAGCGTCGAGCACGGCCCGGTCGAGCCGATCCAGGCCGAGTTCGTCGACGTCGTAGACGGCCAGCGCCTCCCGGGCGATCTGTTCGGTGACGACACCGTCGGCCCGCACCTCGGCATAGTCGCGCACCCGGCGAAGCAGCCGGTTGGCAATGCGTGGCGTACCTCGCGAGCGCCCGGCGATCTCGCTAGCGCCGTCGTCACGCATATCGACTCCGAGAAGCGTTGCGGAGCGCCGCAGGATGACCTGCAGGTCGGCGACGTCGTAGAAGTCGAGGTGCCCGGTGAACCCGAATCGGTCGCGCAGCGGCCCGGTCAGCAATCCGGCCCGAGTGGTGGCCCCGACCAACGTGAACTGTGCCAGGTCCAGCGGGATCGCCGTCGCGCCGGGGCCCTTGCCGACCACCACGTCGACGCGGAAGTCCTCCATCGCCATGTACAGCAGTTCCTCGGCCGGCCGGGCGACGCGGTGGATCTCGTCGATGAACAGCACCTCGCCTTCGCCGAGGCTGGTCAACAACGCGGCCAGATCCCCCGCCCGCTCGATGGCCGGCCCGCTGGTGACCCGGATCGAGGCGTTCAGTTCAGTCGCAATGATCATCGCGAGGCTCGTCTTGCCCAGGCCCGGCGGCCCGGACAGCAGCACGTGGTCGGGTGGGCGGCCGCGCCGTACTGCACTGGCCAGCACCAGTTCCAGCTGTTCGCGCACTTTCGGCTGCCCCGGGAACTCGGTGAGGCGCTTCGGCCGCAGGCTGGCCTCGACCTCGCGCTCGCCGACGACCGGCAGCGGCGACACGATGTCGGGCTCGGTCACCGCTGGACCCCCCGTTCCTTTCGACTTTGCCCCCGGGCGGCACGTTGCGGAGCGGCGGCAGCGTGCTCTCCGAGGGCAAAGTCGTACCTGCGCGGGGTCATCGGGTACGTCCGAGCAGTTGGATGCTCTGGCGGAGCAGGGCCGAGACGTCGGGGGTATCGCCAGCATCGGCGACCACCACGTCGATCGCATCAGCGGCTTCCTTGCCGGTGAATCCGAGCCCGGCAAGCGCCTGCCGCAACTGCTCCCGCCACGGCGCGACGGGCGCGACCCCGAGGTCGGCCGGGGCGGATTCAACCGAGCCGACGCGATCACGCAGTTCGATGACGATGCGCTCGGCGCCTTTGCGGCCGATGCCCGGCACCTGGGTGAGCGTGGCCAGATCCTCCGTGGCGATCGCGCGGCGCACCTCGTGCGGCGGGAGCACCGCCAGGATCGTCTGAGCCAGCTTTGGGCCGACGCCGTTGGCCGTCTGCAGCAACTCGAACAATGCGCGCTCGTCGTCGTCGGCGAAGCCGTAGAGCGTCAGCGAATCCTCGCGGACGACGAGACTGGTCGCGAGCCGCGCCTGGTCCCCCACGCGCAGCCGGGCCAGCGTGCCGGGTGAGCACGAAACGGCGAGCCCCACGCCTCCGACGTCGACCACTGCACCGTCCGGGCCGAGGGCGGCCACCAGGCCGCGCACACTGGCGATCACCGGCTCATCCTGGCCGCCGCCGCAAGCCGAGCCTGGGCCGCCCCCCGCCACAACTGGCAGATTGCCAGCGCCAGCGCATCGGCGGCGTCGGCCGGGCGCGGAGTCTCGGGGAGTTTCAGCAGCCGGCTGACCATGGCGCCGACCTGCGCCTTGGCGGCGGTGCCGGATCCGGTGATGGACGCCTTGACCTCACTCGGCGTGCGCAACGCTACCGGGACGCCGGCCCGGGTGGCGGTCACGATGGCCAGCCCGGCCGCTTGCGCGGTGCCCATGACGGTGCGCACGTTGTGTTGACTGAACACTCGCTCGACAGCCACGACATCCGGCGCGAAGTCCGCGATCGAGGCGCTCAGTGCGTCGGCGATGGCAACGAGCCGCGCGCCGACGTCGGCTTCAGACGGCGTGCGGACCACGTCGACGTCCACCAGCGTGAGACTGCGACCCGGTTCTCCGTCGACCACCCCGATGCCGCATCGGGTCATGCCCGGATCCACGCCCAGAACGCGCACGCCCAGCCTCCTACGAACGGACGTTCGACAGCCTAGGCGGAGCCCACCGAACCACCGCGCCGACACACCGACCGCCCACGTCCACTGCGGCGGTCGAGCATTCACAGCCGAACGCGGACGTAGCTGCGGCCAGTACCCTTCGCGGGGTGTGGCAAGACTCGGGCGCGCTGCGGCGCCGACGTCGGTGGCCTAGGCGCAGCCTGCGCATCAGCCCGATATTCCTCGCATTCGTAGCGCTCACCGCGTTCGGCGGCTGGCTGAGTTACGACGACAGCCGATCGAGCGCGCGGTTCGGCGTCTTCTGCTTCGTGGTGGGCGGCTGGGTGGTGTCGCTGTGCCTGCACGAGTTCGGCCACGCCTACACGGCGTATCGCGCGGGCGACCGCAGCGTGGAAGCAGCGGGCTACCTCACGTTGAACCCGCTCAAGTATGCGCATCCGTTCTTGTCGATCGTCCTGCCGCTGATCTTCATCGTCCAGGGCGGCATCGGCCTGCCCGGTGGCGCCGTGTACCTGCACAAGCACGACTTCCGCAGCCGCACGATGCAAAGCCTCGCGGCGGCGGCCGGGCCGTTCTCGAACGTGGTCTTCGCCGTGGTCTTGCTCGTGCTGGCGCATGGCTACGGCGACGGCCAGCACATCCATTTCTGGTCGGGCGTCGCGTTTCTGTGCTTCCTGCAGGTCAGCGCCGCCGTGCTGAACCTGCTACCGATCCCCGGCCTGGACGGCTACGCGATCATCGAGCCGTACCTGGACCCGCGCACCGCGCGCGGCTTCGAGCCGATCAAGCCCTGGGGCATGCTCGGGGTGTTCGTGCTGTTGCAGATCGACCGCATCAACGTGTGGTTCTTCGACCTCGTCGAGCGGCTGTACGACGCGACCGGCGCGCCCAAGGGCTTGTGGTTGCTGGGCTACGACCTATTCCGTTTCTGGCGGCAGTCCCCTATCGGCGTCTAGCCCACGGCGGCCATGACCTCATCACTGACGTCGAAGTTGGCGTAGACGTTCTGCACATCGTCCAGGTCTTCGAGGGCGTCGATGAGCCGGAACACCTTGCGCGCCGTCTCCTCATCGAGCGGCACCTGCACACTCGGGACGAACGACGCCTCGGCCGACTCGTAGTCGATGCCGGCGTTCTGCAGGGCGCTGCGTACCGGCACGAGATCACCCGCCTCACTCACGATCTCGAACGCCTCGTCGAGATCGTTGACCTCCTCGGCACCGGCGTCGAGAACGGCGGCCAGCACATCGTCCTCCGTGACGCCGCCCGCTTTGGGGACGATCACCACACCCTTGCGGCTGAACAGGTAGGACACCGAGCCAGGGTCGGCCATCGAGCCGCCGTTGCGGGTCATCGCGGTGCGTACGTCGCTCGCCGCACGATTGCGGTTGTCGGTGAGGCACTCGACGAGGATCGCGACACCGCCCGGCCCGTATCCCTCGTACATGATCGTCTGCCACTCGGAGCCGCCCGCCTCGGCACCGGATCCACGCTTGACGGCGCGGTCGATGTTCTCGAGCGGCACCGAGTTCTTGCGGGCCTTCTGGATGGCGTCATACAGCGTCGGGTTGCCATCAGGGTCACCACCCCCGGTCCGCGCCGCTACTTCGATGTTCTTGATCAACTTCGCGAAGAGCTTGCCCCGCTTGGCGTCCACGACAGCCTTCTTGTGCTTGGTCGTCGCCCATTTCGAGTGGCCGCTCATGTCATTCCTCGCTCTTCGCGCAAGCGCTCATCGCCCGCTCGCTCCGCGCCTCGCTCGCTAGCACTCGCTGCGATGCTCACTCGCTCGTCTGATTCCTCACCATGTCGCAGAAGTACGCGTGTACGCGTCCGTCGCCCATCAGCTCCGGATGGAACGACGTGGCCAGCAGCTGCTGCTGGCGAACCACAACAATCTTACCGGCGGCCGGCCCGCTGGTGACCGCTGCGAGCGGCCTGGCGGCCGGGCCGACCGACTCCACCCACGGCGCGCGGATGAACACGGCGTGCACCGGCCCGCTGTCGAGCCCGTCGATGGTGAGATCCTCCTCGAACGAGTCGACCTGCCGTCCGAAGGCGTTGCGGCGCACCGTCATGTCGATGCCGCCGAACGTCTCCTGGTCCGGCACGCCGTCGACGATGCGCTCAGCCAGCAGAATCATCCCGGCACACGCACCGTAAACCGGCAACCCGCCGGCGATGAGCTTGCGCAACGGCTCGATCAGGTCGAAGGCGCGGGCCAGCTTGCCGATCGTGGTCGACTCGCCCCCGGGCAACACCAGCCCGTCGAGCCTCGTGAGTTCGTCCGGGCGGCGCACCGGCACCGCCTGCGCGCCGGCGGCGCGCAGCGCGGCGAGATGCTCGCGAACGTCGCCCTGGAGGGCGAGCACGCCGATCGTGATGGACACCGGAACCTTCTGTGTGATCCTGCCCGGGGTGATCGTCAGTCAACCGCCGCTGCATGATCGTCGGGCTTGGGGCGCTTGTGCGCCGTGGCATTGGCGTACTGGCGCGCGTGCTTGGATGTCGACGGTCGAAGCACGAGCTGCTCGAGCAGCGTCGAGGTGGCGGCCGCCACGGCGTCGACCGCCTGCTGGAACGCCTCCGCATTGGCGCTCGACGGTGAGCGCATGCCGGCGACCTTGCGCACGTACTGCAGCGCAGCCGCCTCGATGTCGTAGTCGGTGACGTTCTCGACGAACGGCGGCCGCAGAGTGTGGATGTTGCGGCACACGATGGCTACCTCCTTGGGTGACCTACCTGCCGACCGGAAAACGACCCCCAGTCGCGCGTGCGGCAAGCAGCTCAGCGATTCCTACAGCGCGGTCATCTCGCGCTACCAGCCTCGCTCGGCGAGGCGGTGCGGCTGCGGCACGTCCTCGACGTTGATGCCGACCATCGCTTCGCCCAAGCCGCGGGACACCTTGGCGATGACGTCGGGGTCGTCGTAGAACGTGGTGGCCTTGACGATCGCCTCGGCGCGCCGGGCTGGGTCGCCCGACTTGAAGATGCCCGAGCCGACGAATACCCCCTCGGCACCGAGCTGCATCATCATCGCTGCATCGGCCGGCGTCGCGATGCCGCCGGCGGTGAAGAGAACGACTGGCAGCTTGCCGGCTTTCGCCACATCGACGACCAGTTCGTAGGGGGCCTGCAGCTCCTTGGCCGCGACGAACAGCTCGTCCTCGGGGAGGCTCGAAAGCCGGCGCATCTCGCCCCGGATGGCCCGCATGTGCGTCGTCGCGTTCGACACGTCGCCGGTGCCCGCCTCGCCCTTGGATCGGATCATCGCCGCGCCCTCGGTGATGCGGCGCAACGCCTCGCCCAGATTCGTCGCACCGCAGACGAACGGGACGGTGTACGCCCACTTGTCGATGTGGTTCGCGTAGTCGGCCGGGGTCAGCACCTCGGACTCGTCGATGTAGTCGACGCCGAGCGACTGCAGCACCTGAGCCTCGACGAAATGCCCGATGCGAGCCTTGGCCATCACCGGAATCGAGACGGCGTCGATGATGGCGGCGATCATATCCGGATCGCTCATCCGGGCTACGCCGCCCTGGGCCCGGATGTCGGCCGGCACCCGCTCGAGCGCCATGACGGCGACGGCGCCCGCGTTTTCGGCGATCTTGGCCTGCTCGGGCGTGACGACATCCATGATCACGCCGCCCTTGAGCATCTCGGCCATGCCCCGCTTGACGCGGGCCGTGCCGACGACGTGTTCGATCCTGGTCTGGGCTTCGGACATGCCACCGATTCTAGGGTCGGCGCGGCCCCGACCCGCCGGGCCGTTGCCGGGTCACTGGCCCGGCGATGGCCGGATCACGAGGAAAGGGGTGCGCCGTTTGCCACGAGGATGACCCACGCGCCGCCAGGCGCCAACGGGATCGGTTGCCGCCGCGAGTCGCGCAGCAGGGTGCCGCTCATCGACGACAGCCGGGTCCAGGTGCCGTCGATGCGCCGCCCACTGCGGAACACCGCGACCCTGCCGCCGCGGCCGATCGAGTGCGTATACATCGCCGGGTTGCCGGTCACGTCCACATCGCCAGGATGCACGGTGACCTGGCAGTACTGCACTATCACGTTCGGGGTGGCGATCGGCCGGCCATCGGCCGCCGTCTGCGCCACGCCGCCGATGTAGCGCACGTAGCGGTTCAGCCGCCCGTTCCAGCGGAAGTTCACCGGCGTACTGCCGACCTGCGTGTTGACCTGCGCGGCCAGCCGCCACTGCCCACCCTTCGGCCTGGCCACCCAGGTGAAGCCGATGCTCCGCGCGGACGTCCCGTGGGTGGCGGCGCTCACCGCCGCCAGATCGGAGGTCAGGTTGTAGGGCGCCGGTCGAGAGCCGTCACGCCCGAAGCCGGGGCCGCCGCGGTCGTTGATCACCGAATGCAGGATTGACCGGTCGAGGGCGGGCAGCGAGTCGCCGCCGCCGCCAGAGGCCACTAGGGTGATCCGGCCGTACTGGCTGAGCAGCTCCGGATCGCTGGTCCGCACGCTGCGCACCGCTTCGACGACGGGCTTGTGCGTCCCGAAGACGGCGACCAGACGGGTGAGGCCGCCCTCGGCCTGTTCGACGTAGACGATGTCGGCCTGGTCGACGCCGCGCTGCGGGCGCCCGTTCCCGGTGTCGTCGATCTTGACCGCGACGACCGGGCTCTTCGGCACCCGGCCCACCCCGGTCAGCGGGTTCATCGGCGGCTTGGGCTTGGGACGTGGCTTGGGCTTCGTCGGTGTCGGCTTCGGGGTCGTCGCCGTAGTGGACGGGGCGGGCGGGGGTGGTGAGGTCGACGACGGAGCCGCCTTGGGCGCGTCGGTGCTCGCAGCGGCCAGTCCGCCCACCGTGGCAGCGGCGGCCAGGGCCAGCGCCACCAGGCTCGCGGCGGCCTTCTGCCGGCGCGTGAACCGAGCACTCCAGGCGGCCACGCGCTCCCGGAAATTCACCGG
>JBKPQM010000070.1:0-10826 GCA_046734095.1 Actinomycetota bacterium | reverse complement strand
GCGCTGCTCCAACTGGGCTACCAGGCTGGCGGCGCACTCACGGTGGCCGGCATCGCGACGCTGCTGACCAATGCCCTACCGATCGCCGCGGGCACGATCGTGCTTGGCGAGCCGGTACCCGACGGGGCCCTCGGCGGCCTGCGAGCGCTCGCGTTCGCCGCGGTGATCACCGGCGCCGTCTTGCTCGCCCGACCGGAAAAACCGTCCCAAACGCCAGCACAGCGTGCTGCGGGGAATGGCGCCCCGGCCGGGCGATAAGCGCCGGCGCCGCCCAGGCACATTGTGCGCCGGCACTAGCCGGAAAGGACCCGTTTGGTACGCGTACCCCTCGCGGTGGCCGGTCTTACGCGCGACCATTGTCGCGTCACCCCGACCGCCCCGACCTGGGAGACGAAATGAACCTCGCCGCGAGCCTCACCCGCAACGCTGCCGCCCACCCCGACCGGGTCGCGGTCCGCCTGGGCGACGACACCGTCAGCTACCGCGATCTCGACGATGCCAGTGCCCGTGTTGCGGGTTTGCTCGCCGCCCGGGGCGTCGGGCCGGACGTGCCGGTCGGGATCATGCTGCCCAACGTCCCGCAGTTCGCAATGGTGTACTACGGCGTGCTGCGCGCCGGCGGCGTGGTCGTCCCGATGAACCCGCTCCTCAAGGCTCGCGAGGTCGCCTACCACCTCGGTGACTCAGGAGCGCCGGTGATCTTCGCCTGGCACGCCATTGCCTCCGAGGCCGAGGTCGGGGCCAAGGAGGCGGACGCGGAGGCCATCGTGGTCGACCCGGCCACCTTCGCCGACCTGCTCGCCGCGAGCGCGCCGGCGCCGGAGGTGGTTGACCGCGCGCCTGACGACACTGCAGTCATCCTGTATACCTCCGGGACGACCGGGCGGCCCAAGGGCGCCGAGTTGACGCATGCCAATTTGATCAAGAACGCCGAGGTCACGAGCGACGAGCTGCTGCAGCTCGGCCCGGATGACGTGATCTTCGGTGGGTTGCCGCTGTTCCACTCCTTCGGCCAGACGTGCACGCTCAACACGGCGATCGCGGCGGGCGCGTCGTTGTCGGTGCTTCCCCGATTCGATCCGGCCCAGGCGCTACGGCTGGTGGCGGATCACCGGGCGACGGTGTTCGCCGGCGTCCCGACGATGTACAGCGCGCTGCTGCACGTGCCCGACCGTGGCGACTTCGACGTCTCGGCGCTGCGGGTGTCCGTGTCCGGTGGCGCGGCGATGCCGGTGGAGGTGCTGCGCCAGTTCGAGGACGCCTTCGGCTGCATCGTCCTCGAGGGCTACGGCCTGTCGGAGACGTCGCCGGTGGCCTCGTTCAACCATCCGGACCAGGAGCGTAAGCCGGGTTCGATCGGCACGCCGATCCGCGGCGTCGAGATGCGCGTGGTCGACTCGGCCGGTGCCGAGCTGCCACAGGGCGAGGTCGGCGAGATCGCGATCCGCGGGCACAACATCATGAAGGGATACTGGAGAAAGCCCGAGGCTACCGGCGATGCCATTTCGGCGGACGGCTGGTTCCGCACGGGCGATATCGGCCGAATGGACGAAGACGGCTATTACTACATCGTCGACCGCAAGAAGGACCTGATCATCCGCGGCGGCTACAACGTCTATCCGCGCGAGATCGAAGAAGTCCTTTACGAGCACCCGTCCGTGGCCGAGGCAGCCGTGATCGGAATGCCGCACCCCGACCTCGGCGAAGAGGTCGGCGCGGCTGTGGTCTTGAAGCCCGGGACGTCCGCGACGCCGGAGGAGCTGCAGAACTACGTCAAGTCCCAGGTCGCCGCCTACAAGTACCCGCGGCGGGTGTGGTTCCTCGAAGCCTTGCCAAAGGGCCCGACCGGGAAGATCCTCAAGCGCGAGATCAACGTCCCGGATCCGGAGCCCGCCACATGACCACATCGATCACACCCGAGCAGGCGGCCGATCTGGCCGATCGCGCTGCCCCACTGGACGCCCTGCTCGTCGACGCCGCGCTCGGCCCGGTGCGCCGGTTCGCACCCGACGTCTCGACCGCCAAGTGGCTGGCTGCCCTGGTCCGTCGGCCGAGCATGACGGCCCGTACCGTGTGGTCGTTCGCCGGCGAATCCGGGCGCATCGCGCTCGGCACATCGACGTTAGCGCCGTCCAAGCGCGACCGTCGCTTCGTCGACGAGGCCTGGTCCACCAACCCCGTACTGCGGCGTATGGTCCAGGCCTACCTGGCCGGCGGGCAGACGCTCGAGCAGCTCGTCGCTGACGCCGGCCTGGGCTGGCGGGACGAGCAGCGGATGCGCTTCTTGACCGAGAACCTGGTCGAGGCCCTCGCGCCGAGCAACGTTCCGTTGGTGAATCCCGCCTCGACGAAGACGGCCGTCGACACCGCCGGCGAGAGTCTGGCTCGTGGTGCCTCGCAGCTGGTGCGCGATCTCGCCTCACCGCCGCGCATTCCGGAGATGGTCGACCGGTCCGCATTCGAGGTGGGCCGCAACATCGCCATCACGCCGGGTGCGGTCGTGCTGCGCACCGAGGTTTTCGAGCTGATCCAGTACGCGCCGCAGACCGATCAGGTGCGTGAGGTTCCACTGCTGCTCGTTCCGCCGACGATCAACAAGTACTACGCCCTGGACCTCGCGCCCGGCCGCAGCCTGATTGAATTCCTGGTTCGCGAAGGGCAACAGGTCTTCGTGATGTCGTGGCGGAACCCGGACGCCCGGCACGCCACGTGGAATTTCGACACCTACGTGCAGGCAATCCTCGAGTCGCTCGATGCCGTCGAGCGGATCAGCGGCAGCGAGCGGACGGTGCTGGGTGGTGTCTGTTCCGGCGGCATCCTGGCCAGCATCGCCGCCGCCTACCTCGCGGCGAACGGCCGACAGGAGCGACTGGCCGGCTTCGCCTTGGCCGTAACGGTCATCGACAACGCGCAGGCCGGAATGGCTTCCGCACTCGGCAATCGCCGGCTCGCTCGGGCCGCCAAGGCCGCGTCGCGGCGCCGCGGGTATCTGGACGGACGGGCGTTGGCCGAGGTATTCGCCTGGCTGCGTCCCGGCGATCTTGTCTGGAACTACTGGGTGAACAACTACCTGCTCGGCAAGACCCCGCCCGCCTTCGACATCCTGTTCTGGAACGCGGACACCACCCGGATGCCAGCCGGCTTGCACGCGGACTTCGTCGACCTGGCCATGGACAACACACTCGTGACGCCCGGCGCGCTCACCGTCCTCGGCGTGCCGATCGACCTGTCCGGTATCGACGCCGACGCCTACATCGTCGCCGGCATCGCCGACCACATCACACCCTGGCAGAACTGCTACCGCACGACCCAGCTTCTCGGCGGCTCGTCCCGGTTCGTGCTCTCGACCAGCGGGCATATCGCGGCGCTGGTCAACCCGCCGGGTAACCCCAAGGCCAGCTTCCAGGTGAACAAGGACAACCCCGCCGATCCCTCCGAGTGGCTCAAGACTGCGGAAACTCAGCACGGCACGTGGTGGACGGACGCGTCCGCCTGGCTTTCCGAGCGCTCGGGTACCAAGCGGCCGGCGTCCGAGCAGCTCGGCGGCGGTGGTCTGAGCCCGCTGGTCGAGGCCCCAGGCACTTATGTCTTCGACCGCTGAGGAGCGGGGACATGTACGAGACGATCGGCCGCTCCCGCGGCACCGACTTCTTCCGCATCGCCGACCAGCTAACCGACGAGGAGCGGGCCTACTGGCGGCGCACCCGTGATTTCGTCGACGACGAGGTGCTGCCGGTCATCAACGACTACTGGGAGCGGGCCGAGTTTCCGTACCCGCTGATCGAGACGCTGGCCAAGCTCGGCATCGTCGGCGACGGCATCGTGGGCTACGGCTGCCCGCCGATGAGCCCCATCTCGTGCGGCCTGATCCATATGGAGCTCAACCGCGGTGACGGCAGCCTCGGCACGTTTCTGGGCGTGCAGGCGGGCCTGGCGATGCACGCGATCGCGATGCTCGGCTCGGAGGAGCAGAAACGGCAGTGGCTGCCGGCGATGGCGCAGCTGACCAAGATCGGCGCCTTCGCGCTCACCGAGCCGACGCATGGGTCGGACTCCGTGGCGCTGGAGACCACGGCCCGGCGCGACGGCGACACCTGGACGATCAACGGCGCCAAGAAGTGGATCGGCAACGGCACTATCGCCGATGTCATCGTGGTGTGGGCCCGCGACGAGGCCGACCGGCAGGTCAAGGGCTTCCTCGTGGAGAAGGGCACGCCCGGCTACGTCGCGCGAAAGATCGAGGGCAAGGGCTCGTTGCGGTCGGTGTGGCAAGCCGAGATCACCCTCACTGACGTCGAAGTCGCCGACGCCAACCGGCTGCCCGGCGCTAACAGTTTCAAGGACACCGGCCGCGTGCTGGCCGGCACTCGTAACGCCGTCGCGTGGGGCGCCCTCGGGCACGCCACCTCCGCCTACGAGATCGCGGCGCAGTATTGCGGCGAGCGCACCCAGTTCGGCCAGCCGCTGGTCAGCTTCCAGATCGTGCAGGACAAGCTGGTCAAGATGCTCGCGGAGGTCTGCTCGATGCAGCTGTACTGCCTGCGGCTGGGACGGCTGATCGAGGAAGGCAGCCTCACCGACACGATCGCCGCCATCGCGAAGATGAACAACACCCGCAAGGCGAGGGCTGTAGTCGCTGAGGCCCGCGACCTGCTCGGGGGCAACGGCATCCTGCTCGAGTTCCACGTCATCCGGCACATGGCCGACATCGAAGCCCTGCACACCTACGAAGGCACCGAGACGATACAGACCCTCATCGTCGGAAGGGACATCACCGGTGTCGGTGCCTTCACGTGAGATCCGCTTCCTCGACGTGGACGGAGTGCGGCTGCGCGCCTGCGTGTCCGGAGACGCCGGTGCCGGGCCGCCGCTGCTGCTGATTACCGGTATCGGCGCCAGCCTCGACCTCGCCGCACCGTTCGAGCGGGAACTGAATCGCCACGGTGTGCCCACTATCAGCTACGACGCCCCGGGAGTGGGCGAGTCCACGTCCTACACCTGGCCGCGGCGGATGCCCGGCGTGGCCCGCACCGCTGAACGACTGCTCGACGTCCTCGGCCACGACACCGTCGACGTGTTCGGAGTCTCCCTGGGCGGGGTCGTCGCCCAGCAACTCGCGCGGCAAGCGCCGACCCGCGTCCGCCGCCTCGTGCTGGCCGCCACTGGGCCGGGTCTCGGCGGTGTTCCCGCATCGCCGCGCGTGCTATGGGCGCTGGCCACCCCCCGCCGCTACTACCAACCCGACTACTACCGCCGAATCGCCGCAGACATTTACGGCGGCGTCGCTCGGCGCGACCCCGACGCGTTGCTGCACGGCTCCCTGGCCCGATTTACCTACCGCCCCACGGTGCGGGGCTATGCAGCTCAGCTGTATTCCATCGCCGGATGGACGAGCGTGCCCTGGCTGTGCCGACTTCGCCAGCCCACTCTGGTCCTGGCCGGTGACGACGACCCGATCGTCCCCCTGGCTAACGGCCGCATCCTCGATTGGCTCATCCCCAATTCCCATCTGCGGGTGGTCCGCGGCGGCGGGCACCTCTTCGTGCTCGAGGATCCCGACGCGATTGCCGAGCAGGTGAGCGACTTCCTAGCGGCACCGGACCCGTCTTCGAACGGCCGATCGGCCGCGGATCACTAAACGCGGTCAGCGTTAGCGGCGGCGTCGCGTCGATGCGGTCGGCCACCCGGGTGAGGCCATCGGCGATAGTTTCCAACTCATGCACCGTGAGGCCGGCCGCGAAGTGGCGGGTGATGGCCCGCAAGTAGATCGGCGCGGCTCGCCGGTACGCGGCTCGGCCGGCCGCGGTAAGAACGGCGAACGAGGATCGGGCATCGTCCGGATTCGCGTCGCGGCGGACCAGACCGGCGCCGGCCAGCTCGTCGACGAGCCGACTCACTCTCGTGCGGCTAAGCACAACGCGCTCGCCCAACTCGCTCATACGCAGCCGCTGGTTCGGCGCGGTGGTCAGCTCGAGGAGAACGTCGTACCAGGTCAGAGGCAATCCGGCCTCGTTGCGGAGCGTCCGGTCCATTACGGGCACGAGGCCGGCGTGCACTCGTAGCAACGCACCCCACGCCGTAGCGGCCAACCGGACCCGTTGCGTCGCCACGATGACACCTTAACGGAATATGCGTGCACGCACACATGGTTAAGTATGTGCACACGCACATACGATGAAAGGACCCGCTCATGCCAAAGTTGCTGCACATCTCCGCCTCGCCACGCGCGGACGCTTCCGAGTCGCTGGCAATCGCGACGACCTTCCTTGAGGCGCTCGCCGAGGCCCGTCCTGACATCACCGTCCAGACCTGGGATCTCTGGGACGGGAGCCTGCCTCCGTTCGGCCGCGACGCCGTCGCCGCGAAGATGGAAGCCTTCGCCGGCGCGACGTCGACCGCCGCCGGCTGGCGCAACGCCGTCGCTGCCTTCGAGCGATTCGCCGCGGCGGACTACTACCTGTTCAGCGTGCCCATGTGGAACGCCGGCATTCCCTACATCCTCAAGCAGCTCATCGACGTCATCAGCCAGCCCGGACTCGTCTTCTCCTTCGACCCTGACGCGGGATACACCGGCTTGGTCCCCGGGCGCCCGGCCGTGGTCGTCTACACCAGCGCGGTGTACGGGCCGGGACGCCCGCCCTCCTTCGGATCCGACTTCCAGGCCCCATACTTCGACGACTGGCTGCGGTGGGCCGGCTTTTCCACCATCACGTCGATCGCGTTCCGCCCGAACCTGGCGGCCGCCGACGCGGACGAGCGGCGCCGGCGAGCACATGAAGCGGCGCGCGAAGCGGCCAAGCGCTTGTAGCACCGGCAGGGCTTGGGCGCGCCTTCTCCGTTGTGCTGCGTTCGCCTTCCGTTTACCGGCCGAGGTCCATCGGCTGGCCGATGAAGCGCCGTGACCGCCGTATCAGCCCGAAATTTGTTGCCCTTGCGGACGGGCGGGTAAGCGAGAAATCACCCTGAGCCACCGTGATGTGCGCTCGATCACCGCGCCTTACGGCCGAATCAGCGGTGCCCGAATTATGAGAGATATCGCGAGTATTCCTTTTCCCGGAATTAGCTGGCCGCCCCCCGTTCGTCGTTCACCTTGTCGTAACCGTGCGGCCCTCTCGGTTAAGAGAGGCTGTGCGCCGTTGGCAAGGCCCACGAGGCACGCGCTGATGTCACTCGCCGTCGCAAGTTGGGGGTCGCGTGAACGAGGGACCGGTCGGCAAGACCGCGCGGTTCATCTACATCTCCGATGGGGACAAAGAGTCGGCTTGGCGCACCGGAAACCGCGCACCGCGGCGCGTGGGGTGGCGACTCATCGCAGCGAATAACCGCGCGCTGGGGCGTTCCTGGGTCGCCTTCGACAGTTTCGAGGCCTGCGTTCAAGCCGCTTCGCTGCTCCGCGAACGGCTCGATGAAGTTACGTCGTCGGTCACATTCGACAGCCGGCAGGCGAACTGGTCGTGGACGGTACTACTTGACGACGACCCCGTCGCGGTCTGCGTGCGCGCCTACCGCCGCCGAGTCGAATGCCTGCGCGCATTGGAGCAGTTCCTCGCGGCGGTAAAGATGACAACCAATTCCGCCGAAGAGCTCCGCTACTACGGCCGGAACGCATTGAGCGTGTATGACCCGCCGCCTGGCGGAATTGCGAGCACGGACCTCGTAGCGTCGACCCCTCCCACTCTCGCGGTAGCCGCTCACAAGTCGCTGCCCGCCACCACATGATGCCCGGCAACATGAAGGATTTCGCCGCGTGACACGAGAGTTCGGGGCCATAGTTGTTGCCCTTCGTCGTCCCGACGCGAATCCCCGCGGCCGGAGGGCTCGGGCGTGAGCACTCTGGTCATGGGCCCATTGGGCGGCGACACCTCGGAAGAACAGGTGCCTCGGCCCGTGAAGTCCAAGCTGGGCCGATCCGACCTCGCATTCCGTGGGATCGCCCGGGGCGGTGGCGCCATGGTGCTCGTGATCATGGCAATGGTAGGCGGATTCCTGGCCTACCGCGCCTGGCAAGCGCTGCACGAGGCAGGGTTTTCGTTTCTCACCACCCAGGACTGGAATCCCGGCGCTGGTACGTTCGGCATCGCCGCGGTCATCGTCGGCACCGTGCTCATCGCACTAGTGGCGATCGCGGTCGCATTGCCGATGGCGCTGGGTACGGCGCTCTACATCTCCGAGTACGCTCCGCGCCAGATCCAGCGCAGCCTGATCACGTTGGTCGATCTCATGGCCGCCGTGCCGAGCGTGGTGTTCGGGCTCTGGGGCTGGAAGCTGCTGCAGTGGCAGCTCGTCGGCACGTCCCGGTGGATCAGCGACTGGTTCGGGTGGATACCGATCTTCAAGGTCGACGGGGTGCGGCGGCACGACCCGCTGGCCTCGGTCAGCCACTACACGTCAAGCACGTTCATGGCCGGCATCGTGGTGGCCCTCATGGTCACGCCGATCGCGTGCTCGATCATGCGCGAGGCATTCGGCCAGGCGCCGCCCGGTGAACGCGAGGGCGGCGCTTACGCACTCGGCGCGACGCGGTGGGGGATGATCCGCTCGGTCGTGCTGCCGTTCGGCAAGGGCGCAATCATCGGCGGGACCATGCTCGGCCTCGGCCGAGCGCTGGGCGAGACGATCGCCGTGGTTCTGATCATTTCGCCCTTGTTCGCGATCCAGACGCACATCGTGCAGAACGGCACCAGCTCGGTGTCGAGTCTGATCGCTTTGCACTACGGCGAATCCAACCCGTTCTCGATCTCCGCGCTGATGGCGGCCGGGCTCGCGCTCTTCGCGCTGACGCTCGTGGTCAACTTCGCGGCCGCCTCAGTGGTGGCGCGCTCGCGGTCCGGCGCGGTGAGCGAGGTCTGAGTCATGACGACGCTCAATACCCGCGATACCCGGCCGACAGTAGCGCCGCCGCGCACCACCATACCCGTGCGTACGCCGCCGAGCGCGGAGCAGTCGCGGCGGCGGCTGGGCGTGCTGCGCACCAGCGACTATCTCGCCGTGTTCGGTGCACTCGCCGCGGCGTCCGCGATGACTGGACTGCTATGAACCCAGCTCGCCCCGTTGAAAGGGCTGCTCGGGTACGCCGTCACGACGTGGTGCCTCTTCGTGCTGATATACGGCGTGGTCGTCTCGTTCGACGAGAACCGCCCTACCGTACGGGATCGGGTGGCCACCGTCGTGGTGCACTCGCTCCGCGCGCTGCTGTTGGCCGCGCTCCTGTGGGTGGTCATCTACACGATCTTTAAGGGCTGGGCCGCTCTTGTACACCTCAACTTTTACACGCAGGACGTGAGCACCACCGGTCCGCTTGACCCGCTCACCAAGGGCGGTGTACTCCATGCGATCGTCGGCACCCTCATCATGGTCGGCATAGCACTCGCCATCGCCATGCCATTGGGCATCCTGGGCGGAATATTCCTGCACGAAGTCCCAGGGCCGTTCTCCCGTTTTGTGCGCACGGTGGTCGACGCGATGACGGCGCTGCCCGATGTCGTGGCCGGCCTGTTCATCTACGCCACGTTGATCCTGATCCTTGGAGTGGGCTTCTCCGCGCTAGCCGCGGGAACCGCGCTTGCTGTCACCGCTTTGCCGATCACCATGCGCGCGACCGACGTGGTGCTGCGCCTCGTGCCGGGCAGCCTGACCGAAGCGTCGTACGCACTGGGCAGCGGGCACTGGCGCACGGTTAGGAACGTCGTGCTTCCCACCGCTCGATCGGGACTCGCCACAGCGGTCATCCTCGGCGCGGCGCGCGCGGTCGGCGAGACAGCCCCGGTCCTACTGACCGCGGGCGCTACCGCGGCGGTGAACACCGACCCGATACACGGGCCGATGATGTCGCTGCCGCTGTTCGCATTCACCGAAGTGCAGAGGTCACAGCCCAATCCGATCGCCCGCGCTTTCGGTGCTGCAGCGACGCTTCTCATCCTCGTCCTGCTGCTGTTCGCGATCGCCCGGGTTATCGGCGGGCGCGGCCCGGGACAGCTCACCAGCCGTCAGAGCCGCCGCCGGGCCGCGGCGTCGCAGCGTGACCTGAACCGATACCGAGGACGCGAAGCGGCACTCGCCTTTGACGGAGGTGCCTGACCTATGACCCGCAAGCGGATCGCTACCGCGCTGACCATACTCATAGGTACGGCCGTGGTAGTCGCACCCGTGCCGCCAGCGCGGGCGGCCAGCTACGTGCCGATCACGGGCTCCGGATCGACGTGGTCGGCCACCGCGATCGACGCCTGGCGAGCCAATGTCAGGCAATACGGCATGGTCGTCAACTACGGCGGCGGCGGCTCGTCGCAGGGACGTAGCCAGTTCGCCGACAGCTCCGTGGACTGGGCCGCGTCCGACATCCCCTACGGGGTGAAAGACGGCGTCAACAACGACAACCCGCCCAGCCGCCAGTACGCCTACATGCCGGTCACGGCCGGCGGCACCGTCTTCATGTACAACCTCAAGATCGGGCCCCGTCGGGTCACCAACCTGCGGTTGTCCGGCGCGAACATCGCCAAGATCTTTACCGGCGCGATGACGCGGTGGAACGATCCCGCGATCAAGGCAGACAACCCCGGTTTGACGCTGCCAGCGATCCAGATCGTGCCGGTCGTCCGTGCGGACGGCTCCGGTGCGACGGCGCAGTTCACGCAGTGGATGGTCTCCCAGGAAGGCCCCATCTGGTCGGCCTATTGCGCGAAGACGCACCGCAACCCATGCACGCAGACCTCAGCATTTCCGACCGTATCCGGCTCGGGGATGGTGTCCCAGCAAGGCGACCTCGGCGTGTCCGGATACGTCTCGCAGGCGCAGAACCAGGGAGCCATCGGGTACGTCCAGTACTCGTA
>JBKPQM010000069.1:0-6216 GCA_046734095.1 Actinomycetota bacterium | reverse complement strand
CGGCGAGGTTCAGCTGGGGCCCGCCGGCGATGCTTGTCACCGACAGTCGGAAGTACCGGAACGTTCCGGGATGTGCGACGGCGAAGGGCCGGGTCTGGTTCCGCCACTGGAATGTCTGTCCGTTGCGCGAGTCGAGCGTGGTCCACGTTGTGGCGTCGTTGGAGCCAAGCAACGTCCAGGCGGCGGCGTCGCCGGGCGCGGCGCCGGACGTGATCGTGTAGTAGGTCGGGCGCTGTGGGTCGCCGCGGTAGCCCCAGGTGATCTCGGGATCGCTACTGCCGAGCGTCAGTTGCGTGGTCGACGAGTTGTCGAAGAGCTTCGCCGCGTCGAGCCCGTCCGGCCCGGTCGCCGTGCCCAGGCCGGGGCCAGTGGTGTCCTGCAGCGGCTTCGGTGCCGCATTGCCGTTGGTCAGCGACGGCGGGGCATCGCCGACCTGTGTTCCCCACGTCGACGGCGTCGCACCCATCGTGAAGTCGAGCGTGCCGCCGTGCGCGAGCGTCGCCGAGTCGATCCACACGGCGTTCTGCGCCTTGCCGTTGACGCGCAGATCCCGGACGTAGACGTTGCTCGGGCTGTTGTTGGCGGCGTTGATCACGATGTCGCCCGTACTGCGGTGTACGGTCGCCTTCTGGAACAACGGCGAGCCGATCACCCAGTTCGGCGACCCGGCCTGCAATGGGTACAGGCCCAGCGAGCTGAGGATGTACCACGACGACATCTCACCGTTGTCCTCGTCGCCCGGGTAGCCCTGCCCGATCTCGCTGCCGACGTAGAGCCGCTGCAGGATCTCGCGCACCAGCTTCTGCGTCTTCGCCGGTGCGCCGATGTAGTCGTACATGTAGGGGATGTGGTGCGACGGCTGGTTGCTCATGCCGAGCTGGCCGAGTCGTACCGCCTGGGCCTCGCGCATTTCGTGGATGACGCCGCCGTACGTGCCGGGCTTGTCGGCGTTCTCCGGCGTAGCGAAGAACGTGTCGAGCTTCTTCTCGAGCGCGGCCCGCCCGCCGTACAAGTCAGCCAGGCCTTGCCCGTCCTGCGGCGCGGTGAAGGCGAAGTTCCAGCCGTCGGTTTCGGTGAACGCACCGCCCCACACAGTCGGGTCGGCTGGGGCGAACTCGCCGTTAGGCTTGCGTCCCTGGAAGAACTGCGTCGCCGGGTCGAACATGTCGACGTAGTTCTGCGCGCGCTGCAGGAAGTACCGTGACTCCTCACGGAGTTGCGCTCGCTGGTCTTTCGGTGTCGAGTCCGCGCTCGCCAGGGCGGCTGCCATGTTGCCGATGCCGAAGTCGTTCACGTATCCGTCGAGCGCCCACGAGACGCTCTCGCCCATGTTCGTCGAGGTGTAGCCCTGGAAGATCGAGGTAGCCAGGCCTTTGCGGCCGACGGCGCTCAGCCCGGACAACACCGTTGCGTCCTTGACGGCGGCTCGGTACGCGCTCATCGGATCCGGCAGCTGGACGCCGTTGAGGTATGCCTCAGCCATCGCGACATCGGAGCTTGTGCCGGTCATCAGGTCGGCGTATCCGGGCGACGACCAGCGCGCGATCCAGCCGCCGTCGCGGTACTGCTGGACGAAGCCGTCCGCGATCCGCGCGGCGACGTCCGGGTAGAGCAGCGAATAGGCCGGCCATACCGTGCGGTATGTATCCCAGAAGCCGTTGTTGACGTAGATCAGCCCGTCGACGATCTTGGCGCCGGTCTGGGTCGGTGTGGACGGACCAGTCGGCGCCGACACCGGGCTGGCGTACTGCCAGTGCGGGCTGGCGGCCGGGCCGGTGTTCTCGGATTGCGAGTTCGGGTAGAGGTTGAGCCGATACACGTTCGAATACAGCGTGACGAGCTGCGACTCCGTGGCGCCCTGCACCCGGATCCGCCCCAGCCGGTCGGTCCACTGCGAGTGGGCCGCGGCGCGGACGTCGTCGAAGCTTCGGCCGGTCAGCTCGAGGTCCAGATTGTGATGGGCCTGGTCGACCGACAGGAACGACGTGGCCAGGCGCAGCGTCACTGATGGCACGTCGAAGGTGGCGGCGGTTGCCGTGGCGGTCGTAGCCGCGTGGTCGAACGTGCCGTACACGAACATGCGGCTGCGGCCCACCGATAAGCCACTCCCGTTGTCCACCCAACCCGTGATCGTGTCACCGGAGATGGTGAACGTCCCGTTGTAGAAGACGAGACTGGAACCGGCCGGGAACGTGAACCGGAAGACGCCGCCGTGGTCGGTGGGCGTCATGTCCGCCGTCAGGCCACCCTGAAGCGCGACGTGGTAGTAGTCGGGCCGCGCGACTTCGGTGGCGTGGCTGAATGCCAGCGCCCGGCTGGCCGGCGAGCGGGTCAACGAGCCGCCCGGCGGCACCGGCATGACCGACATCTGGTTGCGGTCACCCATCCACGGGCTCGGCTCGTGCGAGATCGCGAGGCCTTCCAGCGTCGGCAGGTTCGCGGAGTTGTTGGCCTGCTGGTAGTAGTACTCCCACGAATTCGACTGGGCGTCGGTGACCGGCGTGAGGAAGTTGAATCCGTTCGGTACGGCGGTGATCGGCAGGTTGTTGCCGCGAGAGAACGAGCCCGAGGAGTTGGTGCCACGCCGGGTGTCGACGTAGTTGGTCAAGCTCGAGCCGTCTATTGCCGGTGCGACGCCCTGCACCGCGATGTCGTCGATCCAGCCTTGGAAGCGGGTGTTCGCGGTCGCGGCGGGGTCGTCGTAGGCCACCAGGATGCGGTCGATCGTCTTTCCGGAGGCGACGCCGCCGATGTCGGACTGGACCGCGTTCCACTGGTCGGCGTACAGCGCCTTGGACTGACCTTGTGCCGCGGGCGTCAGGCCGTAGCCGTGGGCATCTATCGCGTGCAGCTGGCTCAGGTAGGTGCCGTCGGTGAAGTGCAGGTCGACGGCGACGAACGTTGACGGGTACTGCGAGTCCTGCCCGGTGAACTCGGGAAATACCTTGTACGACAGGCGAGTCTGCGGCCCGACGGGCACGTTGACGCTGTACAGCTTGTTCGTGGCGAAAGACCTCCCGGCGCCTTGCGCGCCGCCCGCGTAGCGCAGCGACGCGAGACCGGTGAAGCCCGCAGTCGGCTTCATGTTGAAACCGCTGACCGGACCGGTGCCCACGACGGTGAACATCGGCGTCGGCGGCGGCAGGGTGTTCGAGCCGTCGGAGATGTCCCAGTCGGCCAGTTGCAGGAGGCCGTCGCCGGAGTTCGCGGTGATGTCGAGCCGGTAGAACGTGTAGGCCGTCGTGTTGGCGAACGAGTAGACGTTGGTGGCGAATCGCGTCGCAAACGTCTGCCCGGTCCGGGTGTCCAGGTCCGCCCACGTGGAGCCGTCGTTGGACCCCTGCAGGGTGAAGTCCCTCGGGTCCCGGCCGGGCGAGTCGTTGGCCGACGTGAGGGCATACTTGACGACGACCGCTGGGGTGCTCAGCTGGTAGGTCACCCAACCGGTCGGGTTGAACGCGAGCCACTTCGTCGACGGATTGCCGTCTTTGAGGTTGGCCGCGACCTCGTTAGGTGGGTTCTCGGCACTCGCGGTAACGGCCGTGACTTTGCTCAGCAGGCTGCCGGGCAGCCCGCCGGTCGAATTGGAGCCGCTCAGGTTGCCTTGGATCGGGTTGCCCTGCGCGTCCGTCTCGACCGTGTTGGCGAACGGCTGCGAGTCGGCGGTCTCGAAGGACGTGGCGAAGTCGCCAGGCACCACCGGCGTTGGGGCGGAGGACGCGGATGGCGCGATTGCGAGCAGACTAACCGTGAGCAGCAGCACCAGCCCGGCGGTGACGAGCATGCGGGGACGACGACGGTTGAGCATGCCGGAACGCCTCTCGGTCAAGAGCAGCCGGCTCGGCGATCGCCGAACCCGCCGGCCCGGGGTGAATGTCCTGCCAGAGCAGATCGCACCAGTTCGCGCGTCGGGTGTCAACGTTGTCAGCAGCCCGGGTACGACGCGAAGCGCGCGCCCTTGGCCGCCCGGCCAGCCGGGAACGTCAGCGGCATGAGCGCAACCGGTCGACCCGTGGTCACTTACTCGTCCGACTAGTCGGACGCGGATGGGCTGTCGACGATCGGCACGCGGGCCGAACTCGGTGACACCATCGAACGCCTCAAGGCGAAGCTGGACGTCAAAAGTCGCGCCCGGCATCAGACGGCGGGTGTGACGTCGTCGGCCCGGGAGCGGGTGGATCAGGCCAGGCAGCGAGTGGATCGGGCCAAGCACGCCGCTCCGGAACCGGTGCAGCACGCGCTCGACCGCACAGGGGGTGCGTTGGCTCCGGTCGCCGAGCGAGCTCGGCCGTACCGCACCCAGATCGTCCTAGCCGTCCTGGGTGCACTGCTGGTGTCTGTGCTCGCCCGGCGGCTGACCCGCGGCTGAGTCAGCGCCGGACTAGGCCGCGGCCCGGTTGCTGCTGGCGCGATTACCGCTGGCGCGATTACCGCTGGCGTAGAGCCCGGGCGAGTTCGTCACGATCCATCTTCGACCGACCGGGCAGGTCGCGGCGCTTGGCCAGCTCGTACAGCTCGGCGCGCGTGACCAGGGCGGCGGCGCGCGTCTTGGACCGTACCGGGGCGTACGGCCGGTGCTGCTCGATCAGGACCCGCGCCATGTCCTGAGCACGGTAGGCGGCTTTGGGGTCGCCCTCGCTGGCGCTGATGATCGCGCCTTTGACCAGGATGTGAAAGGACTTCGCGAATTCGTCAGGGTCGGCCAGGCCGGCGTTAGTTGCGCGCCGGGCGATCATGGCTCGGACGTTGGCCAGATAGCGGACGCAAGCTTGGCCGACCGGGTGGTTGTTGCCCATCTCGAGCAGCACGCTGATGAAGGAGCATTCATTGAACGAGTCGTGCTGGCGGAACCACTCGTCTAGCACGTCGAACATCGCCAGCAACTGGCCTTCAGGATCGTCGGAGAACCTCGCCGACCCCGCTTCGAGGAAGTCGATCGTCCAGCGCTGCTCGCGGCGTTGCAGGAATGCGAGCGCTAGGTCGTTCTTGGACCGGAAGTGCTTGTACAGGGTGGCCTTGGCGACGCCCGAGCGCGCGATCACCTCGTCGACGCCGACCGCGCGGATGCCGCGTTGTGTGAACAATTCGTACGCAGAGTCAAGAATCTGCTCACGAGCCGAGCGTCGGACCGGTACGTCCGAGACAGCAGCCATCTGGTCGGAAGCTACCAGTAGACAGACCTGTCTGTCCATGGTACGAAAGAGCCGAGAGGGTGTACCGCACGCAGTCGCGCCGAACCACGGCGCCAACCTAGCGATCAACGCTCGTGCAGCGGTAGCGGCTCAGACAGCAGCCGCGTCCTCCGCCTGGTAGGGCTTAGGGAGTTCGAAATGCTGCCCCGTACCGACACCCCATGTTCCGACGCCGGGCGCTCGCCCGGCCGCGCGACGCTGGAAACGCTCCGTCAGAACCGCACCCATGCCCTGGTGCGGGCGGTTGGTGAATGGGATCTCGCCAACGCCGCCACTCTCGCCGATTTGCTTGGCGCGCACGAGAAGGCCGGGCGTCGCTTCGTCCGGCTGGACCTCAGCGCGGTGACGTTCCTCGACTGCACGTGCATCGGCGTTCTGGTGTCCGCCCATCGGCGGCTACTCGCCGGGCGGGGCACGCTCGTGCTCACGGGAGTGTCCCCGCGGATCCAACGTCTGCTCAGGCTGGCCAGGCTGGACGACGTGCTGCTCACCACCAGCGCGAGCGATCTGGAAATCATCGACGAGCGGCTGATACTGCCTGGTCACACCGCGGTCGTACGGCCGCTCATGCCGCAGGGCTAGAAGGCACCGACGACAGCAGCCTGCGCGGGAGCTCATCTTGCGCAGGCTGCGCTTATGAGTTCGCGGATCGGGAGCCGCTCGGCAACCTGGCTCGCCCGGCGTGCGCCTCGGCGTCGAGGCGATCGAGCAGGTGCGGGTAGTGGTATTCGAATGCGGGCCGCTCGGAGCGGATGCGCGGGATGAACGTGAAGTTGTGCCGCGGCGGTGGGCAGGACGTGGCCCACTCGAGGGAGTTGCCGTGCCCCCATGGGTCGTCGGCTGTGACGATCTCGCCGTAGCGGTAGGACTTGTAGACGTTGTAGAGGAACGGCAGGAGGGACGCGCCGAGAATGAACGCGCCGATCGTCGAGACGGTGTTCAGCGTGGTGAACCCGTCACTCGGCAGGTAGTCGGCGTAGCGGCGCGGCATGCCCATGTTGCCGAGCCAGTGCTGGACGAGGAA
>JBKPQM010000068.1:0-13054 GCA_046734095.1 Actinomycetota bacterium | reverse complement strand
GCGCACAGCTGAGCGACGAACTCGAGCTCCGCGGTGAGCATCCGTTGCCGGTAGACGCTTTCGATCAGGAACAGCTCGGGCAACCCCTGGCGGCGGGCCGTGTCGTGCATGTCCTCGAGGCCGTCGAGCTCGGCGCGCAGGTTCGCAACGCGGGTGTCGAGCAGGTTCGCGACGTCGTCAGGCGGCAAGCCCGGCATGAGCGACAGTCCGGCCTCGAGCGACGTGAACTCCTTGACCGGCGTCGACAGCAGCTCGGCGAGCCAGTCCTCGAACTCAGCGCGCCCCTCGCCGGTGATCGCGTAGACAGTGCGCTCGGGGCGGCGCCCCTCGCGGCTGGTCTCCTGTGCCTCGATCAGGCCGTGCCGCTGCAGCGACTCGACCACGGAGTAGAGCGAGCCGTAGTTCAGCTTGATGCTCTGCTCCTTGTTGCGCTCGCGCAGAGTCGTGGATATCTCGTACGGATGCATGGGGCGCTCGAGCAGGCAGCTCAGCACGGCCAGGGCCAGCGGGTTGGCCACTCGCCGTCGGGTCATCGGACGCCTCCAGATCGATTACTCGCGATCGAGTATTAGCAATAGATCACTCGGCGTCAAGCGTATTCGTCGAGTAATGTCGGAGCATGACCGCCCTGCCCGCTCCCGACCGTCCCGACGTCGGCACCTTCGAACAGGGCACGCCCGGCAGCCGACGGGCGCTCGGGCGATACCTGGTGGGCCGGGCGATCGGCGAGGACGTCAGCCGTGGTCTGACGCTCGTCGCGCTGTTCGTGGTCGGGCTGGCCGCGCTTGCGTGGTGGCTGGGCCCAAGCTGGATCGCGGTGCCGATCGCGATCGTCGCGGCGTGCCTCCTGCTGTTCCGCTGGGGGCTCGCAGCGTTGCTCCGCCGAGCGACCGGAGCCGGATACTTCGGCCCGATGGAGGACCGCATGCGCCGGCTCGTCGCCGACACCCGGGGCGCCGTGCGCGTCGAACTGCGCCGGGTCGGCGTGCCGAGCCGTACCTGGACGCTGCCGCTACTCGCCTGGCGGCTCGCCCGGCGCAAGCACCGCCCGGAGACGTTGCGGCGGCTGGGGCGCTTCGATGTTGATCGGGTCGTGTCGGGATCACAGCTGGACGAATTGCACCTGATCGTGCGGGGCCTACGTCCGCGCTGAGCGGGTTCGCCCCGGCTGCGTCATGATGGGCGGGTGGCAACCGGAGTGGGACGCGGTGTCCTGCTGCGGGGCACCGTCTGGCCGGGTGGCCTCACCGCACCGTTCGACGGCGTCGTCGTAGTCGACAGCGCCGGCGACGTGGCTTATCTGGGCCCGGACCGTCCCGCCGACCTGCCGGTGGTCGGCGGTCCGGGCTGCTGGATCGGCCCGGGAATCGTCGATGCGCACGTCCACCTCGCGTTCGGCTCGCTCGAGGACTGGCTGCCGGCCGGCGTGGTCGGCGTGCGCGACCTGGGAGCTCCACTCGACGCCGCCCGAGCCTGGCGGGTCGATTCGCCCGGGCGGGCGCTCGTCGCCGTGGCCGGGCCGATTCTGACCGCGCCCGGCGGCTATCCCAGCCGAACGTGGGGGGCCGACAGTTTCAGCGCCTTTGTCGGGTCACCGGACGAGGCACGTTCGGCCGTGCGACGCCTGCGCGCCGCGAGCGTCGACGTCATCAAGCTCGCCCTCGAACCCGGTCGGGCCGGCTGGCCGGTGCCGTCGCCGGACGTGGTGCGCGCGGTGGTCGACGCCGCGCACGACGCGGGACGCGCCGTCGTCGCGCACGCCCTGAGCGTCGAGATGGTGCGCCGAGCCCTCGACGGCGGAGTGGACGAGTTCGCTCACACGCCGACCGAACGGCTGCCCGAAGACCTCGTGGACCGGATCGCCGCCGCCGGCGTGGCTGTCGTGTCGACGCTGCAGACATCGTTCCGTGATGGCAACGGCGCCGATGCGGCGGCCAACGCGGCTGCGCTGTACGGGGCGGGTGTCCCGCTGCGCTACGGCACCGACTTCGGAAACGCCGGCACGGTCGCCGGTGTCGATCCGCGGGAGCTGGACCGACTGGCCGATGCTGGGCTCGGCCGCCTCGGCGCCCTGCGCGCGGCGACGGAGTCATCCGCGCTGGCTCCCGGGATCAGGCGGCGCACCGGGCGGCTGCAGGTGGGTGCGCCGACTGCGCTGGTGGTGCTCTCGGCCGATCCCATCGCCGAGCCGGAGGCCTGGCGGGCACCGCTAGCCGTCCTCGCCGACGGCTATCTTCAGGTGAGCTGACAGACTGGCAGTGATGTCGACGGATAACGCACCGGTCACCTACCCGCAGCCTCCCGCTCCTTCCCAGGCGCCTGCGGCGAAGCCGCGGCCTTGGTTCACGTCACGTGATCTCGGCCCGGCCGCGGCAATCTTGGTCGCGCTCGCGGCCGTCGGTGCGGTGCTCGGCCTGATCTGGCAGGCGATCAGCCCGCGCACCAAGGGATTTGTCTTCGTGCCGCCCAACGGGGTGATCCCCGAGGAGAGCGAGTCCTTGATCGCCGCGGACGCTCGATTCCTGCTGCTGACGGGCGCGGTCGGGATCATCGCGGCGGTGGCCGCATGGCTGCGCCGGCCGGCCCGCGGTCCGGCCACGGCCCTGGCGCTGGTCGCCGGCGGACTGCTGGGAGCGCTGCTGACCGACTTCGTCGGCCGACTGGCCGGCGGCGGCCACGCCACGGGCGCCCTCAACGCCGTGATCACGCTGCCGGTGCGGGTACACGCGCGCGGGCTCCTGCTGGTTGAGCCGGCAATCGCCGCGTTCGTCTTCGGGGCGTGTGCGTTGTTTACCCGGCGCGACGACCTCGGCGTGGTCGACGAGCAAACCAGTCCAGCCTCGGCAAAGCTGGTCGAGGTACACCCCGCCGCGGGCGAGGCGGTCGATTGGCCGAGCCGGCGCATCGAGGTGATGCTCGACCGGGAGGTTGCCGGCTCGCCCGACTGGCTTCGGGCGTTCGCCCGAGGCGCCGACGGATATGTGCGCCTGCCTCTCGAGCCGCCGACGACATCCATCGGCCCGGACGGTGCGGTCCGGTACAGCTTCGCGGTCACGGAACTGTCCGGCGACCCGCCCTGGGAGATCGTGGTGCAACTGCGTCGCCCGCAGGTTGACGCGCCGTCCCTGGACGGCGGGCAGTGGGCCTTCACCGCGATCGGGGCCGACGACGCTCCGTAGACTCAGGGCGTGCTTCGCCGTATCGACCTGACCGGCTCCGACGTCGATCTTCGCCGGGTCTTGCCGCGCGCTCGGGTGGACGTGCATACGGCGCTGGCCGTAGTGCGGCCGATCGTCGAGGCCGTCGAGGCTCGCGGCTACGCCGCCGCGCGCGAGGCGACACTGCGCTTCGACGGGGTGGACGTGCCCGACCCGCGCGTGCCTCCCGACGCGCTGCGAAAGGCGCTCATCGAGCTCGAGCCCGCAGTCCGGGACGGGCTGCGCGAGTCGATCCGGCGCGCGCGCATCGTCCACGAAGCCCAACGCCGGGCCGATCGTGAGATCCAGGTCGTACCGGGCGGTTCGGTCACCCAGCGGTGGGTGCCGGTGTCGCGGGTCGGGTTGTACGTGCCGGGTGGCCTGGCCGTGTACCCGTCGAGCGTGGTGATGAACGTGGTGCCGGCGCAGGTGGCCGGTGTGGGATCGGTCGCGGTGTGCTCGCCACCGCAGAAGGAATTTGGCGGCCGCCCGCATCCGGTGATCCTGGCCGCCTGTGCACTGCTCGGCGTGGACGAGGTGTACGCGGTCGGAGGAGCGCAGTCGATCGCCGTGCTGGCCTACGGCGATGCGTCCCTCGGCATCGAGCAGGTTGATCTGGTGACCGGGCCGGGAAACATCTACGTGGCCGCCGCCAAGCGGCTGCTGCGGGGGGTCGTCGGCATCGACGCCGAGGCGGGGCCGACCGAGATCGCGGTACTGGCCGACTCCACCGCCGACCCGGTGCATGTCGCGGCCGACTTGATCAGCCAGGCCGAGCACGACCCGCTCGCGGCGTCCGTGCTGGTCACTGATTCGGTGGCGTTGGCCGGCGCCGTCGACGTCGAGGTCGAGCGTCAGGTCGGGCTCACCAAGCACGTCGAACGGATCACCGCCGCGCTCACCGGCGAGCAGTCGGCGACCGCGCTGGTGCGCGATCTGGCCCAGGGCGTCGCGGTCGTCGATGCCTACGCGGCCGAGCACCTCGAAGTGATAACTGCATCGGCTCGCGAGGTGGCCGAGCGGGTCCGCAACGCCGGCTGCATCTTCGTCGGACCGTACGCCCCCGTATCGTTGGGCGACTATTGCGCCGGATCGAACCATGTGTTGCCGACCGGATGCACGGCGCGCCACGCGTCGGGCCTGTCGGTGCAGTCGTTCCTGAAGGGCGTTCAGCTTGTCGAGTACACGCCGGACGCGCTCGCCGAGGTCGCGCCGCACGTGCTCGCCCTAGCCGCCGCCGAGGACCTGCCGGCTCACGGCGCGGCGATCTCGGTACGCACGTGACCTCCCTGGACGACCTGCCGCTACGCGACGAGCTGCGGGGCGAACTTCCGTACGGCGCGCCGCAACTCGATGTCTCGGTGCGGCTGAACGTCAACGAGAACCCGTATCCGCCGTCCGAGGCTGTGGTGAGCGAGATCGCCCGGGCGGCGGCGGACACGGCGCGGGGGCTCAACCGCTATCCCGACCGCGACGCGCTCGCGCTGCGCACCGACCTCGCGGCTTACCTCGGGCACGGCCTGAGTGCCGACGAGGTATGGGCGGCCAACGGTTCGAACGAGATCATGCTGCAGCTGATGTCGGCGTTCGGCGGTCCGGGACGTACCGCGGTGTCATTCGCGCCGACATATTCGATGTATCCCGAGTACGCCCGCGACACGCACACCGAGTGGGTGGTGGGCCGCCGCCGCGACGACTTCACGATCGATCCGTCGCATGCGCTGGCCGTCATCGCCGAGCGGGCGCCATCGGTCGTGCTGCTCGCGTCGCCGAACAACCCGACCGGCACAGCGCTTCCGCTCGATGTCGTTGCCACGATCTGCGACGCTGCCGCGGGCATCGTCGTGGTGGATGAGGCGTACGCCGAGTTCCGCCGGGCCGGTACGCGCAGCGCGCTGTCGCTGCTCGCGCGTTACCCGCGGCTGGTCGTCACCCGCACGATGAGCAAGGCGTTCGCGTTCGCCGGGGGCCGGCTCGGCTATCTGGCTGCCTCGCCCGCGGTGGTCGACGCCGTACGCATCGTCCGGCTGCCCTACCATCTGTCCTCGATGACCCAGGCGCTCGCGCGGGTAGCGCTCGCGCACGCCGACGAGTTGTTGCACCGGGTGGCCGAACTGCGCGATCGCCGCGATGAGACGGTCGGGTGGCTGCGCGGAATCGGCCTGCAGGCGGCAGATTCCGACACCAACTTCGTTCTGTTCGGGCGCTTCGAGGACCGACATGCCGCGTGGCAGGGGTTGCTCGATCAGGGTGTACTGATCCGCGAGACCGGTCCGGACGGCTGGCTGCGAGTCTCGATCGGCACCTCCGACGAAATGGCGGCATTCCGTGCCGCGCTAAAGGAGGTTCTCGCGTGAGCCGCGTAGGTCGCATCGAACGGCAGACCGCCGAGACGAAGGTGCTCGTGGAGATCGACCTGGACGGGCACGGCGTCACCGACATCGTCACCGGCGTCGGCTTCTTCGACCACATGCTGGCGTCGTTCGGCAAGCACGCCCTGTTCGACCTGCGCGTCGACGTCGAGGGCGACCTGCACATCGACGCCCATCACACCGTGGAGGACTCCGCGATCGCGCTGGGGCAGGCCTTCGCCCACGCGGCCGGTGACAAGACGGGCACGCGCCGATTCGGCGACGCCGTGATCCCGATGGACGAAGCCCTGGTCCAGGCCGCGGTTGACCTGTCCGGCCGTCCCTACCTCGTGCATCGCGAGCCCGACGGCGCACCGCCGACCATCGGCCCCGCATATGCGAGCACCTTGACTCGGCACGTCTTCGAGTCCTTCACGTACCACGCGGCGATCGCCTTGCATGTGATCGTCCACAGTGGACGCGATTGGCACCACATCATTGAGGCGCAATACAAGGCGACGGCACGGGCACTGCGCATGGCGGTAGAGATCGACCCGCGCGTGCAGGGCATTCCGTCGACGAAGGGCACGCTGTGAAGCGTGTGGTCGTGCTCGACTACGGATCGGGCAACCTGCGCTCGGCCCAGCGGGCCCTCGAGCGCGTCGGCGCCTCCGTGGTGGTCACCAGCAGTCCCGTCGAGGCGGACGGACTCGTCGTCCCGGGCGTCGGCGCCTTCGCCGCCTGCATGGCCGGACTGTCCAGAGTGGACGGAGCCGGGTCGATCAAGGCCGCGCTCGACGCGGGCCGGCCGGTGCTGGGCATTTGCGTCGGCATGCAGGTGCTTTTCGAGACCGGCCTCGAGCACGGGGTCGAGACACCGGGACTTGGTCTGTTGTCCGGACGCGTCGAGCAGCTGCAGGCGCCGATCCGCCCGCACATGGGGTGGAACGTCGTCGACGCGCCGACCGGATCGACGTTGTTCGCCGGCATTGCCGGCGGCACCCGCTTCTACTTCGTCCACTCCTACGCGGCGCACGACAGCGACGGGCTCGTGGCGAAAGCTCACCACGGTGAGGACTTCGTCGCGGCCGTCGAGCACGGCCTGGTGAGCGCGACGCAGTTCCATCCCGAGAAGTCCGGCGACGCCGGAGCGACCCTGCTCTCGAACTGGCTCGGCACGCTGTGAACGGGTTCACCGCCCGGACCACGTTGTGGCGCGCGCAGCCGCAGCTCCTTCTTGATCATGTGCAGGGGGAGCGATGGGGTTGACTTTGCTGCCCGCCGTAGATGTGGCCGACGGCGCCGCGGTCAGGTTGGTGCGCGGCGAGGCCGGCACCGAGACCTCGTACGGCGACCCGTTGCTGGCGGCCCAGGTGTGGCAGCGCGACGGCGCCGAGTGGCTGCACCTTGTCGACCTCGACGCCGCCTTCGGGCGGGGCAACAACCGCGAGCTGCTGCACGCGGTCGTCCGGGCGCTCGACATCGCCGTCGAGCTCTCCGGTGGCATCCGCGACGACGCCTCGCTGGATGCGGCGCTGGCCACCGGTGCGGCGCGGGTGAACCTCGGCACGGCGGCCCTCGAGGCGCCGGACTGGGTGCGAGCCGCGATCGCCAAGCATGGTGAGCGCATCGCGGTCGGTCTCGACGTGCGCGGTACGACACTCGCCGCGCGAGGGTGGACGCAGGACGGCGGCGACCTTTGGGAAGCGATCGAGCGGCTCGACCAGGACGGCTGCGCCCGCTACGTCGTCACCGACGTGCGCCGCGACGGCACACTCACCGGCCCGAACCTGCAACTGCTGCGTAACGTCTGCGCCCGCACGCCGGCCGCCGTGGTGGCGAGTGGCGGTGTTTCGGGCCTGGACGACCTGCGTGCCATCGCCACCGTGGACGGCGTCGAAGGTGCGATCGTCGGCAAGGCGCTATACGCCGGAGCGTTCACCCTGCCCGAGGCGCTGGCCGCGGTGAGTGAGCGAGACGGGCGGGCCCAGTGAGCGTGGCGGTGCGTGTCATACCGTGCCTGGATGTCGACGCCGGGCGTGTCGTGAAGGGCATCAACTTCCGCGGGCTGCGGGACGCGGGGGATCCGGTTGAACTGGCAGCTCGGTACGACGCCGAGGGTGCCGACGAGCTGACCTTCTTGGATATTTCGGCATCGCCGGACGGCCGGGAAACGACGCTCGACGTCGTGCGGGCGACCGCCGACCAGGTGTTCATCCCGCTGACCGTTGGCGGCGGGGTGCGCTCGGTCGTCGATGTGGACGCGCTGCTCCGCGCGGGCGCCGACAAGGTCGGCGTGAACACTGCGGCGATAGCCCGTCCGGAGCTGCTGCGCGAGATCGCCGAGCGCTTCGGGCGACAGGTGCTCGTGCTCTCCGTAGACGCGCGCCGCCGGCCCGACGGCCGCTTCGAGGTGACGACGCACGGCGGTCGGCGGGGCACAGGCATCGACGCGATCGAGTGGGCGGCCCGGGCGGCCGAGCTCGGGGCCGGTGAGATCCTGCTGAACTCGATGGACGCCGACGGGACGAAGGAGGGCTTCGACCTGCCGCTGATCGAGCAGGTGCGGGCGACAGTGACCGTGCCGGTAATCGCGAGCGGGGGAGCCGGCGCCGTCGAGCATTTCCTGCCGGCCGTCCGAGCCGGGGCCGACGCCGTCCTAGCGGCGAGCGTCTTTCATTTCGGGGAGCTGACCGTGAGCGCGGTGAAGGACGCCTTGCGCGCCGGCGGCGTCGAAGTGCGCTGAGGACACCGCCGCAGATCCGGTCGTCGACCGACGAATCGCGCGAGAGCGCATAGGCTGTTCACAGGTCGTCCTTAGGGAAACCCAAGGGGCGATGCTCACTGTAGACGCCGAGGGTTTGCACAGTCGCGCCTCACATGCCTCAAGGAGTGAGTGTCCATGGCCGCACCGGCAGTCACGACCAAGCGCCGGGTCCTGGTCGTCGACGACGAGGAGAACGTGACGCATCTCGTGTCGTCCGCGCTGCGCTTCGATGGCTTCGAGACGATCACGGCGGACAACGGGCCGTCCGCACTGGCGGCCGTTGCCGAGGCCGATCCGGACTTGGTCGTGCTCGACGTGATGATGCCGGGCATGGACGGGCTCGGTGTCCTGCAGAATCTGCGCGCCGCCGGGTCCCAGGTGCCGGTGATCTTCCTGACCGCCCGGGACGCGGCCAGCGACCGCATCGGCGGGCTGCGGGCGGGTGCCGACGATTACGTGGTCAAGCCGTTCAGCGTGGAGGAGTTGCTGGCTCGGGTGCACGCGGTGCTGCGGCGGGCTGCGCCCGAGGAGGGACGTGAGGGCGTCCTGCGCGTCGCTGACCTGGAACTGGACGAGAACAGCCACGAGGTCACTCGCGGCGGCGTCGAGGTTCATCTGACCGCCACCGAGTTCGAGCTGCTGCGCTACCTGATGCGCAACGAGCGAGTCGTCCTGTCGAAGGCGCAGATCCTCGACCGGGTTTGGAAGTACGACTTCCAGGGCCAGTCGAACATCGTCGAGCTTTACATCGGCTATCTGCGCAAAAAGGTCGACGCCGTCGACCCGAAGCTGATCCACACGGTCCGGGGCGCCGGATACGTGATCAAGGCACCCCGCGGGTAGGCCCCGCACAGCCGATCGTGCAACTCTTAACGCGGTATGAATGACGACCGCGCCGTCGAGGTAAGCGAAACTAAGCCGCCGACCCAGGGCATGCCCTGGGCCGAGCACGGCGAGTCGCTGTCGCCGGAGTTCGTCGCGCCTCCGGCTGAGCCGCAGCCACCGCCAGCCGCGCCGCGCGAGCCGAGGCGGCGACGCTGGCGATTCGTGCCTCGGTCGCTGTCGAGCCGCCTGGTCGTGTTCGTCGTCGGCTTGGTCGTCTTCGTCGTGGCCGCAACCGGCGCCACAACCTACCTTGCGTTGCAGTCGTTTCTCTTCAACCGCCTCGATCAACAGGTGAACACGCTGGCGTCGCAGAACGGTGGGGATGTCGCCCGCAGCGTTCTGCAGTGTCTCCAGGCTCAGCAGCGCACCTGTCCTGTCGGGACGAGTTCGTCGCCGGTGCACGCACCTCAGCAGCAGTGGCTGGAGGTGCTCGGGCCGGACGAGCTGTCGTCGTCGTTCAAGCTGGTCCTTCCCCCTGACGTGAAGCATATGAACCTGTCGACGGCTCAGATCAACGAGATCGTGGCGCAGCCGGACCAGGACCATACCTGGACGGTTGACGGCCAGTCGCTGCGGCTGACGGCGCGCCAGGTCGACCAGTTGATCGTCGTCACCGGGCTGTCAACCGGCGATGTCACACATACGCTGCACCGGCTGATCTGGCTGGAGGTCGCGATCGGGGCATTCGCCATTGCGGTGGCGCTCGGGCTCACCACCTGGGGCGTGCACTTGAGCTTGCGGCCGCTCAACCGCGTCACGCGCACTGCGCGCGAGGTGACGGCCGAACTCTCGCCCGACGGGGCGGCCCTGGATCGGCGTGTGCCGGAGGGCGATCCGGAGACCGAGGTAGGGCAGCTGGCCGATTCGTTCAACTCGCTCATGGGCACCGTGGAGGCACAATTTGCTGCCCGCGTCCAAAGCGAGGAGCGGATGCGGCAGTTCCTCGCCGACGCGTCGCACGAGCTGCGCACGCCGTTGACGTCCATTCGCGGATACGCCGAGCTGTCGCGGATGCGCCGGGCCGACGGCGAGCCTGACCACGCCGACACGATGGACCGCATCGAGTCGGAGGGCACGCGCATGTCGCGGCTGGTGGACGATCTGCTCCTGCTAGCCCGCGGCGACCAGGGCCACGAGCCGCAGCGCGAGCTCGTTGACGTGGACGAACTGGTGGACGTCGCCGTCGCCGGTGCCCGGGCCGCATACCCGCAGCGCCGCATCGACGTCGCGGTCCCACCGGGACTGCAGGTGATCGGCGACCCGGATCAGCTGCTGCGCGCGCTGCGGAACCCGATCACAAACGCAGCAGTGCACACCGACCCGAACGGCCCGATCCGAGTCACCGCGTATCCCGAGGGCAGCGACGTTGTGGTCCGGGTCGTTGACGCCGGTCCGGGGCTGCCGCCCGAGCAGGCGCAGCACGTATTCGAACGGTTCTGGCGAGCGGACAAGGCGCGCAGCCGGGCGCACGGCGGCAGCGGCCTGGGACTCTCGATCGTCGCCTCGATCGCGAACGCGCACGACGGCACGGTCGACTTCGAGAGCACCGTCGCCGGCGGCAGCACGGTGACGCTGCGCCTGCCGAGCGCCGGGCCGGACGAGGGCGAGGACGTCCAGGCGCGATAGCGGTGGCGCGGCCAGGCACAATCGGTCCATGCCAGAACGTCAACTCGACCCGGCGGTGGCGACGCGCCTCAAGCGCGATGGCGCCGGCTTGATCGTCGCGGTGATCCAGCAGTACGACACCGACGAGGTGCTCATGGTCGGCTGGATGGACGACGAGGCGCTGCATCGCACGCTCACGACCGGGCGGGCCACGTACTGGTCGCGGTCCCGGCAGCAGTACTGGGTCAAGGGCGAGACGTCGGGCAATGCTCAAATCGTGAAGTCGGTGGCGCTCGACTGCGACGGTGACGCCGTCCTGGTCAAGGTCGACCAGGTCGGGGTGGCTTGTCACACCGGCGATCGAAGTTGCTTCGACGCCGGGGCACTGGCGGTGAACGCGTGACGATCAGCCGGGCCGAGCTCGGCGAGCTCGCCAAGACGTACCGGTTGGTGCCGATTACGCGCACGCTCTTCGCCGACGGCGAGACCCCGGTCGGCGTATACCGCAAGCTGGCCGGTGGGCGCAGCGGCACGTTCCTGCTCGAATCGGCCGAGCCCGGCCGCTCGTTCTCGCGCTGGTCGTTCGTCGGCGTGAATGCGGTTGCCTCACTGTCCACAGTGGACGGTGAGGCGATCTGGGTGGGTGAGTTGCCCGACGGCCTGCCGGACGCTGGAGATCCACTCGACGTACTCGGCACGGCGTGGCGCACACTGACCGGCCCGCGGTTGCCGGGATTGCCGCCACTTACCGGCGGGTTCGTCGGCTACCTGTCCTACGACGTGGTGCGCCGCCTTGAACGGCTGCCCGAGAAGGCTGTCGACGATCTCGGCTTCCCTGAGCTGACAATGCTGCTCGTCTCGGACCTGGCGGCCGTGGATCACCACGAATGCACCGTGGTGTTGATCGCGAACGCGATCGTGCGTCCCGGCCTGAGCGCGGCCGAGCTCGACGCGTCCTACGACGACGCCGTGTCCCGGTTGGACGCGATGCAGCGGGCGCTGGCGACTCCGGCGCCGTCGACGGTGGCCAATCTAGGCCAGGCGACGCCGAAACCCGCCGAGTCGCGCACGCCG
The DNA here is from genome assembly GCA_046734095.1 of Actinomycetota bacterium. Classification (GTDB taxonomy): domain Bacteria; phylum Actinomycetota; class Actinomycetes; order Mycobacteriales; family Jatrophihabitantaceae; genus DASXRA01. The sequence continues at coordinate 1,175 of JBKPQM010000068.1, read as the reverse complement.
CCCGGCGAGTACGAGCACGCTGTCGGGCTCGGCATCGAGGCGATCCGAGCCGGCGAGGTATTCCAGGTCGTACTAGGTCAGCGCTTCGAGGTCCGCACCGCCGCCGACCCCTTCGACGTGTACCGCGTGCTGCGCACCCTCAACCCATCGCCGTACATGTACATGGTGCGGCTGGACGGCTTCGACATCGTCGGATCGAGCCCGGAGGCGCTCGTGACCGTCCACAGTGGACACGCCACGATTCATCCCATCGCGGGCACCCGCAAACGAGGCGACACGCCGGAACGCGATGCCGAACTGGTCGAGGAGCTCGTGAACGATCCGAAGGAGCGGGCCGAGCACGTCATGCTCGTCGACCTGGCGCGTAACGACCTCGGCCGGGTATGCCGACCGGGCACGGTGAAGGTCGTGGACTTCGGCGTGGTCGAGCGCTACAGCCACTTGTGGCACATCGTCTCGACGGTCACGGGTGAGGTTGCCGATGGTTTTGACGCGCTGGACGTTTTCGAGGCCGCGTTTCCGCACGGCACGGTGAGCGGCGCGCCGAAGGTCCGGGCGATGGAACTCATCGAGGAGTTCGAGCCCGTACGCCGGGGTATCTACGCAGGTGCGCTCGGATACCTCGATCCGACGGGCGATCTCGACATGGCGATCGCTTTCCGGACGGCGATCATGCGGGACGGCACCGCGTACGTGCAGGCCGGGGCCGGCATCGTCGCCGACAGCATTCCAACGCTGGAGGACAAGGAGACCCGGAACAAGGCGCGCGCCGTCCTGCAGGCCATCGCCACCGCGGAGACGCTGCGGCCGGTGCACGGGTCAAGCGACCGGCCCGGACGCGCCGACCGAGAGCGAACCCGACGATGAGCCCTCGCGGGATGTGCGGCTAGCGTGACCGGTCGCGCGCGATTCGGCGCGGTTCTCGGACTGGTGTTGCTGGGCGGCGCCGGCGCGTTGCTGACGTCCGGCCGGGCCTGGCAGACCGTCACGGCGACCCGGCCGCGGCCCTTCGCCGAAGCCGTCGTTGACGTGTCGGGTCGCACGCTCGAGCCGGCCGTCGCCGCACTTGCCGTGGTGGCTCTGGCCGCAGTGGTCGCGGTACTCGCCACTCGGGGCCTCGCCCGGCGCGTCGTCGGCGCGCTGCTCGGCTGTGCCGCCGTGGGCCTGGGCTGGGC
>JBKPQM010000067.1:0-8685 GCA_046734095.1 Actinomycetota bacterium | reverse complement strand
AACCCGAGGAGTGCTCCAAGCAGCGGCGCCGCGATCACGAAGCCGAGCTGCGCGTCCTTGCTGAACAGGGCGAACGCAATACCTACGAACATCCCTAGCCACAAGCCCGAGATGGCTCCGGCCATCGCGACCCTGCCGCGTGTCAGCCGACCGGTAACTCGCTCGATCGACTTGAGGTCGGTCCCGACGATCGCGACGTTCTGTACCGGGAACGTGTTGTCGGACAGGTAGTCGACAGCTCGCTGTGCTCGCTCGTAGCTGTCATAAACCCCAAGCGACATCGGATAGTCCAGATTCAGCACCGGCCGCGCGCCGGCGCGTGAGAGGGTCATCGCTCCACCCGATTCACGGAGGGCTGCTGCGTCGGAGCCGGGAGTCGGGATGGGGTAGCGGTTAGGAGGGCGGTCATGGTCCGCGCCGATCCAGGCCCGAGTTCGGGGCCGATTGCTTGATCACCAAGGGCGAGGCCGGCCTGGACGTCGGCGTGCGAAAGACCCTCGATGCCGCCGACGCTACTCCGTCTCGATGCATCTGGCTGAGCCCTCACCCTGAACAAGGCGCTGGCGCGAGGCGAGCGGCGGGTTCCAGTCAGCCATCATATGAGCCGCGGTCTTGTCGCTTGGCGGCAAGCAGTTCGGCGGCGATGTCGGATACGGAGGCTTCGCGACGCCGCGCGCGGTTGCGCATCTCGCGGAGGGCGTCCTGTGCACTGAATCCGCGTTCGATGAGGACCCCCACGCCCTGGTTGACGATCGCCAGCGGGGCCAGGCCCGTCGCATCGCGTGTGGGCACGACCCGTGTGGCCAGGTGCTTGTCGAGGACGATGCGCTCCGCGGGCAGGCGCAGGATTTGGCTCAGGTCCCTTGCAAGGTCGACGAACGCATCCGCCCGGCCGGCGTAGAACGTCACCGTCACACGGGACTCGTCAAGGGGCAAGTGCAGCGACGTGACGATCTCATCGGCGGCGACCTCGTCTTCCATCGCCGTTACGGAGAAGTCGCCCACCGGGGTTGCGACTAGCAGCGATATGCCCTGATAGGACGGCACCGCAAGCCCGGTATCGCGCGCGAAGTCGCGCAGCAGCTCTTCGAGATCGATCTGTTCCATACCCGGGTCTTGGAGAGCTTGGGTCAGCGCTTCCAGATCTGCGGCCACGGCCGCGGTGATCTCCACCAGGAATACTCCGCCGAGCGCACCGGGCGCGGGAGTCTTCTTTCGGGACCGAGCCGCTGGTCGCGGACCGATCGCAAACGCCAGAGGCGGGTCCCGGCACCCGGATCCAAGGCTTGGTGAGCTCGACTGTACGCGTAGCCGATCCGAATCGGATCGCTCAGGACTCCGAGTGCCTCGCTCGGGCGCGTCGCGCGGCCTCATCGACCAGTTTCTGGGCGACGTCGGCGAGCTTGCGCCGTTCTCGCTGGCTGATCGAGCGCAGCGCGACGAATGCCTCGTCGGCTGTACCACCACTTCGACTGATGATGATGCCGATGGCCTGGTCGATGACCGCTCGGCTGGTCAAGGCCTCCTGCAGCTGTCCGACCACCCGCTGGGCCTGGGCCAGGACGTGGGCGTTGTGCACGGCGACCGCCGCCGGCTCAGCGAATAACTCGCCGAGCTGTTGCGCGTGCTCGCCGAACGCGTCCTTGCGACGAGCGTAAACATTGATCGCCCCGACGACGGCGTCCGGCAGAACCAACGGCAAAGACAGCACACTGTGCACCCCCAAACGCCCGACGCGGGGACCGAACCGCGGCCACAACGCCTCGCCACCCAGCGAGCCCGACCGGATGATGCGCCGCTGCGCGGCGGCGCTAATGCACGGTCCTTCGCCCAACCCGTACTGGACCGCGTCCACGTCTCGCACGAACGGCGCGCTGGACACAATTGTGTCCGGCACTCCGTGCCCTAACAGCGTGACCCCGGCGCCGTCCGCGCCCGGGATGGCGTGGACCGCGAACCGAGCAACCCGGGTCAGCAGATCCTCCAAAGTCAGCCGGCCGGTCACCAGCCGCGCCATGCCCTCGAGACTCGTCTGCAGGTCCGCCTCATCGGACTCCAACTGCCGCAACGTCGGCGGCGCCTGCGACAGTTCAGCGCTGCCACTCTCGCCCTCGTCAACGCCGGCCATCACCCACCGCCCTAGTTCTAGTCCCGTCGTCCGCCATAGCATCGCATCGGGCCGCTGCACGGATGCTGCCATGGCCTGGCTTGCTGGCCTATCCTGAACGTGCTGAGACACAGCCAGCCCGGAACGACGACTCCGCCTAGCCGAGCCTCGCGAGCTCTGCTCACTGCCGGGCACAACAGGTGACCTGACCATAGGATCACCGTGACCCCTCTCCGCAGCGCTAGTCCGGCGCCCGCTCCTCCAGACGCCGACACGGTCCAGCTCTATGACATGCGCCGGGCCCTGCACTACACGAAGCCAGCGCTACGCGGATGGCAGCACCTGATCTGGTTCACCTTCTCGCTGCTGGCCGGAACGCTTGTGCTGGCCCGCTGCCACGGCGCGACCCGCATCACCGCACTCGCGATCTATACAGCCACGGTCAGCGGTCTGTTCGGTATCAGCGCCCTCTACCACCGCGGGACGTGGTCGCCGGCGGCTAGCCGGCTGCTCCAACGCCTCGACCACGTCATGATCTTCTTCCTGATCGCCGGGACCGCAACGCCCGGATTCCTACTCGCCACGGCTGGGGTTCTAGGTCGAGTCCTGCTGGCAGCGATGTGGACGATCACCCTGATCGCCGCGACCGTGCACCTGTGCTGGATGACGGCGCCCGAAAAGCTGGTCGGCGCGGTCTTCCTCCTCCTCGGATGGGCAGCGAGCGCGTCCCTGCCGGCGGTGTGGTCACACTTCGGCGTCACTCCCACGATCTTGATCGTGGCGGGCGGGCTGCTCTACACGCTCGGCGCGCTGTCCTACTACCGACGTAGCCCCGATCCGCTCCCCGCCGTATTCGGCTACCACGAGGTGTTCCACGCGTACGTCTCTGCCGCCGCGACGTTGCAGTACGTCGCGATAGCAGTTTTCCTCACCTAAGCCACGAAGCGCTGCCCTGCGTGGGCCTCGTGATCGCGAGCCGAGCGGGCGGCAGCGAGCGGGCGGAGCGGATCATCCGAGCTCACCGCGCACCGTTAACCGTCCTACCTGTGGTCGCGCTTGGGGTAGGGTGTGGTGGTCGCGCCTTTTCGGGTGCGCTGCTCGTCGCTTTCTCCCTCTCGGATTTCGGGTCTTCGCGACGATCTCTCGGTGCCACTGGAAACCGCGTTCATTGTCTGATGGGCGTTGGCATACACGCTGCCGCTGTGGCTGGACATTTCGTTCGCGTGAGGCCTCGCGCTCGGTTTGGCGCTTGCCGTCTGACTGGAAGGTCGCGCCCTTGTGACAATCTGTTTCGGCTTCATAAGCACCTACCCGCCGACACTCTGCGGTCTGGCTACGTTCACCTCGGCGCTGCATGCCGAGTTGGTGATCCCTGGCGGCGCCGGCCGCGTGGTTCGCGTCGTCGACACGCCGCAGCGCCGTGGGCGCGCGGAGGTTGTCGGTGAGCTGGTCGCCGGTGACCCGAGTAGCGTTCGTCGCGCGGCGCAGCTGCTCGACGACAGCGATGTCGTGATCGTGCAGCACGAGTACGGCGCCTACGGCGGAGCCGACGGCGACGAAATCCTGCCACTGCTGACTGCGGTGAGAGTTCCGACCCTGGTCGTCCTGCACACTGTATTGAGCGCGCCGACCAGCCATCAGCGAAGCGTTCTCGAGCAGGTGGTGTCGCTGGCTGATGCCGTGGTGACCATGACGGCCACCGCACGCGACCGGCTCGCGGCCGGGTACGCAGTCGACATGAGCAAAGTCAGCGTCATTCCGCACGGGGCACCTGCTGGCCGCCACAGCCCCGCACCGACCTTCCGAACGGCACAGCCGACCATCCTTACGTGGGGACTGCTCGGGCCCGGCAAGGGCATCGAGTGGGGCATCGAAGCAATGGCCTCCCTCACGGACCTCTTTCCCATGCCCCGCTACATCGTGGCCGGCCAGACACATCCCAAGGTTCTCTTGCGCGAGGGGGAGGCCTACCGCGATCGGCTGATCGAGCAGGTACGCCGTCTCTCGCTCACCGCCACTGTCAGCTTCGACGGCCACTATCGCCATGAGACCGCCCTGGCCGCGTTGGTGGACGCGGCCGACGTGGTCCTTCTCCCTTACGACTCGACCGACCAGGTGACCTCGGGGGTGCTCATCGAGGCGGTTGCCGCCCTCAAGCCGGTCATCGCCACCCGCTTTCCGCATGCGGTGGAACTGCTTGGCGAGGGTGCGGGCTTGCTGGTGCCGCACCAGGATCCGACCGCGATCGCCGAGGCGCTGCGTACGCTGCTGACGCGCCGCGCCGTTGCTGCGGGCATGACGAAGGCCGCCGGCGCAACGGCACCTGAACTGCTGTGGCCGGCCGTGGCGGAGCGTTACCGACAGCTGGCCGAACGCCTGATCAGGGCCCGGGTCGCGGCATGAAGATCGTCAGCGGTGCCGTCGCTCGACCGGTCTTCGATCACCTGTACCGGATGAGTGACCGGCGCGGCGTGTTCGAGCACGCCCGGCATGGCGAACCGCGGCCGGAGCACGGCTACTGCCTCGACGACGTCGCGCGGGCACTCGTGGTTGTCTGCCGTGAGCCACGTCCGAGCCCCGAGCTGCGGCTACTCGGACGCCGATTGCTCGACTTCACCGTGTCGGCCCTGCACGCCGACGGCTCGTGCCACAACCGGATGAACAGCGAGGGTGCTTGGAGCGACGTTCCGGCCGTGGGTGACTGGTGGGGCCGCGCACTGTGGGGGCTGGGTGTTGCAGCAGTGCACGCACCAACACCGGCGATGCGGGGACGGGCGCTGCTGGGGTTCCGGACCGCGGCTCGTCGCCGGTCACGGCATCTGCGTGCGATGGCCTACGCCGCCCTCGGCGCGGGCGAGTTGCTGCTCGCCCGTCCCGACGAGCTCGCCGCCCGCCAGCTACTGCTGGACACGGTAGCGGCGCTGGGCGGCACCGCTGCGGATCCGACCTGGCCATGGCCAGAACAACGATTGACGTATAGCAACGGGACGATCGCGGAGGCTCTGCTTGTGGCCGGCCAGGCCTTGCCGAATCGCATGGCGGGGACCCGCGGTCTGCACCTGCTGCATTTCCTGCTCGGCATGGAGACCAGGCAGGGCCACCTCTCGGTCACGCCGGTCGGTGGACGGGGACCGTCCGACCTCAAGCCGGGCTTCGACCAGCAGCCCATCGAGGCGGCTGCGTTGGGCGCGGCCTTCGCGCGGGCGTACGAGTCGACCGACGAGGCTCACTGGCTGGATGGCCTGCTGATGTCGTGGGCATGGTTCCTCGGCGACAACGATGCCTTCACTCCGATGTTCGACCCGAGCACGGGCGCGGGCTTCGACGGGCTACAGCGGCACGGCCACAATCTCAACCAGGGCGCCGAATCGACTCTCGCCGTGCTGTCGACCGCCCAGCACGTCCGGCGCCTCGGGCCACTCGACTGACGATGTCGCCCCCCATCGCGCGACACAGCGACGCAGCACTGCGCGCCGATCCCGGTCGGGTGATCGCCCGGCTATTCCTTCCCGGCGAGGAACGCCCGCTGGAGCGCTCGCGCGCCGGGGCGGTCGTCGAGCGGGTGCTCGCGCTGCCCGAACTCGAGGTTCGGCAACGGGCCGCGCAGCTGCTCGGGGACTTCTCCGCCCGGCACTGGGACTACCCCGCAATACTCGCCGACCACGCAACGCTGGTCGGGTCCCACGTGCAACGCGAGATCAGCGCCGATCGGGCCGTGCTGCTGGGCGCGAGCTTCACGGCCGAGTACGCCGTCGAGGGTGCGGCCTTGTGCAATCCGAGCGCCGTGCTGCATCCCTCCCAGGCCGGCCTGCGCGCGGGGCAGGTCCGGATCGCGGTCAGCCTGCGCGGCATCGGCGAGGGACACGTCTCCTCCATTGGATTCGTCACCGCGGTAGTCGGCCCAGGCGCGATGTGGACCTTCGAGCCGCGCACCCTGCCGGCCGTCGCCGCCACCAGCACCGCAGCGCACTGGCGCCGAGAGCACCTGCGGACGCTACTGGTCGATCAGGGTCATGTCGACGAGCTCGCCCACAGCGTGCTGGCCAGCCTGCCTGAGTCATTCACTTCACCGGATCTGCAGCGGGCGCTCGCGGCCACGCACGAGGATCTCCGCGCCCGGCCGGGCGGTTCGGAAACCATCGCCTTGCTGCGCCAGTTGGTGGCCTCGGCCTACGAAGCCACGTTCCCGGATGGGATCGACCTCAGCCAGCAGGTGTTGCTCCCCTCGTCCGACGAAGAACGCAATGGGATGGAGGACGCGCGGTTCGTGCGCTTCGTCGGCGCGGACGGCACGGTCGAGTACCGCGCTACCTACACGGCCTACGACGGACGGCAGATCGCCCCGCGGCTGCTCACCAGCCCGGACTTGCGGGTGTTTCGCGCGCATCGGCTCGCTGGGCCCGCGGCCCGGAACAAGGGCATGGCGCTGTTTCCGCGGCTGGTTGGCGGCCGCCACCTGTCCCTTTGCCGATCGGACGGCGAGTCCACATCGCTCACTAGGTCGGCTGATGGCTTTGCCTGGGGTGAGCCGGAACTGATCCAGGCACCCGAGGCGGGCTGGGAGTTGCTGCAGGTCGGCAACTGCGGTCCCCCGATCGAAACCGACCTCGGGTGGCTCGTCCTTACGCACGGCGTCGGGCCGATGCGCACGTACGCAATAGGCGCGATCCTGCTCGACCTCGACGAGCCGACCCGGGTGCTGCGCAAGCTGAAACGTCCGCTGCTTCAAGCAGATCGCGACGAGCGGGAGGGGTACGTGCCCAACGTCGTCTACTCCTGCGGCGGAGTCGTCCACAACGGACTGTTGTGGCTGCCCTACGGTATCGGCGACGCGAGGATCGGCGTGGCATGGGCGCCCGTCGACGAGTTGCTCGCCGAGATGACGGGTCAGTCGCCGAGGACGCGCCGGTAGACACGCAAGTAGTCCTCCACCATCCGGTCGGCGCCGAAGCGGGACGCCGCGCGCTCGCGCACCGCCGCCCGATCAAGCCGCACGGCGCGGTCCACCGCCGCGACGGCCTCGGCGACGTCGCCGACCAGAAAGCCCGTCACACCCTCGTCCACCACCTCGGACATCGACCCGCGCCGGTACGCCACCACAGGCGTTCCGCACGTCATCGCCTCCACCACTGACAGGCCGAACGGCTCGGCGAACGAGATCGGGTGCAACAGCGCCGCAGCCGATCCGAGCACCGCAGCCCGATCATCGGGTCCGACCGAACCGAGGTACACGACGCGGTCACCGTCGAGGTGCGGCTCGATCTCCTCGGCGAAGTAGCGAGCGTCCTGGACGATCCCGCAGATCACCAACGGGCGGCCGGCCGCGCGAGCTATAGCAATCGCCTGGGCCGTGCCCTTGTCCGGATGGATCCGCCCGAATACCACCAGCGCATCGCCGGCGCTCGCGCGAAACGGCAGTGCGTCTAGGTCAACGCCGTGATAGACCGTCGCCACATAGTCCAACTCCGCCGACCGGTCGGCATTGGAGATCGCGACATAGAGCGACCGCGCCCGGGCGTAGGCGGGAAGGATGCCGGCACCCGAGAAACCGTGCACGGTCGTCACCATCGGTGCCTCGCAGTGCGCCGAGAACGCCAGCGGCAGCCAATCCATCTGGTTGTGCACCAGATCGAAATCTCTCGACTGGGCAAGGACGTTCGCGACGTGCAACGCCTCCCACACCCGCCCGTCCATGGACGGATCCTCCGCGTAGCCGTGGGAGCTCACTCCCCGCAGGACGCTGCGGGTCTGCGAGTCCAACGTCGCGAACAACGTCACGTCCACGCCTCGTGCCGCCAAGCCCTCGGTCAGCAGGCTCGTGACGAGCTCCCACGGCCCGTAGTGCCGCGGCGGGGTACGCCACGCGATCGGCGCCAGCATCGCCACCCTCATGACGTCAGGTCGGCCTCTGCGGTGGGCGGGGCGGGTCCTCGGTGGGCGCGCAGCCGGCCATCGCTGCGTCGATCAGGGCGTCGCGGTGCGTGGCGAGTTGTGCTGGGGTCAGGGTGCGGATGGGGCGCCACAGTGATCCGAGGGCTGCTATCGCGCGTACGGTGGCGGCGCTGCCGTCTGGGTTAGAGCCGGTGATGGCCTGGCAGATGGTGTCGGTGTTGCGGTGCAGCCGGGCGCCGATCTGGGGATGGTTGAGGACCGCTTTGTCGCTGTCGACCCAGGCGGCGATCTGGCTGTGTTCGGTCAGGGTGGTGAGGTAGTCATCCAGCAGGGCCCGCACTTCGCCGGGCCAGTGGGGTGCGCGGGGATGGCGTTCAACGAGCGCGTCGAGGCTGTCGAGCAGCGGGTCGGCCAACGCGTGTAGCAGGTCGTTTTTGGTGCGGAAGTGGTAGCTGACTGCGGCCTTGCTCATGCCGGTGGTCGCGGCTAGCTCGGCGACGCTGGTCGCGTCGTAGCCGCGATGGGTGAACCCTTCCAGCGCGGCCGCGAGCAGCGCGTCGCGTCGATTCCTCGTGCTGGGCATCGTGGGCCCTTCCAGCCTTGACCAGTTACTGGACGGACGTCCACCCAGCAGCGTACGGTAACGGGTGTCGGCGCGCCGCAGCCGGACAGCTACGGAGTGATCA
>JBKPQM010000066.1:0-10410 GCA_046734095.1 Actinomycetota bacterium | reverse complement strand
GAACAGCAGCACCCGAGAGATGATCTTCGGCGTCCAACACCTGGTGTGGTACCTGAGCCAGTTCCTGGTGCTTCGTCCGGGCGATGTGATCAACACCGGGACGCCGGCCGGCGTGGCCCTCGGCCGTCCGGACAAGCCTTACCTGCGCGCCGGCGATGTCGTCGAGATCGAGATCGACGGGCTTGGCCGGCAGCGACAGGTCATGCGCAATGCCTGACTTCGCCGGGCTGCGCGCACTCGTGACCGGCGCGGGGTCAGGCATCGGCCGGGCCACGGCGGATTTCCTCGTCGCGCACGGCGCGGCGGTGGCGGTGCTCGACCGCACCGAACCGGCCGATCGCGGTCCATTCATACACGTATTCGCCGACATCACCGATGACGCCGCCGTACGCGACGCGGTCGGACACGCAATCGAGAATCTAGGCGGGCTGGACGTCCTGGTGAACAACGCCGGCATCGGCGCGCAGGGCGGGGTCGAGGCCAACGACGACATCGAGTGGCATCACGTGCTCAACGTCAACGTGATCGGCCTGGTGCGGGTGACCCGCGCGGCCTTGCCCGCGCTGCGTCGCTCGCCATACGCCGCGATCGTCAACACCTGCTCCATCGCGGCCACTGCCGGCCTGCCCAATCGCGCGCTCTATTCGGCGAGCAAGGGTGCGGTGCTCTCGCTGACCCTGGCCATGGCGGCGGACCTGCTGCCCGAGGGCATCCGCGTCAATGCGGTCAACCCCGGCACGACCGACACGCCCTGGATCGGCCGGCTGCTCGACGCCGCGTCCGATCCGGCGGCGGAACGGGCCGCCCTCGAGGCCCGCCAACCACACGGGCGGCTCGTCACCGCCGACGAGGTGGCCGCGGCCATCGGGTATCTGGCCGCGCCGTCGTCCGGCTCGACGACCGGCACGTGGCTGCCCGTCGACGGGGGCATGGACCGGCTGCGACTACGCCGATAAGGCATTTACCTGCGGGTCAAGACGTACTCGGCGAGCTCGATGAGCTCGCGAGCGCGCCAGGTGGCCGCGGCCGCGGCCACCCAGCAAGTTACCGCCAGGATGATCAGGAGCGCCGATGCGACCCGGCGCGGACGAAGGGCGGGCTGCTGCAGCGCGCGGACCCGTTCGACGACCGCCCGGTCGGCAACACCGAGCTGGCCGAGCACTCGCGGTGACCGGACCTGCGCCAGCGCGGCTCGGGCCAGCCCGCGCGCGGTCATCGTGCGGTCGCAGACCTCAGCGGCCGCCGCCTCGTCCGCCCAGCGCTCCACACCGAGCGCGATCGCGGCGGCCGTGCGACGCAGCAGCGGGTTCGCCGCCGCGCAGAGCGCGGCCAGATGCAGATACAGGTGGTGGCCGTAGCGCAGATGCGCAGCCTCGTGGGCCAGCACGACCCGACGCTCGTCAGCCGGCAGCGCCGCGAGCATCGACTTCGACACGACGACACGCCCGTGCCATCCGGCAACGGCGTAGGCGGTCGGCGCCTCGTCGTCGAGCAGAACGAGGTTGCCGCTGACCGGCCGAAGCGTCCGGGCCGCCCGGGCTGCGCGCAGCAACACGCGCGCCGATGTCCAGACGCGCACCAGGGTCGCGAGCAGGCAGCCGGCGACGATCACGAAAGCGGCGATGCCCACCTCGACGGGGAATCCAGCCTGGGTGCGCAGCACCGGCGCCGACCAGTGGCCGATCTGAGGGACGGGGCCCAGCTGGGCCAATGCGAGTATCGCCATTGCCGAGAGCGCGATACCGGTGCAAGCCGCGACCGTGAGGGCCAGGCCGGTCAGTAACGGCACGGCGTGCCGCGGCGGAAGGCGCCGCGCGATCGCTCCGCTGCCCAGCCAGGTCACCACGTTGGCGCCGAGCAATGCGGCAACCGCGGCGACGATCATGACTTGGGACGGTGCTGGAGCAGGTCGGCCAGCAGCGTCTCGTCCTCAGGCTCCAGGTCGTCGACAAACCGGGCGAGTACCGCCGCCCGGTCCGTACCGTCATCGAGGAGCTTGAGCATCTGATGAGCCGTGACGTTGACCCGGGCCGCCTCCGCTCCGCCGCTGACCGAATAGGCGTACGCCCGGCCTTGCGGCGTCCGTTCGATCGCCCCCTTCGCGTGCAGCCGCGAGAGCGTGGTCATCACCGTCGTATAGGCGAGGTCTCCGGGAAGCGCGGCCCGGACGTCGGCTGGGGTCATGGGTCGGCCGGTCGCCGCGAGGCACGCGATGACCTCGCGTTCGAGCGCTCCACGTGAGCGAGGCGGCTGGCTGGCCACGGCGCAAGTGTCGCACGCCCCGTTGAGTGGTGCGTTCGCGTTCGAGTGGTGCGATGTAGTGCACCACTCGACGGATAACGCACCACTCGACAGAGACGGCGGTACGCAGCATGGCGGGTGAGCGCCGGCGGGTCAGCGTCCCACCCGAACGGCTCCCCCGGTGGCTGGACGGGTTCTCGCAACTTCACGGCGCGACCACAGCCACGGCCGAGCCCGCCCAGGTGCGGCTGGTCGGGGCGGATGGCGCCCGGGCCTGGCTGCGCGTGCCCTTCCCGCCGCTGACCGCGAGCGATGACGATCCGCGCACGGCGCTGCTCGTCCACGTCGCCCGGCCACGCACGATCGGCGTGCTGCTCGTGCGCCGGCGGGCCCACGCCGTCGGCGTCTTCGTGGGCGACGACCTGGTGGCCTCGAAAGTGGACTCGTCCTACGTGCAGGGCACCACGCGGGCCGGCGGCTGGTCGCAGCAGCGCTTCGCCCGCCGGCGCGCCAACCAGGCCCAGGCGGCGTTTGCCCGCGCGGCCGACGCGTGCGCCCGCCTGCTGGTGCCCCGCGCCGGCGACCTCGACGCCTTGGTCTGCGGAGGTGATCGCGCCGCCGTCGGGGCCGTGCTGGCCGACCCTCGGCTCGCACCCTTGGCCGACCTGCCCCGCGGGCCGTTCCTCGCGGTACCCGACCCGCGGCTGCGCGTCCTGCAGCGGACGCCCGAGCAGTTCCGGGCGGTCGCGATCGAGTTGGATCCCTAATTCGGAAGCTGCTGATCTTTGGCGCAGGTGGGCTCATTCGACAGAAGTAAGCCGCCGTCCGAGCAGCACGGCGCTGATCGTCACCGCCGCCAGGATCGCGATGGCCAGCACGAGGCCGCCCTGTGCGCCGTGGTCGCGCGCGAGGATGGCCCCCACGATGGCCCCGACCAACATCGTCGTGACGGACAGAACCCGGCGGGTGATCGTCGGCGCTCCGGCCCGGCTCGGGGCATCGGCGACCAGCCGGGTGAGGGTCATCGTGAGGACGGTCGTCGTGAGATCAGGGACGGCAATCCGCCGGGCGACCGTGTTCTGGATACCCATCGCCAGAGCACAGAAGGCCGCGATCGCGTCGACTGCGGCGCCGTAGGCGTATCGGCCGGCGCCGATCGCCACGATCATCGCAATCGTCACGAGCAGCAGTTCGATCGCCACGGCCGTTCGCAGCAGCGCGCCGCGCCCGCCGGTCAGCCTCGGTGCGACCGCACCCGCGGCCGCCGCTCCCAGGAGGAGCCGGCGAGCGCGAACAGCGACGCGCTCAGCGAGAAGCCGGGGATGCCGACGAGCGCGAAGCCGATGAAGACGACGTTGCCGGTCATGTTCGCGACGAACACGCGGCCGAGGGTGAGGATGCTCACCGCGTCGATCACCCCGGTGAGCACGGTGAGCGCGAGCAGCAGCGATGGCAGCGGTCCATATTTCGGATCGTCCACTAGCGACCGGGCAACGCGGCTTAATGCAGGCACCGCGACAGATTAGGGCGTGTCCGCGGTGCCTAGCCCCAGGTACGTACCGAGGTCAGCCCAGGTAGGTCAGCACCCGGCTCATCAGATCGGCCTTGTCCGAGGCGGTGCCGTAGGCCTCGAACGGGAAGGCCAGGAAGACGATCTTGTATGCCCCGGCGGTCACGGTCAGCGCGTCGGTGGCCGATGTGTCGTCGGTGAAGGCGGCGGTTGCCGGCGCGATGGGCGTGACCTGATCCTCGAACGACGCGTTGAGCACGGAGTGGTCAAGCGGTATTGACCCAATCCCGTTGGTCACCGGGTTGCCCGAGACACCGTGCACGTCGGCGGTGGGCTTGTCGTTCTGCGTTTCGCTCCCGTCCCAGTTGATGTGCAGGTAGTCGTGGACGAACGCGGTCGTGCCCGCTGACTGGTCCAGGATGTCCTGTCCGGACATGAACAACCGGCCGCCGCCGCCCAAGAACGTCGACAGCTCCGACTCGTACGGGGCGATCGGGCCGGGATACGCGTTGGCGGTGAACCAGATGACGTTCTTGTGCGCCGTCAGCATCGAGAGTGGAAGGGTCGGATCGGTAGACAGATCCCAGTAGCTGTACGGGACGTTGTTGGCTGAAAGGGCGTTCTCGTAGTAGCTCTCGACGTTCGGCCCGCCGCCGTCTTCATCGACGATCAGCGTGTCGGCCGTGACCGCGATCGACGTCAGCTTCGTCGTCGCGCTCACCGACGAATCCGCGGCGGACGTCGCCGTGACTGTCGTGTCGCTCGAGTTGCCGTCCGACGCCGAAGACGGGACGGCGACCTTCACGCACAGATCGGCGCTGTCACCCGGCTGGACCGTCGCGGTCGTGGTGACCGGCGTCGTGCAGTCCGCGGTGTACATGCTTGCCGGCCAGGTGCTCGTCGAGGTGATGGCGTAGGAATCCGCCTCGTACCCGGCGTTGGTCAGGTGCACCGTGTACGTCGCGTCCGCGCCGGCCCGGCCGGCGCCCTTCTGCGTGGCCGGCGTCAAGGTAACGGCATGCGCCGGCGCCGGCGGCAACGTGATCGCGAAGACATGCATGTCCCCGCCCGTCGCCTGCGGCAGCGTGATGCTCGCGACCGTCTTGGCGACGTTCACCGGTGCCTCCATGGCGAACACGTGGGTCATGACGCCGTCGCGGTTGTTGCCGCTGAAGTTGCGGTACGGCATGGCGATCGCATCGATGTTGCCGGAGACGGGCGGGAATCCGCCGGCCCCGAGCGTCCAGTCGCTGAACTGCGCGGTGAACTGCGCGGTAGTCCCGTCGGTGTACGTGATCGTCGCGGTACCACCGGCACCGGAGCTCCCGGCATTCGTCGAGCTGCCCAGCAGCCCGATCACCGACGAGTGCGCCGGCGCAGCCAGCGGAATCGTCTGCCCGTTCGCCTCGATATTGTCCAGCGTGGCGACCGGGACGTCCGGCCAGGTGTAGTCGATGCCGTCGACCGTGACCGTTCCGCCCGGCGTGACGCCCTCGTCGGCCAGCGCCTGTGCCGAGTAGCTCCAGCCGCCGCCGTCGTAGGTTGCCGCGCTGGTGTTGGTGTCGTCGGTGATGCCGGCGTTCGTGAAATACGGCCACAGCTCACCGAGCTTGGCGACGGCCACTCCGAGCGACACCGTGTGTTGCTCGGTTCCTGCGTTCACCTGGAACGTCACGTGGTAGCGGCCGTCCGGGACGTTCGCCCCGGCGGTGACGGTCACCTTGGTGCTCGCTCGGGTCGTGCCGCTGACAGCCAGCGAGCCCTGGGCGGGACTGACGGTAAGACCATTGTCAGCAGTCGCGGTCCACGACACGGTCTGCTTGGTGCCGGTGACGCTCGCCGCGGTCAGCGTCGCGGTGCTCGACGCGCCCGGCTGGAGGACGACCGAACCGGGATCGACGGATGCGACGACCGAATCCAGGCCCTGCGGGTAGGACGGCGGCGCCGCGCTGGGCGTGGCGCCCCACGTACCCGGCGTCGTCCCGAGCGTCCAGTCGAGCGTGGCGCCTTTGCTCAGCCGCGAGAACGGGACGTACAGCTTGCTGTAGTTGTCGCCGTCGATCTTGAGGTTCTTTACGTAGAACGTCGACGGCGACGCGCCCGGCGCGTTGATCGTGATCGTCCGGCCGTTCGGCAGGCTGATCTTCGCGGACGGGAAGCCCGGGCCGTTGAAGACCAGGGTGTCGCTACCCGAGTTCTCCGGGTACATGCCCAGCATCTCCCAGACGAACGCGGAGCTGTTGGCGCCCAGGTCGTCGTTGTCGGCCAGACCGCTCGGACCGGGCTTGTACATCGTGTTGCGGATGTTGTTGACGGCCTGCTGCGTGCCGGCGGGATCGCCGGCGTAGTTCGGTGCGTACTGCTCGCCGAAACCGAACTCGTTCGTCAGCAATGCGTGCATGCCGCCGGCGTCGGGCTGGGACAGGAACTCGCGCAGCATCGGCGCGACCTTGGAGTTGCCGCCCAGCAGCGAGAACAGCGCCGGATAGTTGTTCGGGACGTTCCACAGGTACTCGTACGCGCTTCCCTCGACGTAACGGGTCGAGCTGGTCGGAGTGATACCCGGCACGAACGAGCCGTCCTTATTGCGCCCGTTCAGCAGGTTGTTGGACAGATCGAAGACGTGCTGCCAGTTGTTGGCTCGGGCTTGGAGCATGGCCGCATCGGTCTTGTCGCCGAGCGAAGTCGCGAAGAACGACAGCGCGAGGTCCTGGCTGTCGTACTCAAGCAGCGTTGGCACGTATCCGTGCGGGTTACAGCAGCCGTAGGTGCCGTCCTCCGGTAGGTAGCCGTACTGCTGTTCGAGTGCTTCGCCGGGCCGCACGTCGTTGACCGTGGTGGCCTGCACGAGCATGTCCTTCAGCGCAGTGGCGGTCTCGAAGTCCTGGGCGCCGAACGCATAGTAGCCGGCGATGATCGACTGGGCCGGGTCACCCACCATGACGTAGTTGTTCAGGTGCAGGTAGCCCCACTGCTGCAAGATCTTGTCCTGGCTGTAGTAGTTCAGCAGTGACTGCGCCTGGTCGCTGGCCGGCTTCGGGTCGAGCATGG
Organism: Actinomycetota bacterium; assembly: GCA_046734095.1. Taxonomy (GTDB): domain Bacteria; phylum Actinomycetota; class Actinomycetes; order Mycobacteriales; family Jatrophihabitantaceae; genus DASXRA01. The sequence goes on along the minus strand of JBKPQM010000066.1, from coordinate 3,608 downwards.
CTTGCAGCTCGGCGGCGGAGTGGAACGTGTCCCAGCCGGAGAAGATGCCGTACTGGTCGGCCTGGCCTGTGACGACATTGTGCGTCTTGAAATCCGCGCCCGTGTACTGGCCGTTGACGTCGCTGGTGATGTTCGGCTGCACGAACACCTTGTACAGGTTGCTGTAGAACTGCTGGGTCTGGGCGACGCTGCCGCCGGACACGTCAATCCGGCCGAGCAACGAGTTCCACTCGTTCTGCGCGGCGGCCTTGGTCGCGTCGAAGTCCCACCCGGAGTTCTCGGTCTGCCAGTCCAGCCGCGCGTTATCGTCGCTGACATAGGAGATGCCGACCTTGGCCTGGACGACCGGGTTGCCGGTCGTGTCAAAGGTCAGGTAGACCGCCGACGGCCCGCTCGATCCGCTGATCACCTGCGAGGCGGTGAACGGCTGGTCGAAGGTGACATCGAAATGGACGGTGTACTCCTGCTGCTGGCCGTCGTTGTTGCTCTCGCCGCAGAAGTGGCCGCTCGTCTCCGACCCGGCGATCTCGTGGTCGTTGACGACCTGCGCGGTGCTCGGCGCGAACTGGCCGTTCTGGCTGTTGCGCAGCTTGATCAGGAAGCCGGCCTGCGTGGTGGCGGGGTAGGTGAATCGCGCCATCGAGCTGTGCGCCGTTGCAGTGAACTGCGAGGTGATCGTGTTCGGCTGGTTGGACTGTGCCGAGTAGTAGCCGGCCTGGGCCACCTCGTTCGTGTTGCTGAATGCACTGAGCGCGTTGTTCGGGTTGCCGCTGGGCAGCGGACCGGTCACCGGCAACATGGGCACGTCCTCGGCCGCGCCACACCCCGGACCACTGACGTGCGTGACGGAGTAGCCAGTGATCGACGTATCGCCGAACGAGTAGCCGCCGCCGGCGTTACGGCCGGGCATCGTGTCCGGGCTCCACTGCACCATGCCGAACGGCCATTCGGCGCCGGGGAACGTGTTACCGCCGCCGGTGGTCCACGTCCGGGTGTCGACGAGCGTTGCCGGATTGCTGACAGCTTGGGGCGCGGCCGCGGCCTGGTTCTTCGCGGCGGACGGAAGCTTCGACGCAGGTACCGGGGCCTGGCAGTTGACCGGGAGCCCGTTCGGCCCCTCGGTACAAGTGGCCCGCTGCGCATTGGTGGCGCTGCCCGGTGCGGCCGGGGCGCTGGAGCCGGGTGTCGGCGGCGCCGGGCTCGGGGCCGGACTGGGCGCGGCCATCGCTGGTGCCGCGCTCAGACACGTCAGAGCGGCCAGGGCGGCCAGGGCGACAAATACTCGAGTGCGCGAGGACATGTGAGGGCCTCCCACCGACGGGTGCTTCCCTGTTCGGGACATCTCCTGCCGACCAGCTGACAACGTTGTCTACCTGCCGGAAAGTTACGCTCGGGCGCTAACGCTGTCAATGACCTCACATCGGCTTATGGTGGCTATTTGCCGAACCGTCTGGAGCAGTGCGCGAGGGCATGGCAACTCACTGCGACGAAGCGGGTAGACAGCGACGGGTAGGCCCGATCGGTGTCTCAGGGCGCGGTCGGCGACGGCGGCGTTTCGACGGCGCCACTGGCCACTTGAAGTCTGGGGCGCCTGGGCGGGATTGGCTCCGATGGCCATCTCCGGGCCCCGGTCCACAGCGCCGGGGGCGCGTCGAGTGCCCGGGCGAGTGCGAGAGCCGCGACGTCGTAATTGGCGCGCCAGCCGCGAAAGTGCGGCCAGGCCACGTCGTCCGTGCGCTCGATCGGGTAACCGACGCCGCGCAGCATAGCGACAGCGTCCCGAAACTCCTCAAAGCTCACGGAGATGGGGACATCCGGCGAGGGTTCGTCGGGCACTCGCAGCCGCATGGCGCGGGCGATCCGCTCGAGCGCAACGAAGCCCATCCGCAATGACAGCCGAGCGGCAAGCTTTGGCTCGCGCGACGGCGCGAGCGAGAGGTGCAAGGCGGCGGCGTCCATCACGGCGATGAGCGACGTGAGCCAGTGCGACAGAGGTCGAGGTGATCTGAACCTGACCAGGCTCAGGTAGGTCGTGTGTGATTCCGCCACGTCGGCCGCCCAGCCCTCCCAGGAGGTGAACAGCTCGTCCAGGACCGGACGAGTGTCACCGTCGTATATGCCCCACTTGGTCCGGGCGAGGATCTCCGGGCCCCACGCCGGTGCCCCGGCCCGGGCGACGAGCATGGTCACCGTCGTCTCGCGCCGGTTGAACGCCGCGTAGAGAGTCGGCAGGTACCCGACTTGGAGGCCGACGACGACCAGGCCACTGAACGCCGCGACGTATTCGAGCGCGGTACTGGCGCCGCCCTTCGGCGCGGCGTATCCAAGGGTGAACATGGACGATCCGGCCTCGGAGAAGGCGCGCGCGGCCTCGCCGTGAACGCTGGGGAGCAAGATGAGGCCAAACCCAACGAACAACAGCGCGAGCCACAACGCTAGGCGGACAAGCAGGGTCATCGGCCCCTGCCAGGCGAGTACCCGATCACGCACCTCGAACGCATGCACCCCCCGGGTGGCCCGCAGGAAGACGACATCGAGCAGTCGTTCGCAGGCGCGGGAAATGAACGAGCTGACATTCCGCGGCACAACCAAGGTCCCGACAACGCTCGAGACCGTCGTCACGATCACGGCCAGGCCGGCCGCGAATCCGATCCAGGATCCAACCACGAGCGCATTCAACCGAACTGGTCGCGCTGCTCGCACTACCGCTGGCCTCCAGGTCGTCGCTCCGGCCAGCCGGACCCGGCGAAGAGCCTCCAGCCCGGCGCGGGCCATATCCGTTCGCGGCGGTGTCGGTCGACGGGTTGTGTCCGGCGGCCAGCAGCGGTGGAATCGAAGTGTTCACTGGTGGGTTTCGCGGAAGGAGCGTGCGATGAATGTGCCGGCACGTCGGCAGCCGTTGCTGCCGGACCTGAGCGACTGGTTCGACTCGTTTCCCAATCTGATGGGATGGCGGCCGATGGCCTCGCTGCAGGCAATCCGGGTCGAGGATTTCGTCGAGGGCGACGACTACGTGGTGCGGGCCGAGCTGCCCGGCATCGACCCGGACAAGGACGTGGACATCACAGTTCAAGGCGGGGTGTTGACCATCCGCGCCGAGCGCAAAGAGGAGAAGAGCGAGAAGAACCGCTCGGAGTTCCGATACGGATCGTTCGTGCGCAGCGTTCGGCTGCCCGAGGGAGCGAAGCAGGACGACGTCAAGGCTGCCTACAAAGACGGCATCCTCACCGTACGGGTGGGGTTGGCCCAGCCATCCACGGAGGCCAAGAAGATCAACGTTTCCCGCGAGGAGTGAACCGCACGCGGTCCATCGTTGATCGAGAGGCACCGGTAGCTACCTCAGCGACTATGCGGCGTTAATTCGGGTTTTGCCCGTTCGGGCGGTCGGAGCTACTGGCCGACGCGTCCGTCGATGCGCTCGCGCAGCAGGTCGGCGTGGCCGTTGTGACGGGCGTACTCCTCGATCATGTGGACCAGCAGCTCGCGCAGGGAGATCGGCTGCCCGGCGCCGTCCTTGCCGACGAAGTCGAGGTCGGTAGTGCGCACGAACCGCTCGGCGAAGGCGACCTCCTCGCGCCACGCTGCCCAGGCCTCGGCAACCACGGTGG
>JBKPQM010000065.1:0-13659 GCA_046734095.1 Actinomycetota bacterium | reverse complement strand
GCCACCGACCCGGGCTGCTCGATCACGTCGACTGCACTCGGCGGAGGCGGCATCGGGTCGCCCTCCAACGGCAGCGTGTCGAACATGTGTGCGAGTCTACCGCATCGATGATCGCCCCATCCAGCCGGATTCTGCCTATCTCATAACGGGAATCTGAAAGTCATCCGGCTGCTGGCCGGAGGCCGCAGGCCGCTGTCTGCCGACGACACTCGGAGTGACGCTCGCGGTGCTGACGTCCGATTCAGCCCGCTACGACCAGCGCGGCAAGGGACGCGCCGCGCGCGTGGCACGACCGACGGGGTGGCCGGCTGACTTGCCATAAGACGCTCGAATGCAACGGCCTGCCGTCTACGAGAAGCGCCGGCGGACCGCTCCGGCCCGCCAACGTCGACGTGTTCGACGCTCGTGCCAGGCGAATCGTGGCGTACGGTCAGTCCGGTTGGTTGATCACGTGCGGAGCGCCAGTCTGGGCTGAGGTGACCTGGGCGAGGAGGGCCAACGAATCGCTACCGGCCCTACAGGCTGCTCGTCGGGGTCAGGTGAAGTCGCGGCCAATAGCACACCGTTCCGCGATTTGGGAAATGATTCACAAGCGCGTAGCGTTCCGCGGCAACAGGGCTTCTATCACACCGGATCGGCGGGCCCGGGGCCGGGTGGCTCCGCTCGAACATACCGGACTGGCCAGAGGGGAACATGACGGTCCAGCGTGACGCGGCGGGCGCTAACGGGGCGCGGGCCGTCCCCGAGGCAACAGTGGCCCGCCTCGCCACGTACCTGCGAGTGCTGACCGGGCTGGGCGACACCGCGGCCACGACCGTTTCCTCCGATGAGCTGGCCATCGCAGCCGGCGTGAACTCCGCCATGCTGCGCAAGGATCTCTCCTTTCTCGGCTCGTACGGCATCCGTGGAGTCGGCTACGACGTGGCGACGCTGACCGAGGAGATCGCCCGAACGCTCGGGCTGACCGTGCACCGCAGCGTCGCTTTGATCGGTATCGGAAATCTGGGCCAAGCGCTCGCCGGTTACGCGGGCTTCGCCAGCCGCGGCTTTCGCATCGCGGCGCTCGTCGACGCCGATCCGGCGCGCGTCGGCACCACTGTGCAGGGCATAACGGTCCGCGACATCGCCGACCTCGAGCGCATCGTCGCCGAGGAGAACATCACGATAGCCGTGCTGACCACCCCGGCCGCGGCGGCCCAGGACGTCTGCGACCGGTTGGTGACGGTCGGCGTCACGAGCATCCTGAACTTCGCGCCAGTCATCCTGGCCGTGCCGTCGGACGTCGACGTCCGCAAGGTCGACCTGGCCGCCGAGCTGCAGATCCTGTCCTTCCACGAAAACCGCAAGAACGGGGCTTTAGTCCTGTGAGCGAGCATCGCGCGGCAACCAGCCCGAGGAGCGAGGCGAAAGCATGAGCCTGCTCGTAGTCGGCGTCTCCTATCGCACGGCGCCGGTGTCGGTACTCGAACGCGTCAGCATCGCAGCCGATGACCTGCCGAAGGTGCTCGGCGAGCTGCACGCCGACGAATCGATCAGCGAGGTGCTTGCGCTATCGACGTGCAACCGCGTCGAGGTCTATGCCGATGTCGCCCGATTCCACCCAGCCGTCGCCGAGATCACCCAGGTGCTGGCCCGCCACGCCGGCGTGAGCATCGCAGAGCTGGGCGAGCATCTGTACGTCCACTTTGCGGAGGCGGCCGCCGAACATATCTTCGCCGTCGCGTCCGGCCTGAACTCGATGGTCGTCGGCGAATCGCAGATCCTGGGCCAGCTGCGCGCCGCCTACGCGAGCAGCGTCGATGCGGCGACGGTCGGCTCGGTGCTGCACGACATCGCGCAGGTGGCGCTACGCGTCGGCAAGCGGGTGCACACCGACACGGGCATTGACCGGGCCGGAGCATCGGTGGTCACGGTCGCGCTCGACCACGCCGTCCGCGTGCTGGGCGAGCTGCCCGGCCGCCGGGCGCTAATCGTCGGCGCCGGCTCGATGGGCGCCCTGACCGGCGCAACGCTGCGCCGACGCGGGATTACCGACATCGTGGTGGCCAACCGCAGCTTCGACCGGGCCCGGCGGCTGGCCGCGTCGCTCGACGGCCGCGCCGTGGGCCTCGACGCGGTGCCGGCCGAGATCGTCGCGGCCGACCTGCTGATCAGCTCCACCGGCGCGACAGGTCTCGTGCTCGACCAGGGCGCGTTCGTGGCCCGTGGCTCGGGCCCACTCGTCGTGCTGGACATCGCGCTACCCCGTGACATCGACCCCGCCGTGGCCGCGCTGCCCGGCGTCACCTACGTCGACCTCGACGTGCTGCGCGCGGACGGGGCGATGGTGAGCGACGCCGAGGTCGAGGCGGCGACTGCGGTCGTCGCCGACGAGCTGGCCGAGTACCTCGCCCAGCAGCGCGCCCTGGCCGTCGGGCCCACCGTCACCGCGCTGCGCGCGCGGGCCACCCAGGTGATCGATGCTGAACTGCTGCGCCTGGACGGCCGCCTGCCCGGGCTCGATGACGCCACGCGCACCGAGGTGGCCGGCGCGGTGCGGCGCGCGGTGGAGAAGGTGCTCCACGCGCCGACGGTCCGGGTGAAGGAGCTGGCCTCCGAACCCGGCGGCAACCAGTACGCCGAGGCGTTGCGCCAGCTGTTCGACCTCGACCCGGCTCAGCCCGAGTCGATGAGCGCTGTCCGGAAGGCGGCCGGTGCATGACGGTGACCCGGACGCTGCGCGTCGGCACCCGTGGCTCGAAGCTGGCGCGCACCCAGACTGAATCCATCGTCGCGAAGCTTGGCGCCCCGGCGGAGATAGTTCCGATCGTGACGGCCGGCGACCGCTCGGCGGAGCCGGTCGAGCAGATCGGCGGCACCGGCGTCTTCGTATCAGCGCTGCGCGCCGCACTGAGCGCGGGCGAGATCGATCTTGCGGTGCACTCCTACAAGGACCTGCCGACGTCCCCGGCCGAGGGAATCGTCATCGCGGCGGTGCCCACCCGGGAGGATCCGCGCGACGCGCTCGTCGCCCGCGACGGTCTGATGCTCGCCGAGCTGCCGCCGGGCTCACGGGTCGGCACCGGATCGCCGCGCCGGGCCGCGCAGCTGCGGGCGCTCGGATTCGGGCTGGTCGTCGAACCCTTGCGCGGTAATGTCGACACTCGGCTACGTCGGGTGGCCGAGGGCACGGTCGACGCAGTCGTCCTGGCTCTGGCCGGGCTGCGCCGGTTGGGACGCGAGGACGAGGTCTCCGAGATCCTCGATCCGATCCAGGTGCTGCCGGCACCGGCGCAAGGCGCGCTGGCCGTCGAGTGCCGAGCCTCGCAGCGTGCCGTGATCGAACTCGTGTCCAACGTGGACGATCCCGACGCGCGCGCGGCCGTCGAAGCCGAGCGGGCGCTCCTGGCCGCGCTCGAAGCCGGCTGCACCGCGCCGGTCGCCGCCCTGGCGGAGATCGCCGAGGGCGCCGAAATGTACCTCCGCGGGTCGGTGACGGCTCCGGACGGCTCGCGCGCCGTCCGGCTGTCGGCCACCGGTCCGGTAACCGACGCCGTCGGACTCGGCAAGCGACTCGCCGCTGAGCTGATCGCCGAAGGCGCAGACACGATGATGGGGAGCTCCACATGACCCGCGCGCGCAAGTCCGTAGGCCGGCTGTCCTTCGTGGGCGCCGGCCCGGGCGATCCGGGATTGCTGGCCGTCGCGGCCACCCAGGCGCTGGCCACGGCGCAGATCGTCTATGCCGACGCCTCCGTCCCGGCGGCGATCACCGACCTCGCCGCCGGCGAGGTCCGCCAAGCCGAAGGCCAGCCGGCCGACATCGCCAAGGCGGCGCTCGCCGAGGCCCGGGCCGGGGCCTACGTCGTGCGGCTGGTTGCCGGCGATGTCTTCGCCAACGAGGGCGCCGTCAAGGAGGCCCAGGCGGCGGCCAAGACCGCGGTGCGATGGGACGTCGTCCCCGGTCTGTCCCTGGGCGCGGGCACGGCGACGTATGCGGGCGTGCCGGTCGGATCGGTGCACACCGAGGCCGAGGTCGACGCGGACAGCGACTTCGAGGCCCTGACGCGGGCGCCGGGCACGCTGGTGTTGACCATCGCGGCGCCGGACGTGTTGGTCCTGGGCCAACAGCTCGTATCGAGTGGTCTCAAGCCGGAGACCCCGGTCACGGTCAGCTGCCATGGCACCAGCACCGTGCAGCGGACCGTCTCCGGCGCCGTGGGCGACATCGAACTCGTGGCGGCCGGCATGTCCGGGACGTTGGTCGTCACAATCGGCCGCGGCGCACAGCACCCCGAGAAGCTGGCGTGGTGGGAGTCGCGCGCGCTGTACGGCTGGCGGGTGCTCGTCCCCCGCACGAAGGACCAGGCCGGCGCGATGAGCGACCGGCTGCGCGCCCATGGCGCGGTCCCGGTCGAGGTGCCGACTATCGCAGTCGAGCCGCCGCGCACACCCACGCAGATGGAGCGCGCCATCAAGGGCCTGGTCACCGGCCGGTACGAGTGGATCGTGTTCACCTCGGTCAACGCGTTGAAGGCAGTGCGGGAGAAGTTCGACGAATTCGGCCTGGACGCGCGCGCGTTCGCCGGCGTCAAGATCGCCTGTGTTGGTGACGCCACGGCGAACGCCGTGCGCGCGTACGGCATCAAGCCCGAACTGGTGCCCTCGGGTGAGCAGTCGTCCGAAGGGTTGCTGGCCGACTTCCCGCCGTACGACGACGTGCTCGACCCGATCGACCGGATCCTGCTGCCGCGGGCAGACATCGCCACCGAGACCCTCGCGGCCGGGCTGCGCGAGCGTGGCTGGGAGATCGACGACGTCACCGCATACCGGACGGTGCGGGCGGCTCCGCCGCCGGCCGATATTCGCGACGCGATCAAGTCGGGCGGCTTCCAAGCCGTGTGCTTCACCTCGTCCTCGACGGTGCGCAACTTGGTCGGCATCGCCGGCAAGCCGCACGCTCGGACGGTGGTGGCCTGCATCGGCCCACAGACGGCAGCCACCGCCCGTGAGTTCGGTCTGCGCGTCGACGTCGCTCCGGACACTGCCACCGTGCCCGCGCTGGTCGACGCCCTGGCTGAGTTCGCCGCAGTTCGAGCGGCGGAGGAGCGGGAGAAGGCGGCCGTCGCAGCGGCCAAGCGGGCATCCCGCCGTCGCTGAGCGTCACGCGTAGGGTCATAACGTGACCCAACTGCCGAGCCTGCCGGCGTTCCCGGCCTTCCGGCCGCGCCGGCTGCGTACGACGCCGGCGCTGCGCCGCCTGGTAGCCGACGTCCAGGTCGATCCCTCCGACCTGGTGCTGCCGATGTTCGTCCGCGAAGGCACCGCCGAGCCGGTGGCCATCGCCGCCATGCCCGGCGTCGTCCAGCATTCAGTCGAGTCGTTGCGCAAGGCGGCCGTCGAGGCGGTCGAGGCGGGCGTGGGCGGGCTGATGATCTTCGGGATCCCGGTGGACAAGGACGCGACCGGCTCGGGCGCCGACGATCCGGGCGGCATCCTCAACGTCGCCCTGCGGGCGCTTCGCCAGGAGCTCGGCGATGCGACCGTGCTCATGGGCGACCTGTGCCTGGACGAATTCACCGATCACGGCCACTGCGGCGTCCTCGATTCGAACGGCGGCGTCGACAACGACGCGACCCTGCACCGATACGCGAGCATGGCGCTGGCGCAGGCGAGCGCGGGGGCCCATTTCCTCGGTACAAGCGGCATGATGGACGGTCAGGTCGGCGCCGTCCGGGCAGCGCTTGACGACGCCGACCGCCATGACGTCGGCATCCTGGCCTACGCCCCCAAGTACGCATCGGCGTTCTTCGGACCGTTCCGCGAGGCGGTCAACTCGTCGCTGACCGGCGACCGCAAGACCTACCAGCAGGACTACCGCCGCAGCGCCGCCGAGGCGTTGGCCGAGGTGGCGGTCGACGTCGCCGAGGGTGCTGACCTCGTCATGGTCAAACCGGCCCTGCCCTACCTCGACATTCTGCGCGCCGTCGCCGATGCGTCGCCGATTCCGGTCGCCGCGTACCAGATCAGCGGTGAGTACGCCATGGTCGAGGCGGCCGCCGAGCGGGGCTGGATCGACCGCGACCGGGCGATCACCGAGACGCTCACCTCGATCAAGCGGGCCGGCGCCTCGATCATCCTGACGTACTGGGCCGTCGAGGCGGCGCGCACTGCGCTTTCTCGTTGAGTGGTGCATTATCCGTTCAGTGGCGCATTACAACGCACCACTCGAGCCGGAACGCACCACTCGACGGCCGGACGGAAGGCGCCTGCGAGACTGGATGGATGTCTGACGCCCCCGTCTCGGCCGAGCTTTTCGAGCGCGCGCGGTGGGTGATCCCCGGTGGCGTGAACTCCCCGGTGCGCGCGTTTCGCGCGGTGGGCGGCACGCCGCGGTTCATGGTCCGTGGGCGCGGCCCGTACCTGGTCGACGCGGACGGGCATGAATACGTCGACCTCGTCGCGTCCTGGGGGCCGATGATCCTCGGGCACGCCCACCCGGCGGTGGTCGCCGCGGCGCGGGACGCGGCAGCGGAGGGGCTGTCGTTCGGTACGCCCACCAGCGGTGAGGTCGAGCTGGCCGAGGAGATCGTTGCCCGCGTAGCGCCCGTCGAGCAGGTCCGGCTGGTCAACTCGGGCACCGAGGCGACGATGAGCGCCATTCGGCTGGCCCGGGCGGTCACCGCTCGGCACCGCGCGGTGAAGTTCGCCGGCTGCTATCACGGGCACGTGGACGCCCTGCTCGCGGCGGCTGGATCGGGCGTGGCCACCTTCGGACTGCCCGACACGCCGGGCGTCACCGGCGCCCAGACCGCCGAGACGATCGTCCTGCCGTACAACGATCTCGCCGCCGTCGAGGTGGCATTCAGCGAGTTCGGCAGCGACATCGCCTGCGTGATCACCGAGGCGGCGGCCGGCAACATGGGCGTAGTCGCCCCGCAGCCCGGATTCAACGCCGGGCTGCGCGCCCTGACCGCCGCCCACGGCGCCCTGTTGATCAGCGATGAGGTGATGACGGGCTTCCGGGTTTCGGCCGCCGGGTGGTACGGCCTCGACCCCGTGGACGCGGACCTGTTCACTTTCGGCAAGGTCATGAGCGGCGGGCTGCCCGCGGCGGCGTTCGGCGGTCGGACTGATGTGATGGCCCGCCTGGCCCCGACCGGCCCCGTCTATCAGGCCGGGACGTTGTCAGGGAACCCAGTGGCCGTCGCCGCCGGGTTGGCGACGCTTCGCAATTGCACCCCCGAGGTGTACGCGAAGCTGGATGCGACAGCCGATACCGTTGGCCGGCTGGCCTCAGAAGCCCTTACCGCGCAGGGCGTTTCCCATCGGGTCCAGCATGCCGGCAACCTCTTCTCAGTGTTCTTCAGCGAGGCGCCGGTCACGAACTTCAGCCAGGCGCAGGCCGCCGAGACGTTCCGGTATCGGCCGTTCTTCCACGCGATGCTCGACGCCGGGGTCTACCTGCCGCCGAGCCCGTTCGAGGCCTGGTTCGTGTCGGCGGCCCACGACGACACGGCGATCGATCGCATCGCCGCCGCCCTGCCGTCCGCCGCCAAGGCCGCCGCGGAGGCTCGCGCATGACCGACTTTGCCCCTGTAGAGCGCGCTGGCGAGGTCAGCTGATGACCGACTTTGCCCCTGTAGAGCACGCTGGCGAGGTCAGCGCATGACCGACTTTGCCCCTGAAGAGCACGCTGGTGGACCCGCTCAGCGTGCTGCCGGAGGGCAAACTTCAAAGTTGCGGGTCGTGCACCTGCTGCGGCACGGCGAGGTGCACAACCCTCATCGTGTGCTGTACGGGCAGCTCCCCGGGTTTGGTCTGTCCGAACACGGCATCGAACAGGCGAAGCTGGCCGCGGCGTTCCTCGCTGAACGCGACGTCGGCTACATCGTCTCCTCGCCGCTCGAACGCGCCGTCCAGACGGCACAACCACTGGCCAACAAGCTCGGCCTGCCGATCGAGACCGATGAGCGGCTGATCGAGGCCGGGAACCTCCTGGAGGGCAGACAGATCCCCGACGGCAAGGGGTTGCTCGCGGACCCGTCCAACTGGCGGTACTTCCGCAACCCGATCCGGCCGTCCTGGGGCGAGCCGTACGTCGACATCGCCCGGCGGGTGATGGCCGCGGCCCGCGACGCGCGCGACCAGGCGGGCGGACACGAGGCCGTCTGCGTCAGCCACCAGTTGCCGATCTGGGTCGCGCGCCGCTACGTCGAGGGCGAGCGGTTGTTCCACGACCCGCGCAAGCGGCAGGTCGCGCTCGGCTCGGTCACGTCCTTCACGTTCGTCGGCGACGTGGTGGTCCGCGTCGAGTACGCCGAGCCGGCCGGCGTCGAACCGACGGATGCCGTCGCCGGCGCATAACGCCCGCCAGTCGGAGGCGTACCCACGGGAGGCGCGACGTCACGTACCCGAGTGTCGCCACCGCCGTCCGTCGGCGGCGACGAGCTCATTTGCCTCGCGCGGGCCCCAGGCTCCGGCCTGGTAGAGCGGAATCGGCTCTGCGGACGCGGCCCAGTACTCGATGATCGGGTCCACGATGCGCCACGACCGGCCGACTTCGTCCGCCCGAATGAACAGCGTCGGATCACCCACCAGCGCATCGAATATGACCCGGTCGTAGGCATCATCACCGGACCCAGGCGGAAACCCTGCGCCGTAGTCGAAGTCCATCGAGGATTTGCGGACGTTGAAGGTCCGGCCGGGCACCTTGGCGCCGAACCGGAGACTGAGCCCCTCGGTCGGCGCGACCCGAAGCACCAGCGCGTCCGGTTCGGGATCCGAACCCGGGAACAACGGCAGCTGGGGCGGACGCTGAAACTCGACGGCCACCTCGGTGATGCGCTCCGGTAGCCGCTTGCCGGTGCGCACATAGACCGGGACACCGGCCCAGCGCCAGTTGTCGATGTCCAGGCGCAACGCGACGAACGTCTCGACTGAGGAGACCGGGTCCACGCCGCGTTCCTCTCGATAGCCCGGCATGGGATCTTCGCGCGTGCCACCCCGCGCATACTGTCCGCGCACGGCCCGTCGCGCGATGTCCTGCTCGCCGGCAAAGGGCCGGATGGCTCGCAGCAGCTTCAGCTTCTCGTCGCGGATTGCCTCCGGGTGAAACGACGTCGGCGGTTCCATGAGAAACAGCGACAGCACCTGCAGCACGTGGTTCTGCACGATGTCGCGCATCGCCCCGGCGGTCTCGTAAAACCCGCCGCGGTCCTCGACCCCGATGGACTCGGCGACGGTGATCTGGACGTTGTCCACCCAGGTGCGGTTCCAGATCGGTTCGAAGATCGCGTTCGCGAACCGGACGGCCAGCAGATTCTGCACCGTGTCCTTGGCCAGGTAGTGGTCGATTCGGAAGACCTGGTCCTCGACAAACACCGACGAGATCTCCGCGTACAACTCGCGCGCACTCTGCTCGTCCCAGCCGAACGGCTTCTCAATGACCAGGCGGACGAAACGGCCGTCCGGCGACTTCTCCAACCCGGCCGCGCCGAGCCGAACGGCAATCGACCCGAACAGTTGCGGTGGCGTTGCGAGGTAGTAGACGCGACTGCCGCCGATGCCACGATGCTCGTCCAGTTCGGCGAGAAGCTGCGCCAACGCCACGTACGTTGCCGGGTCGTCGTAGTTGCCGGTCAGGTATCGGGCACCCGCGATCAACTGGTCGAGGCCGGGGCCGGACGCTTGAATGGCCTCGCGACAGCGAGCGCGGAACTCGTCATCGGTCAGCGCAGTCCGCGCGACCCCGATGAGGGTGACTTGCGGTGCCAGTGCTCCGTCCGCCGCCAGGCGACCGAGCGCCGGCAGGAGCTTTCGTGCGGTCAGGTCGCCGGAGGCGCCGAAGATCACCAACGCACAAGGAGGCGTCCGGCCCGTCGTCCCAGTGGAGGACTCGGCCTCTGCCGTCGTAGACCCGGCCAACTGTCGTCACCTACCAAGACACGTGCGTTGCTTTCTTCATAGCATTCCAACCGGGCCGACCTCAGCCCGCATCGAGCACCGCGCGGCGCGCTGGCCCCGGTGTCAAGGCGGCCAGGCGCGTAACGCACACTGGATTCCCGATGAAACGCCTGTTAGCTCTGCTCGCCGCCACGTTGCTCACCGTCGGCGCCTGCTCGGGCGGCAAGGACGCCGTCGATCAAGGCGCGGGGGGCCAATTCCGGTATCACAACGTCACCCCACGCGGCGAGACCATCACCGTGAATGACCGCAAGACGGCCGGCAACGTGACCGGTGAGCTGCTCGCCGGCGGCACGTTTGATCTTGCCGGGCAGAAAGGCAAGGTCGTCGTCCTCAACTTCTGGGGTTCGTGGTGCGGGCCGTGCCAGATCGAGAGCCCGCAATTCGACGCGCTCTACCGGAAGGTCAAGTCCGAGGGTGTCGAGTTCGTCGGCCTCGACGTCAAGGAGACGACTCGCAGCAAGCCGGAGTCGTTCATCAAGGACAACGACATTACCTACCCGAACGTCTGGGATCCGAACGCGAAGTCCGCGATCCAGTTGGGCAAAGTGCCGATGGTCGGCCTGCCCTGGACGGTCATCGTCGACAAGCAACAACGGGTTGCCGCGGTATACAGCGGTCCTGTACTTCCCGCGGACCTGCAGCCAGTGCTGACCTCGCTCACTACCGAATCCTGATCATGCTCGCCAGCGGCTTCTCCGACACCGTCACCGACGGTTCGCTGGTGCCCGCCGCAGGAATCGCCGCGCTCGTCGGGCTGATCGGGTTCCTGTCGCCGTGCGTGCTGCCGCTGGTCCCGGGTTACCTGTCCTACGTGGCCGGACTGTCCGGTTCAGACCGGCCCCGCCGCGTCGTCGCGGGGGCGTTGTTGTTCGTCCTCGGCTTCACCGCGATCTTCGTCGCCGAGGGAGCGTTGTTCGGCAGCTTCGGCGAGCTTCTGCGCGACCACACGGTGACGATCGAGCGGATCTTCGGCGGCCTGACTATCGTCCTCGGACTGGTGTTCCTCGGGCGAATTCCCTTCTTGCAAAGGGAATTCCGTATTCACCGTCTGCCGCCCGCCGGTCTCGTCGGGGCGCCGCTGCTCGGAGTCGCGTTCGGCGTCGGCTGGCTGCCGTGTCTCACGCCGACGCTTGGCGCGGTAACCGGACTCGCGTACAGCGAGTCCACCGCGGGCCGGGGCGCGCTGCTGATGATCTTCTACTGCCTTGGCCTCGGCGTCCCGTTCCTGCTGGTGGCGGCGGGCGTCGGTTGGGTGTCGGGCGCGCTCGGGTTCGTGCGACGGCACGGTCGGGCCGTGACCCAGGTCGGCGGGGTGCTACTCATCGTGATCGGCGCTTTGCTCGTGAGCGGCGCCTGGGATCACTGGATGATCCAGTTGCGCGACGTCTTCAACCAGCATCCCGGCGTCGGGGCGAACCTGTGAGCGAGCGAGCATCGCAGGCGCGCAGCGCCGAGGAGTCGCGGCGTCCCTGCGAAATCGCGCAGCGATTTCGTCGGGTGCAGGTACGGAGCGAGCGACGCGATGAGCGCTTGCCCGAAGAGCAGGTTGCGCTGTGACCCGCGTCGGGCGGATCCTCCGGCGCGCCTGGCGACGGCTGATCAGCATGCGGACGGCGCTCGTCCTGCTGTTCCTGCTCGCGCTGGCCGCAGTGCCCGGGTCGCTGCTGCCCCAACGTCCGCTCAATCCGACCAAGGTCGACGACTACCTGCGCACCCACGGTGCCTGGGGGCGATTCCTCGACCGACTCGGCATGTTCGACGTGTTCGGTTCGGCGTGGTTCGCGGCGATCTACCTGCTGCTGTTCGTGTCGTTGGCGGGCTGCTTGGTTCCCCGTATCCGCCAGCACGTCCGGGGGGTCACGCGCCAGCCGCTTTCGGCCCCGAAGAACCTCGACCGACTGCCCGAGTCGGGTCAGTTCGAGTCCGGCGACACGCCGGCTCGCTACGCCGCGGCGGCCCGGGCCGCGCTCGGCAGGCGCTGGCGCATCGTGCAGCGCGCGGAGCCCGGTGGCGTCGTGACCTTGTCGGCCGAAAAGGGCTACAGCCGCGAGACCGGCAACCTGCTCTTCCACGTCGCCATGCTGGCCGCGCTGATCCTCATCGCGGTCGGGCGCCTGTTCAGCTATCAGGGAACGGTGATCGTCCAGCAAGGACAGGGCTTCTGTAATTCGCCGACGGCCTACGACTCGTGGCGTCCGGGCCGGATGGCCGCCGACGGACGCATCGGACCGGCGCCGTTCTGCATCGACTCACTCGACCGGTTCACCGCCGACTACACGGCGACGGGCGAGCCGTCCAAGTTCGTCGCCGACGTGACGTACTCGAAGGTGAACGCGAACGCCACGGACGGGCCGCAGGTGCACCACACGATCACGGTCAACCACCCGCTACGGCTCGACGGCGACCGGGTCTACCTCATCAACCACGGCTTCGCCCCGAAGATCACGGTTCGGATGCCGGACGGCTCCGTCCAGCACGACCAGGCGACGTTCCTGCCGACCGATCCGACCACCTACTACTCGGAAGGCGCGTTCTCCGAATATGGGGTGCAAGGCGCCCGCCAGGACGTGGGCGTCGAGGGCTTCTTCGCACCTACGCCGCAGGACACGGGAAACGACGTGATCACGTCGGTGTCGCCGCAGGTCAGCAACCCGATGCTCGGCATTTTCGTCTATCAGGGCACCCTGAACCCGAACGGGTTGCCGCAATCGGTGTACTCGCTGAACAAGTCGCAGCTGCACCGCATCGGGGCGGCCAACCTCCACATCGGGCAAACCGCCCGGATGCCGAACGGCGTCACCGTGACGTTTAACGGGTGGGTGCCGTGGGCCAGCCTGCAGGTGTCGCACGACCCGACCCAGGGCTACCTGCTCTTCGCCGCGATCGCGATGGTCGTCGGGCTGATCGGCTCGCTGGGCATACGCCGGCGGCGGCTCTGGCTGCGGATTACCCCAGGCGCGGCTGAGAAACCAGGCTCGCCTACCGTTGTCTCGATCGGCGGGCTCGCGCGCAGCGACTCGGGCAACTTCACCACGGAATTCGCCGGCATCCTGTCCCGGCTGCGGGGCGCATCGACGGTGGCCGAGGTCGGCCTGGTCGGCGCAGGGAAGGAGTGAGGGTGGCGGTCAACTCGGGGCTGGCGCACTTGTCCGACGCGCTGTTCACCACGGCGATCGCCTGCTACACGCTCGCCATGGCGACCTACACCGCCGAATACGCGTTCGGTCGCCGGGGCCGGGTCGCGGCCACGTCTCGGGTGCCGTCGCGGGTTCTCGTCGGCGCGGGCGGAGCCGCCGTGGCCGAGTCTCTATCCGGGGAAGCCGCCGAGTTTCCGGCTGGCCGGGCCGAGTTCCCGTCCGGGTTTTCGGCCGCCTCTTCGCCCGCCGGGGCCGTTGTGGCCGAGATCCCCGTGGGCGACGGGTTTGGCCGCGAGCCGTCAGATCGCCAGGCGTCGGGCGGGCGGCGCGCGGCCGGGGAGCGATTCGGGCGCATCGCCGTCGCGCTCACCCTGCTCGGCGCGGCGATCCACCTCGGCTCGATCACACTGCGCGGCATCGCGGCCGACCGGGTTCCGTGGGGCAACATGTACGAGTTCTCGTCCGTCGTGGGCGTGATCGCGGTGCTCGCATTCCTCGGCGCGCTGTGGCGGGCCCCGCAGATCCGCTACCTCGGCGGGTTCGTGCTGCTGCCGGTCATCCTGCTGATGTTCCTT